>OMIV01000287.1 GCA_900299185.1 Planctomycetaceae bacterium
AAAACGCTTGAGCGGACATTCTGGGACTCCGTTGAAGTTGCGACTTGAGAACTCACAACCCCAGCTGAACCAGTCTGTCCGCTCTTTACCAGTTACCCCCACGGTTTTGCGATGAGCCCAAAGTTCTGGGTAAGAACCAAGTCGAAGTGCAGTACTAGCGCGGCCGAATCAATCCTGCCGTCGTCATTGAAAGCCACAATTCCTCTCTCGAAGAAAACTTCATCATGTCCAAGCAAACTCGATTCAAAAGCCTGATGCCACCGATGCCTCGGCTGGCCAAGGTGCTGACGTTAGGAGTCGTCGCCGCCAGCTCGCTTTGGATCGCGGACTCAGGATTCGCAGAGTCCTTATGGCAAAAGCGGAATCAACGAGGATCCAACCTGTTTGTTGATACGCGAGCTCGGCAAGTCGGCGACCTCATCATCGTGCAGATTCGCGAAGTCACCGGCGTCGATGAAAACGACGAACGCAAACTCGAAAAGAAGACTGATGCCGATGGCACATTCAGCTTCGAGGGCAAGTCTTCGGCGAACGCAGTGGCACGCAGTGCTGCAGCAAGTCTTACAGCGAATAACGAGTCGAATCGAACGCTCGAAGGCTCGGCAGAGTTTCAGAGTGATCGAACCTTCCGTGACCAATTGGCTTGCACGGTGGTCGACATCCATCCGAACGGCGTTCTGGTTATTGAAGGCTCGCGACAACGAATCATCGCAGGCGAAACGCGCACGATGCGAGTTCGCGGCAAGGTGCGTCCAGACGACATCGGATTGGGTAACACGATCCAATCCAACGTGATCGCTGACTTCAAAATCACCTACGACGGTGACGGAGATGCCACTCGCTATACGAAGCACGGTTGGCTAGGCCGATTCACGAACAAGATTTGGCCTTGGTAACCCAAGTCGTTGAGAGACCGTTCTATTGGACCTCAACGAACCTATGTCGAACTGCGTTTCGACAACGCCCGACTCCTCTGCCCTCTCTTGCGTATTCAGACCTCATCAGGAGCCATGTCATGAGGCTACTTCTCTGTGTGGTTATCGCTGGTTGGATGTTGGTAACTGCCACTCCTTCTCAAGCAGCCGTGCGTATTAAAGATGTGACTCGCGTGGAGGGCGCACGCGGTAACCAGTTGGTGGGACTGGGACTGGTCGTTGGGCTCAATCGAACTGGCGGCCGCAGCCTGGCTACTCAGCAGATGGCGATCGACATGCTGCGATGTATGGACGTCACCACCAAGATCGCTCGTGAAGGTCTCCTCGATAACGTCTTTCAATCGACCAACATTTCGATGGTGACAGTGACGGCCGAGCTGCCTCCGTTTGCTCGAGCGGGCGCCAAGCTCGACGTAAACGTGTCCGTCTTGGACGACGCTCAAAGTTTGCGAGGCGCAGTATTGCTACTCACGCCACTGAAGGGTGCCGACGGCGAAGTTTACGCAGTAGCTCAAGGACCGCTGTCTTTGGGTGGTGTGAATCTTGAATCCCAAGTCCCTCAAAGCGCACTCATCAATCATGCAACGAATGGTCGTATCGCGAACGGGGCGATCGTCGAAAAAGAAGCACTCGGCACGATGTCTAAGGATGGCAAGCTGAGGTTATTGCTCGAAGAACCGGACTACGACACTGCCAATGAAATCGCCACAGCCATCAATGCCAAGTTCGTCGGAGCAGCGAAGACCATCGACATGGGCACTGTGGAAGTGGCGATGAGTCGTGAGCAGAACCGAAACGTCGTCGCATTCATCGGCGACTGCGGCAGCCTCATCATCAAGCCAGACACCAATGCCAAAGTCATCATTAATGAGAGAACAGGGACTGTGATCGTCGGCCAAAGCGTTCGCATTGCGACAGTCGCGATCTCACACGGCAACCTCTCCATACGCCCGGTCGATCCGCGAACGAGAACACAAGGGCCGCTTGGCCCGGCAGCATCGGCCTTGCTCGGCATTCAAAACGACAATCCGCCCGCAGCAGGAAACCAAGCACCACAACAGCAGCCTGCGGGCACCGTCTTGGGCACTCGAGTGAATGTTGTGGAAGACAACGAGTCGATCACAGTGTCCGACTTCGCTCGAGCACTCAACGCACTTGGGACCAGCCCGAAGGAGTTGATCTCGATCTTCCAAGCACTCAAGCGAGCCGGTGCACTCCATGCCGAATTGGTGATCATGTAACAGTGGCTACAGAAACCGACGGAAACGAAAGCGTCACGTAAAGGTCACACGTAAGCCGTCATCTTTAGTCACGCGGAAGCAGCCCGACTTCGAGGTCGGCAAACGCAATCTTGAGAAAGAACAGCGCCGGCCCGCCGGACTGATTCGGCTCGACGTCGTAAAAGATCACGCCGATGTTTCGTTCGTCGAGCGGCACGGTTCGAGGACACGCGCGTCCGCCAATCGCTCGACCAGGGTTGTAGTACTCGAACGAGTGGCCCCAACTGACTCCGTCGTCACGCGAGACCACGTACCGAATTCGTTCGCCACCCACGCCCGGACCAAGGATCTCAGACGCGAGCAACCAGCCGTTCGCGAGGCAAACCATCTCGTGCCGCCACCCCTGCTCCTTCAAGTTCGGAAAGCGCGGAATCTCGCTCCACGTCCGACCTTCATCTGTTGAACGCAAGCCCGCACCACTGATGAACGTGCCCTTCGGAGTTCGCACGATCGGCACCAGCCCGTGTTTGCGACCGTCACCGAACTCAGAGCCGATACTCGTTTCCGCATCGATGATCCAAGTCGCGTCGCTAAGAGATGTCAGCCATTTGCTGGGAGCAAGCTCGACGAGCGGGTGCCGAATGACGCTCATAACTTTTTCGTCACGGGGAAACGGCTTCGGATCAGACCACGTGACGCCATCGTCATTCGAAACTGAATACAGCACGGAACGAGGCTCGGTCTCGACCGACTCACCGCTCCATCGATTCCAAGCATGCACCAGCCGACCGTCCGCCAGTTTTGTCAGCGAACCAGGGTAATAGGTCTTCTTGATGGTGTGCTGAAACGGAGTCGGCTCTGACCATGTTTGGCCACCATCAGTCGATCGAGTGATTCGCAAATCGCGGTGATTGATCTGGCCGAAAGTGACAACGATCGTCCCCGCTTTGCCCATGCAAGCCGACGGGTGAATGTGCCCACCGACAGGGCGACCAATTCGAAGCGGCACAAGCTCGGCGGCATCAGTCGCAGCCCCGAATAAACATACGACAGTGACAAACGCCAGCAGCTTCATCATGCCCCGTTCTAACCGTAAGAATTCTTGCAACAACGAATTCGTCGATCGCTCTCGAACTTCGAACGGACACATTGAAAAGACTCGAACACCGCGACTCAATCACTCATCCGATTCATCATCCTCGTCTTCGTTACTCGACGAAGCCGGTGCTGCCGATTGCTCAAACTGAGCGGCATGCAATCTCGCGTAGTGGCCATCGCGAGCGAGCAGTTCGTCGTGCGGGCCTTCCTCGACGATGCGTCCGGCGTCGAGCACGATCACTCGATTCGCTCGATTCAATGTGCTGAGTCGGTGAGCAATCGCGATCGTCGTGCGGCCTTGAATGAGCCGTTCGAGAGCTTGCTGAATCTCGCGTTCGGTCTCGGTGTCGACGGATGAAGTGGCCTCATCAAGGATCAAGATCGCCGGGTCGATCAACAAAGCTCGTGCGATCGAGATGCGCTGTCTCTCACCGCCTGAAAGCAACTGGCCCCGCTCGCCGACGACCGAGTCGTAACCTTCTGGCAATCGCAGAATGAATTCGTGAGCACCGGCTGCTTGAGCGGCAGCGACTATTTCATCGCGCGTTGCTTCGGGTTTTCCATAAGCGATGTTCTCAGCGATCGTGCCGAAGAACAGAAATGGCTCCTGCAGAACGATGCCGATGTTCTTGCGATACGCCGAGATCGGGAACGAGCGAATGTCCGTGCCGTCGACGGAGATCGAGCCTTCGACAACGTCATAGAACCGGCAGACGAGATTTACGAGGGTGCTCTTACCGGCTCCGCTCTGACCGACGAGCCCGACCATTTCACCGGGAGCGATCTTCAAGTCGATGTGATGCAGCACGCGCCGATTGCCGTATTGAAAGCAGACGTCTTTGAGTTCGATCGCTCCCTTCAAGCGACCCGGTTCGACGGGCTTAACGGGCTCTGCGACAGAGGGCACGCGATCAAGGATCTCGAAAAGACGTTGCGCCGAAGCCGAGGCTCGCTGCACTGCGCCGGCCATGTAGCTCAGCGATTCGAGCTTTGTGTAGAAGCGACTGATGTAAGTGATGAAAGCTGTCAGAACGCCGACCGTTACTCCGCCGCCGTTGAAGACGAGATAAACGCCCGAGGCCCAAACAACGAGCAGTCCCAATTCCGTGAGCAGCGTGACCGACGGCCCAAAGAAGGCCCACACCGTATTCACCCGGTCGTTCGACGCGAGAATGGTGTCGTTCGCTTTCTTGTACCGAGCGACCTCTCGCGACTCCTGAGCGAACGCCTTCACGACGCGAATGCCGGGAATGGTGTCGGCAAGTACGCTCGTCATCTCCGCCCATGTGCGCGTCATGATGCGGAAACCGCGGCGCAATCGTTGTCGCACTCGATGCACGAGCCAGGCGATCAACGGAAACGGTACGAGCGACACGAGGGCGAGCTTCACATTCATAGACAACAGCACCGCAGCCGTCATCGTCATCATCATCACGTCAGTCATGAAGTCGACGAGGTTCAACGTGAGGAAGTCGCAAATGCGGTCTGTGTCGCTACTCAGTCGCGACATCAGGTCGCCAGTACGTTTGCCGCCGAAGAACTCGAGCGACAGCTTTTGCAGATGGGCGTAGCCTCGATTTCTCAGGTCCGCTGCGATTCGCTCGCTGACCCAAGCGAGGCAGAAGCTGCGCCCCCAACCCAAAATCCAGGCGAGCGCCGCAGCTCCGACAAGACTCCATAAGTAGAAGCTGACGAGTCCATCGGGAACCTTGTCACCGTTCTGAAACGGCATCAGCACTTTGTCGACGAGCGGTCGCGTAAGATAGGGCGGGATCATCGAGGCCGCAGTATTACCGAATGCTAGCGCGAGACCCACCAAAACCATTCCCAAACGCGGCTTCGCGAAGGGCAATAGCCGGTATAGCGCGGCTCGCTCGTTGGTCACGGCTTTAGGCGTGCAAGCTTCACACTTCACGCGTTCGACCGGCATTGCCGCGCCGCAACTGGGGCAGATCGACTCTTGCGACTGTTGAGTGGCTCCATTCTTGAGAGTGTCCCAAGCGCGCTGCAGTTTGCGAACTTGGCCAAGCTGATGAGCCGTTAATCGCCAGTTCGCCAATCGCTGTGTAGAGCTCAACAAATCGAGACTCGCCAGAGCCCCATGTACGCTGAGCTTGAGATCAGAAATCTCGGAGAGTCCCCAACTCTTGAAGTCTCCGTTTGGCCGTCTTGCCAGCAACCTTCGGTCAGTTAGAACCAGAACCGAGTTCGCAAATCGCATCTGCTCATCAAGATCACATTCCGCGACTGCCAAGATCGACTCGTCAGGAGAAAGCTGAGCAGCAAACGCAGCTCGATGGACCTCGGAAAGTACCGACAGATTGCCGTTCATTGCTGTCACTGAGTCGATTCCTCACAAAGGTTCGTCACATTCGAGATACTGTCGAGCGATCAAGGGACGGGAGTCTAAAGCGGACCGCATCGGAAGTAATGCGCGACTTGAGACTTTTCTGATTGCTCAAGTCATCCGTTGAAAGACGAAGACAAGAGCCGATCATCGAGACTTTATGGATTGCGTGCGTTGTGCCGGAATCAGGAATTAGGCCGACTAAGATTCATGAAGTTCTCCTCAGCTGCCGAACTTTGATGAATTGAATACAGCCGTTGATCGACCGCTGAAGAACGCATTCCATAACTGGTTCAGTGGGCGACTGCGGTCGATTTGAGGCCACCTGTCGTCGACGTCTTAAAGAGTCTCGGCACGGCTTCGGAATCTAGTGCTGATCGAGCTTTCCGTCCGTTGACTTCCTCAGATGGGTTCGGCATGTTGTGCCCCGCTTTCTGCTTGGAGCCCGCGCCTCCAGAGCGATGGAATCGCTTCCGTCGGCGAATGTTGCTGTTGTCGCCGCCGCAACTCGGGGCGTTCGTGCAATTGGATCTGTCGTGGATCAATGTGACCACTCGATGGACCGGTTGCCTGTCTTCGTTTTGGCCCCCGACACGCCTTTCAGCATGCCTGCCTGGTGATTCGACTCGCCGTTTGTGATACCGCTCTCTCCTTGGTTTTTCCCGCCAACATGACCTCGGTCCGAGAGTTGCCTATGCCAACCGCGTCCCCAACGGTCATCAATTCAGCATTCCTCGCCGCCGTACAACCTGATTGGAGCTTCTTGTGGAGATCTTGAAGATCAACGCCCTTCGTGGTCCAAATGTCTGGGCCAATTTCCCGGTACTGGAAGTCTGGGTGAAGCTTGGTGTCTACAACGAAAAGAGTTCCGAGGAATACCCAGGCTTCAATGACCGCCTGAAATCTTGGCTGCCGTCTCTGATCGAACATCGTTGTAGCGTCGGCGAGCGGGGCGGCTTCTTCGTACGACTCGATCGAGGCACATATCTCGGTCACATTCTTGAGCACGTTGCTCTCGAACTTCAGACGCTGGCGGGAACAGACGTCGGTTTCGGGCGAGCTCGAGAAACCTCTGTCGAAGGCACCTACCGAGTTGCCATCAAGTTTCAGGAAGAGAAGCTCGGACTCGAAGCAATCTATGCCGCTCGTGAACTGATCATGGCTGCTGTCCATGACACACCATTCGATGTTTCGGGGACGATCGAGCGACTCAAGGATCTCGCTCATGACTTATGCCTTGGACCGAGCACCCGTTCAATCGTTGAGGCCGCACGAGCCCGTGGAATTCCATGGCGTCGACTCACAGAAGGCAGCATGGTTCAGTTCGGATATGGCGCCCGCATTCGCCGCATCTGCGCTGCTGAGACCGACCGAACCGGTGCAATCGCGGAGATGATCGCTCAGGGCAAGGAACTAACGAAAAAGATCCTGCGAGAGATCGGCGTTCCTGTTCCGGACGGTCGCCCGGTTAAAGACGCTGACGATGCCTGGGAAGCGGCTCAAGAAATTGGCCTGCCAGTTGTCGTGAAGCCGCAGAATGGCAACCAGGGCCGAGGGGTTGCGACCAACCTGCGTTCCGAAGCTGAAGTGCGAGCGGCCTACGCGGCAGCCTATGCACGAGAAGATGAAGTCCTGCTGGAGAAGTATGCTCCGGGCTGTGACTGGAGACTACTCGTCATCGGTGACAAGCTCGTCGCAGCAGCTCGCCGCGAACCAGCTCACGTCTTTGGTGACGGCAAGCGAACGATTCGAGACCTTGTCGCAGAGGTCAACAAAGATCCTCGCCGCAGTGACGGGCATGCCACCGCCTTGAGTTTCGTGAAATTGGACGATGTGGCTCTGGAAGTTTTGAAGTCTCAGGGCTTCGAAGCGGACTCAGTCCCACCATCAGGATTGAAAGTCTTAATTCGTCGAAACGCCAACCTTAGTACGGGAGGCACGGCGGAAGACGTCACCGACACTGTTCACCCCGATGTCGCGGCACGCGCAATTGAAGCGGCCAAGGTTGTCGGATTGGACATCGCAGGAATCGACATCGTTGCTGAAGACATCAGCCAACCACTCGAAGACCAGCACGGTGTCATTGTGGAAGTGAACGCCGCTCCCGGCTTGAGAATGCACTTGGAACCATCTGGCGGAAAGCCGCGTGCTGTTGGTGAAGCCATCATCCAGATGATGTTTGGCGAAGATCAAACTGGCCGAATTCCAATCGTCTCGGTGACAGGTACGAATGGAAAAACGACGACGACTCGACTGATTGCTCACATTCTTCGCCGCCGCAACGCTCGTGTGGGTATGACAACGACAGACGGTATCTTTTTGAATGACCGTCTGATTGATCGCGGCGATTGCAGTGGTCCCAAGAGTGCTCGCTGTGTTTTGTCGAACCCCTGCGTTGACGCAGCGGTATTCGAGACTGCTCGCGGCGGCATCGTCAGAGAGGGACTTGGATTTGATCGCTGCGATGTCGGCGTAGTGACCAACATCGGCGCCGGAGACCATCTCGGACTGGCTGATATTCAAACTCCAGAGCAGCTCGCCAAGGTGAAGCGAGTGGTTGTTGAGTCAGTCTCCAGAGACGGTTCGGCAGTGCTCAATGCCGACGACCCGCTTGTCATTGAGATGGCCGAATACTGCAAAGGCGGCGTGATCTTCTTCTCGCGAGACGAGCAGTCGCCCGTCCTCAAGAAGCACCTGGAGCAAGGTAAACCTGTCACGTTCGTTCGCGACAACAAGATCATCCAAGCGGATCGTGAAGGCGAGAGCACGCTGATGTCGCTGGATCAGATTCCGCTGACTCACGGTGGCCGAATTGGCTTCCAAGTCGACAATGTCTTGGCGGCAGCTGCTGCTTGCTGGGGCTTGGGGATTGATGAAGAGAACATCATCGCGGGCTTAGAGTCATTCACTCCGGACCTGCAACACTCGCCCGGTCGCTTCAACATGCTGGACGTGAATGGTGCGACCGTTGTTGTCGACTACGGCCATAACACGTCATCACTGCAAACGATCTGCGCAACACTCAAGGGCTTCGATGCGAAACGCCGTCTCGCAGTCTATTCAGCTGCAGGTGATCGGCGCGACGAAGACTTCGTCGATCAAGGTCGTCTGCTCGGGCAGAACTTCGATGAAGTCGTGATTTACGAAGGCCAGTACGTTCGTGGTCGCGAGAAGGGCGAGATCACTCAGTTCTTCAAGAAAGGCATCATCGAAGGTGGCCCCGGCAAGAAGATTCATGAAGTCGTCGGTGCCGTCGCTTCAATGGACCTAGCCTTGAGCATGCTCAAGCCTGGTGACTTGCTGCTGATGCAAGCCGACGAAGTGGCCGAAACTGTCGAGTATCTCAAGAAGTACCTCGCCACTAACCCAGCCGCTCGTGAAATGGCCAACTGCGATACCGAGGAAGTCGTTTCCAGTACGAAGTCCGATGATGAAACGACGTGAAGTTTGAGCGTCGCACGCCTAATGATGTGACCAATACCGAATCAGCCCGCACTGTAGCCTGTTCGAAAGAACGTTCAGTGCGGGCTGATTCGTTTTTCAGATCGAGGATGATCTACCTAGAATCCGCCGCACTGCCGACAGGATGAATTCAAGCAATCATCCAAATCTCACCGACCGATGTCACCAGACTCTCGACAACGAACGACGGCGCTTGCCCCTGAGTCCGCCAACCTCATCACATTCTTCCGCCCACCGAAAGCAAACGCATGACCGCACGCGAGCCAGCTGCTGCCGCGCTGTCCGGCTTTGATTTTGATCCGCGAACCCGAGTCGTTTACGGCTCTGGGTCGCTCGGGCGAATTGCTGAACTCAGCCACGAACTTCAAGGCAGTCGCGTTTTGCTCGTGACCGACAAGGGCTTGAAGGCCGCCGGGCATGAAACCAAAACGCTTAAGTTGCTCAACGACGCTGGTATTCGAGTGACGGTCTTCGACGATGTGCAGCCCAATCCGACAACTGATGACGTTGAACGAGGTCTTGCAGTTGCTCGCGATTCTCAAGTCGATCTCATCATTGGCCTGGGGGGCGGCAGCAGCATGGACACGGCCAAAGGCATCAACTTTCTGCTGACCAATGGCGGACGCATGGAGGATTACTGGGGCATTGGCAGAGCTAAGCAACCGATGCTTCCCATGATTGCAGTGCCTACCACCGCCGGTACTGGCAGCGAAGCTCAATCGTTCGCACTTATCGCCAACGCACAGACTCACATGAAGATGGCCTGCGGAGATAAGAAGGCTGCTTGCCGCGTCGCCATTCTCGATCCCGAATTGACGGTCACAATGCCCGCGTCGGTAACGGCGGTTACTGGTATTGATGCCGTTAGCCATGCCGTGGAAACCTATGTGACGACCAAACGAAATCCAGTTTCGCAGCTCTTCAGTCGTCGAGCCTGGAGCCTTTTGGCACCAGCATTCGCAACCGTCTTGCACGAGCCGAGCAACTTGGATGCTCGCGGAGCCATGTTGTTGGGAGCTCACTTCGCAGGTGCCGCGATTGAGAACTCGATGCTGGGTGCCGCTCACGCGTTGGCCAATCCATTGTCTGCGCACTTCGGTTTGACTCACGGAATCGCCATCGGAGTCATGCTGCCGCATGTCGTGCGGTTCAACGGCACGGCGGTCGGCGACCTCTATGCCGATCTTGTGGCTGACCTCGGAAAAACAGCCAGCAGTCAGATCGATGCTGCAGAGCAACTCGCGGAATACTTGGAGTCGCTCGTCGCAAGTTGGGGAATGCCAACGTCACTAGCCCAATGTCACGCACGCGAGGAACTCATTCCCATGCTAGCTCAAGAAGCTGCAAAGCAATGGACGGGGACATTCAATCCTCGTCCGGTAACCGTGGTCTCGTTGCAGGAGCTTTATCAATGCGCGTTCAACCATCGCTCGAATTAGTTGGCAACCATGAGCAGCCTGGCCGCTCGATGCTCAACACTGATTTGTCGAGGCGAGCATTCTTGGCAACGTCTGCAGCCGTCATAGCGAGCGGCTACAGCAATCTGCTGAATGCCAATGAAGGCAATCCATCAACAAGCTGGCCGTCGTTCCGGAATGGCAACCAACTGCGCGGCATCACAACCAGTGCCCTGCCCGACAAGCTGGAAGTCTTATGGAAGGAACCTCTGAAGGACGGCATGACATCGACCGCGGCCATTGTTGGTTCGCACGTCATTGCAGGGTCGCTCGGTGGAGAACTCATCTGCTTTGAACGACTCACGGGGAAACGAGTTTGGACTTATCTCTCAGCCGAGCGCAAGAAGCCGGATGACTTCATTCCAGGCTTCGGCTCCTCGCCAACAGTCACCAACAAGCAAGTTTTCATCGGGGACGAGGACGGCAAGTTTCATGCTGTAGATCGTTCGACAGGCAAGCGAGCATGGTTGTTCGAAACCGGCGCCGAGATCATCGCCAGCGCGGCAATCGTCGGAGACAACGTCATCTTCGGTTCGTACGACAGCACGCTCTATTGCCTACGAATGGAAGATGGAAAACGAGTTTGGGAGTTCAGGACTCAGGACCGCATTAACGGGTCACCCGCAATCGCTGGTGGTCTCACTTTCGTCACGGGTTGTGACCAACATCTGCGAGCGATCGACATCAAAACGGGCAAAGAGAAGTTCGATCTTCCCCTAAATCAGTTCATGATCTCGTCACCTGCAGTTCTGGATTCCATGCTTTACGTTGGCACTCACGAAAGCGAAGTGCTGGCGATCGACATCACCAAACCAGACATCGTTTGGCGGTTTCAAGAGAAGGGTAAAGAGCAGCCCTATCACTCCTCCGCAGCAGTCACCAACGATCTCGTCATCATCGGTGGACAAGACAAGTTGCTGCATGCACTTGATCGCAAGACCGGCAAGCAAGTCTGGTCATATGCGGCGAACGGACAGATCAATAGCTCTCCCGTAGTTGTGGGTAAGCGAATCTTCTTCGGCTCCAACGACGGACATCTCTACGAGGTCGGGATCGACGACGGCAAGCAACGTTGGAAGCAAAAGCTTGGTCGCCAAGTTTCCTCATCGCCTGCTGTTGGAGAAGGTTGCTTAGTGATCGGAGCCGAGGGTACCGAAGGCTCTATCTACTGCTTCGGAACCAAGAAGTAAGTAGGCCACCAAAGACTCTGCGAGCAACGGACGGCACAAGAAGAAAGACAACAGACATGCGCGACCTTGGGCCACTGGCGATGAGTTTCAAACGGGCACTTGGACTCATAATCGCGACCGTGTTTGGCTTCGCGACCATCGCACAAGCTGAAGTCTTTCCGCCGGAGCAGCGGTTCGTCGGAATGCAGTCCGATGGCACTCGTGTCTTCGCTGACAAACCCACGGAATGGGCCGACGACACTGTTCAACCCAAGCTCGCCGGAGCCCTGGTCTTCGACCCGACGAAGCCATTTCGTTGGATTATCGACCAAGCTCAGCCACTCGGCGTTTCACCCAAGTCGTATGTCGAATTCGCAGGCGGAGACGTCTTGCCGGGCATCGTCTCGGACTACGAACCAGCTCAGAGTGACGCCTTCGAAAACATTGGCGAGTACCTGTTGGTCGAGCCGTCCGTCAGTGTCGATCTGCCGCAAGTAGCCCCTTCAGGATTTCTGCGAGTGTCGACGGAATGGATTCAGCGCATCGTGTGGGAACATCCGCCAGGCGGTCCCAACGACTATCGACCTGGAACTGTTTTTCTAAGGGACGGCAGCCAGGTGAAATTCAAAGGATTGCGTTGGTCCAAAGGAGCGATCTCATTGTTGACGGACGACGGCGTGCGATCGTTCGTCCTCGCACAAGTCGCTGAACTGCATTATCCGCAGCGTTCGGTCTGGGACTCTTGGTTTGAGCAACTCGCCGTTCTAAGCCCCGATCTCTCAGCTCGTCTCATACAAATCGAAACCGCTGAAGGCATGAAACTGACCTCATCAGCTCTTCGGTATCGCCCTCAGTTTCACGGCGACCGCAACAAGCCCGATGATTGGTTCCCACTCATGCAACCAGTCTGGAGTTTGGACCCAATCGTTGTCCCGTTCCGAGCGACTCGCAGTTGGCGTTTTTTCGCGGCCGTTGAACCTCCAGCAACTCTCTTCGCGCCAACGACCTCTCGTAACAAACCAGTGCTGAGTCAGGGTTGGAATCCAAGACAAGATCGTTCGGTGCAAGGCAGTGCCTTGTGCATCAACAAACAACTCTTTGGTTGGGGATTTGGAGTCCAGGCGCCGACTGAATTGGACTTTGCACTACACCCCGTCGTCACCGGCTTTCGAGTGAAGTCTGGACTCGATGAAGTCGTAAAACGAGGTGGGTCGGCACGTTCCCTGATCGCCTATTCGAACAACCTCGCAGCACCTCTTCACAAGAGCGATTTGCTCATTGCGAGTGAAAAGATCGTCGACTCGGGGTGGCTTAACGTCGCCTCACAGTCGAATGCAGGAGCAACGCTGAAGTTACTCGCCGATCCATCCATCAATGAACGCCCTGCCGGAGCGGACCCTTTTGACATTCGCGACTGCCTCGACTGGAGTGAGCCTGAATGGCGACTCGATGCAGCCAAACTCAAAGAGGAAGTCGCGGCCCGCATGCCGCGAAGACTACCGGCCTTACGTGATTGGTCAATCGCGGGGCAACTTCCGCTCGTGCCAACAGCAGCCGATCAAACCACGTCCAATGTCGCGATAAAACTGACGAATGTTTGGGACTCGCTGTTGTCAGAGGATTCTCACTATCGAATTGATTTCGAACCCGCGGACAAGTTCCTCGTTCTCAATCGCAAGATGAGCATCAAGCCGGAACACCGCTGGTTGGCATTGGTCGCAACCCGCCAAGGACCGAATCTTACAACTCCCATTCGAGTCCAAGTTCGAGCGGACGGAGTCTGCCTCGGAGAGGCAATGGTTCCAGAACGAACGGGACGAGCAGAACCCGATCCAATCCTCATTCCCGTGACAAGCGTTCGCGGCAAATCGGTTGAATTGAACGTCATCATCATCGCCGAAGGTGATAAATCTCGAGTCGACTGGAGAGGTACAAAACTACTTACACATCATCCAGGACTCGTGCGGCTCTTCGATGACGAAACCGACTTCATTGAAAAACTCAGCGAAGGAGAAGCCCAAGCGTCACTGTCCGAAATGGAGAAACAGCTCGGCGACGCATCACTGAAGATTTCAATTGGTGAGCGATCACAAGCTCGGTTGCCAGGCATGCGATACAGCATCCGAGAGACCCCAAAGCTCGGTGAGTATCGCTACTTGCGATTTGCTTGGAAGAAGGTCGGAGGAGATCAAATCGGCCTACAAGTTGGTCACGATGGAGAACTTGGAATTCGCCCCGACCAAGTACGCGGTAAGCCTGAAGCGATTTCAGTCTCTGGATTGAGATCGCGTCGTCCCGGAGCGTCCGATCAACGAGGCGCTCTTGTTGGTTACCAATACGACATTGGCAAAGATCCCAAGCCCGCTCAGCCCGTACTTCGGCTAGAGAAAAAGATCAGCGGTAATTGGGATGCGCACTTTCGCGATCTCTTCGGCGAGTTTGGAACATTCAATGTCACAGGCTTGGGCTTCCAGTGCCCTGACGGAGAAGCCGCCTACTTTGATGGCCTCTACTTGGCTCGCAGTCACGCCGACCTGACTTGGCTTTCTGAATGGACCTCGACAACGACTCCATCAGCACCGATCAACGACCCGAAAGTCGTTGCTCAAGTCACGGCTCCGTGGCAATTCTCACAACTGCTTTCAAAGGTCGCTCCGCAATTCACAACAGACCTAACTTCGGAACCAGTCAAACTCATGAAGGACATCTACGGCCGCGATGCCGTACGCATCATGCCGCCAGCCCAGGGCAAGCCAAGCATCCTGCGATCTCCAGTTTCGGTACCCTCTGGAAAGTCGACAGTTCTCAAAGTGAGCTGCGCACGCCACGCAGAAGGCGACTGGCAACTCGCCGTGGTTGTGGACGGTCAAGACATCCTGCGTTCGATGATTGACGCCAACACGGCTAAAGACGGTTGGGCGAACTTCGAAGTAGACCTAAGTCGCTTTGCGGGAAAGAACGTCGTTGTCGAAGTTCACGACCACCCAAATGACTGGAAGTATGAGGAAGCTTTTTGGGGAACTGTGAAAATCGAAACGAAGTAAGTCAGCGATGATGGAGCAATTCGACGTCGAAATAACTTCGGACTAGTACCGAGTCATGCCTGGTTCGATGTCGGTTGCCCAAACGTCGATTCCCCCTGCCATGCTCTTGACGTTTGAGAAGCCCTGCTGAGCTAACCAATTAGCAACTCGCAAACTGCGTCCTCCATGATGGCAGTGGACTACTATTGGGCTCGACTTGTGAGACTCAAGTTCTCCGACGCGTGTTGCCATTTCGCTCATCGGAATCAATGTAGTCCCCTGGATTCGAACGTGATCGAACTCGCTCTTCTCTCTGCAATCAACAAACAAGAATGGTTGCTGAGAATCGAGCATGGCCTTTACTGACTTGCAGTCGACTTCAAGTGGATGCGACACAAAAGAATCCTTCAATAATTCGTTGACCACGGCTGGTGCAGATCGACGTCTCGTCAAAACCCCAATCGATTGAGAAGGCTCTGAAAGCCGCCACAGACACATCGATCGCAACGAAATATAGACCGGCCAATTGAAACTCCCAGTCGCGAAACAGGCACAATTCACAGGGATTTCGGGCTCCTTGCTGGCCCCCAAAGCAGCCGTTAATCTGCCGCGCCCTCAACCCGGTTACGGGTTCCGCACGGCCTAAATCTGAGCGAATTCAACTGGTTCTGACATGCACTCGGCGGACAAGGATCATCAACGAATCGTCATCACAGGCGTCGGTCTGACGTCTCCAATTGGTGATTCTCTACCCGAGTATCGAGCGAACCTCTTGGCAGGCAAGTCTGGTGTTTGCGACTACGAAACTCGCTTCATCGGCAAGGTGCTCGCGGGAGTCTGCCACTTCGATCCGCTGAAACATCAAAAACGCAAAGACATCCGCAGAGGCACTCGGTCCGGCTCAATCGCTGTGTATTGCGCGAATGAAGCTGTCATTGATTCAAAGATCGATTGGACAAGCCGGGATAAGAGTCGTGTCGGCGTGTATCTCGGCATTACGGAACACGGGAATGTCGAAACCGAAAACGAGATCTATGAGATCTCTAAGTTCGGCTACGACACATCAGTTTGGTCACATCACCACAACCCTCGAACGGTGGCAAACAACCCAGCTGGTGAAGTGACTCTGAGCCTAAACATCACAGGTCCGCATCTAACCATCGGAGCAGCATGCGCCGCAGGTAATGCAGGCTTCATCCAAGGCTTGCAGATGCTGAGACTCGGCGAAGTGGACTTGGCACTTGCAGGTGGCGTGTCAGAGAGCATCCACACATTCGGAATCTTTGCGAGCTTCAAGAGCCAGAACGCGTTGGCTACTCATACTGAGCCGCATAAGGCTTGTCGGCCTTTCGACGTCGATCGGAATGGCATCGTTGTCGCAGAAGGTGGCGCAGTCTGCACGCTAGAGCGACTACCAGATGCCTTGGCTCGCGGAGCAAGAATCTACGGCGAAATCGTCGGCTACGCGATGAATTCGGACGCGACTGACTTTGTTTTGCCCGACCGCAATCGCCAAGTGGAGTGCATGCATTTGGCACTCTCCCGAGCGGGCCTTCGACCATGTGACGTCGACATTGTCAGCAGTCATGCCACGGCCACCGAACAAGGCGATATTGAATAGTCACTTGCTCTTCATGAAGTCTTCAAAGATTGCCCCAACGTCGCCATCAATAACACGAAGAGTTTCATTGGCCACGCGATGGGCGCTGCTGGCGCTCTTGAGCTTTTGGGCAATATCCCGGCGTTTGACGATGGTTTGGCCCACGCTACAATCAACTTGGACAAGCAAGATTCCCGAGTGCCACTGACGCAAATTGTGGCCAACCAGCCAAGGCAGATGGGTGCTGTGCATTGCATCCTCAACAACTCCTTCGGAATGCTCGGAATCAACTCGGTCTTAATCGTTAGGAAGTATCAGTAGAGCTGATACTGGCCGAGTCTCTTCGCGAACACACGGGTGTGTTCATTGTGTAGTTTACTCAAAGAGGATCGGGTTCATGTCTGCGGATCAAATCAGGCAGGTAGTCCTTGGAATTCTGGCCCGGATAGCGCCAGATGAAGACCTGTCCGACCTAAAGGATGAGGTAGCTTTCCGCGAGCAAATGGAACTCGACAGCATGGACTTCTTGGACATCGTGATGGAGCTTCGAAAGCTTTATCGAGTCCAGATCCCTGAAGAGGACTATGGCAACCTAGTCACGATGGCAAGCACCGTCTCGTATCTGACTCCGCTCTTAAAAGACTTTAAGGCCTAGTCGCGAGTCGGATTTTCTCACGACAGCTTCTTCTTGAGTCTTTCGTGTTTTTGGAAATCAGACTGCATTTCGATTTTGCCTGAAGGCGTTCATCCCTACAGCCGAATTTCTGGTGCCTGTTATTCCCATCAACCGTGCGTCCTTGAAACCGGGATTCTATGCAACGGCCTAGTCGTTGTAATCCTCGTGAGAACCGCGGCTTGACAACATTTTCGCGGTGCAATATCCACCGCCGCGCCCGGGGCCAATTAGGTCCCCTATAACCCCACATTTTGCGGAAATTGACGAGTCCATTTGCAATTGGAGTAACGGATCATGGCAGTGACTTGGGCTAAGAAGGAACTGGTTGAAGTCGTTGATGACACCGTTGAGGTGGAAGCGACCACGTTTAATTCACCTGTTGAAGATGATGACGACGGATTCGGCGACTACGACGATGATGAGGATGAAGACTTCGAAGACGAAGAAGACGACTTCGGGGATGAAGAAAGCGATGAAGACGACTTCGAAGATGACGAGGAAGTCGAAGAGGAATTCGAAGACGAAGACGACTTCGAAGACGACTTCGAAGATGACGAGGACGACTTCGACGACGACGATGATGATGACTTCGGCGACGATGGATTCGATGACGAGTAGTCATCCATCGAACGACAATAGAGCATACGAGTAGCCCGTTTTACAACGGGCTGCTTTCGTTTATGGACTAATTCAATGGCCAACATTCCGCTATAAGCCCGAGTCAATCGATCAATTCTCAATGAGCATCTCGATCGATCCCTCAATTCAGCGTTAGGTCGATAGCAATGGGGACATGGGGAACGCTACTGGCAGCAATCGTTCTATTCATCGCAGGCATGCGATTGGGGGCGTTCTTCAGCGGAACCGAGTCTGGCTTCTATCGAATCAGCTTTTTACGCCTCAGCATTGATGCTCACTCAGGAGATCGAGTCGCGCGATGGCTCATGTGGTTTGTGCAGAATCCAGCCTACTTTGTTTCTACGACTTTGGTTGGCAACAACATCTCCCATTACGTCATCACCGTGGCGATCGGAATGGGTGCCGACGTTCTGGTTCATTCAGAGAGTGCACTGGTTGAAGTCGCAACCACCCTGCTCTTCGCACCGATCATTTTCGCATTCGCGGAACTCATGCCGAAGAGCCTTTATCTCCGAGCTCCAACTCAATTGCTTCGTCGAGACGCGTTTAAGTTTCGATGGTGCTATCGATTGTTTCTCCCAGTGACTTATCCACTTGTTGGACTCACACGCCTTCTCGAGCGACTGACAAAGTCCAAAGCGCATGAGATGGAGATGGTTTTAGGTCGGCACCGACTCATGCAAGTCTTATCCAAGGGACGCGAACACGGGCTGCTCACGAACGAGCAAGGTCAATTGTTTCACAGCTTGCTCCACGATGCTCATCGTCTTGCTCGGGAGGTCATGACACCGCTCGAACGAGTGCTGGGCGTCGAAGAAGGCACTTCGAATTCAGACATCCTGGCGTTTGCGATTTCATATGGAATGCCGCACGTCGCAATCAGACGCCGCAACACGACTGACGAATGGGTGGGCTATATTCGAACCGTCGATTTGCAAACCACAACTGCGTCTGCGGCAACACTCATCCAATCGTTGCCACGACTAGCACTCGATGCGACTCGACTCTCCGCACTGATTAGCCTACGAGAATCAGGTCACTCATTGGCCGCAATCTACGATGGCCAAAACCCGTTGGGACTTGTCACTCAACGAGCACTGCTGGATCAATTCATGCACCCATTCGGAGCGAAGCCAGCAAGGCACGCACGCACGATGACCGCGCGCAGCACGTAGAGACCGAGGCCGCCAAATCTGACACTTTTGTGCCCCATTTCACAGAGCTGATCTTCGCTCTTGAATCTCGGTTAAGACGGCGGCCAGAACGCCGGTTTCATACGTCAGCCAATCATCGAGGCAGCCCAAAGTTCGAGTTACGCACGTTGGTTGCGACCTCCAAGGGGCCGACGTAAAGTCCCGCCCGCTTCCAAAACGGCCTTAAATTTCGGCCCTTCTTCAACAAACAGCGAACTTCATGAGCAACAGCAACGCCCCAATTCTGATCAACATCGGCCACAGTCCCGACCCTGACGACGCCTTCATGTTCCACGCTCTCGCGAACGACAAGATCCCCACTGGGAACTATCGCTTCACTCACACCCTGCAAGACATTGAGACGCTCAACCACAGAGCCTTGCGAGGTGAATTAGAACTTACAGCGGTGAGTCTTCACGGTTACGCATACGTGCTCGACAAGTACGCGTTGTGTGCTTGCGGGGCCAGCATGGGCGAAAACTACGGGCCAATGGTTGTGGCTCGCGAAGCAGGTCCGATCGAATCGCTGTATGGCAAGAAGATCGCAGTTCCTGGCACGCTTACGACTGCGTTCCTTGCTCTCAAACTCTTGCTTGGCGATCGCTTCACTTACGAGGTCCATCCATTCGACGAGATTCTGAATCTTGTCGCGGCGAACAAAGTGGATGCAGGGCTCATCATCCACGAAGGCCAGCTTACCTTTCAGAATCAGAACTTGAATCTGATCGTCGATCTAGGCAAGTGGTGGTACGAGCAAACGGATGGTCTACCACTGCCGCTGGGAGGCAATGCGATTCGCCGAGACTTGGGCCGAAAAGGAATGGAAGAGGTCACCTCGCTGCTCAAGCAAAGCATTGCTTATGGCCTCGAACATCGACAGGAAGCATTGAGCCACGCCATGCAATACGGTCGTGACCTTGACCGAGCCAAGGCGGATCAGTTCGTCGGGATGTACGTTAACCACTGGACGATGGACTTCGGGGATAAGGGGCGGCGCGCCGTGCAACTTCTGTTACAGAAGGGATACGAGGCCGGAATTATTCCGCGTCCAGTCGACATCGAATTCATTGGCTGAAATCGGTCGAAGTGCCCGAATTCACAACTAGCCAACGCTGCGTCGGCATCTAAAGAAGATCAGCCGAACGTTGGAGTGACACGTTGCGAGCGAGCACTTTTGAAATCAGCAGTCTGACGCGAATCTCAACTGGTTCGATGACTTAGATTCTGGGGCATCCCATGGATGGCACACAACAAGGCGTACGAGCCACGCGAAGACAACCTGGTACGCCAAAGCTCGTGCAGTCCTGTTGTGGGCTCATTCGCAATGACCAGTTCGCGATCGTGCTGTGGTCAGTCATCGGTGTCGTTATCTCAGTTGTTTCGTCGATACGGCATCACACTCCCATGGATGTAGCAAAACAGACACGGGAGCTAGTCGACTCACAGATTGAGATGAATTCGGCACCGGCGGCTGAACTCGACTTACTTGAAGGCATTGGTCCAAAGCTCTCTGCTCGCATCCTGGAAGACCGGGATTCACGCGGACCATTCAAAAGCGTCGAGGAATTGCGACGAGTGAAAGGCATCGGCCCAAAAACCATCGAAAAGAATCGGCCATATCTTCGAGTCGCGGCAGCGAATTAGACAGAACTCGAACAGCGGTACGTGGCTGTTGTCAGCTTATTTTCGAAGTTTAGACTCCCGCCTACTCATCGAGTGGCCTGACTTGCTGGCAAGCCGGACCACAACGCGCTGGCACGAATACCGTGGCCGGTGGAGAAAACAGACAGCGACTCAGTAAGACGTCGAATTCCATGTTTGTGGTGTGGCATTATCAAGTGCTTCACGACCAGCACCGACTCCGCTGTTAGACGCGTCTTACCGTTTCCCCCCCACGTCGTTGCCCCCACGATCCCTCAGAACTCAACAAGGAAGTCACCAACGATGACTCTCGGAAGAATTCGTTTTGCGTTACTCCCACTGCTTGCTTTCCCCACTGCGATGTTGGCTGCTGATGCTCCAGCGACTCCCGATCACGCGATTGTCGCGGGGTATGAGCGAGTCGTCTCGCGCGTTGAGCAGTCTCTGAAGGACGAGGACGAAGAGCCCGAAGACAAATTCAAAGCGGATGAAGCGGAACTCGGACGCGTGCTGCTCGACGAGTTGAATTGCACCTCATGCCATAAGGCGACGGGGCCGACGGCAAGCTTGCTCAAGGCGAAGCAAGCTCCGGTGCTCGACAAGATTGGTGAGCGAGCTCAACTCGCGGCGCTCGAAAAGTTCTTTGGCGGGCCGCATGCACGTAAGCCCGGCACGACGATGCCTGATGTCTTCAATGCTCTGTCCGAAGACGAACGCAAAGCCAACATCACCGCGCTGCTGCACTTCCTCTCGAAGACCGGTGCCGTGCAAGAAGCGATGACGGACTCGGCGTCGGCGGCACGCGGAGAAAAGTTATTCCATCAGATTGGCTGCGTTGCTTGTCACTCGCCGATCAAGCCGGGAGTCGCTCCCGTGCCGAACTCGATTCCGGTCGGCAACGTTGCGGGCAAGTACACACTGCCGAGCTTAATCGCGTTCCTCAAGAACCCGCTCGATGCGCGACCGGCGGGACGCATGCCGAGCCTCAATCTCGATGACAAGCAGGCCCGCGACATCGCGTCGTTCTTCTTCAAGGACGTGAAGATCGCGGCCAATCTGAACTACGCCTACTACGAAGGCGACTGGGACAAAGTGCCGGACTTCGGGAAGCTCGAGCCGAAGTCAAAGGGCATGTCGTCTGGCTTCGATGCGGAGGTCGCGCCGCGTAAGAGTAATTACGGCCTGCGTTTCACCGGCTTCATCCATGTGGCCAAAGAGGGGAAATACAAATTCCACTTAGGCTCGGATGACGGCAGCCGCTTGCAGATCGACGGCGAAGAAGTCGTGCTCAACGACGGCATTCATCCTTATGGCGAGAAGTCTGCCGAGCGAACTCTCACCGCCGGTCCGCATGAGGTCATCGTCGACTTCACGCAAGGCGGCGGAGAGGCGGAACTGAAGGTCGATTACGAAGGCAAAGGCATCCCGCGCCAGCCGCTCGCGTCAATCGCAACGCCGACTCGTGAGAAGCCAATGCCGATGAGTGGCAGCAGTGCCTTCGTGTTTGATGAAGCTCAAGCGACGAAGGGCCGCGAGATCTTCGCGAAGTTTGGTTGTGCGTCGTGCCATCAACTCAAAGAAGACGGTAAGGCCGTGAAGCCGGATGTCACCGCGAAGTCGCTGTTTGATCTCGCGAACTTCGCGAGCGGTTGCCTCGGCGATGCTCCGTCGAAAGGCATGCCTCACTATCACGTCAATGCGACGCAGCGCAAGCATCTCGAAGCAGCGGTGAAGGCGTTGAAGACTGGCAATGCCGAACGTTTTCCCGAGCAGCAGCTCGCTCATTCGCTGACTCAGTTCAACTGCTTCGCGTGTCATCAGCGCGGCAAGGTCGGCGGCGTCGAGGAAGCTCGCAACAGCTTCTTTGAGACAACGATGAAAGAGATGGGCGACGAAGGCCGCTTGCCTCCGCCGATCAACGGTGTCGGCGACAAGCTCAACGATGCGTACCTCAAGAACTTGCTCAACAACGGAGCGAAGGATCGCGGCTACATGCTGGCCGTGATGCCGAAGTTCGCAGGTCACAACGTCAGCCATCTGGCAGACGTCCTGAAGAAGGTCGACGAGAAGACCGAAGCGAAGCTCGTCGCACATACGGAGTCTGCGGCTCAGATGAAGTCGGCGGGCCGCAAGCTTGTCGGCGATAAGGGGCTCGGCTGCGTGAAGTGTCATCCGTTCGGCCAGAATCAAGCGGTCGGCATTCAAGCGATGGACTTGCAGAAGATGCACTCGCGACTGCGCCAAGATTGGTTCATGCGCTACATCGAGAACCCGCAGGTCTATCGTCCCGGCACGCGTATGCCGGCTCCGTGGCCGTTCGGGCAAGTGACGATCAAAGACGTGCTCGACGCTGACGGCAACAAGCAGATGCAAGCCGTCTGGCTGTGGCTGAGCGACAGCAACCGCGCTCTGATTCCGGCGGGCATTCAACGAGAAGCGATCGTGCTCGAACCGAACGATGAGCCGATCGTCTACCGCAACTTCATCGAAGGCGTGAGTCCCCGCGCGATCGCGGTCGGATATCCCGAGAAAGTGCATAGCTGCTTCGACGCTCAAGAAGGCAGCCTCGCTTTGATTTGGCAAGGCGACTTCATCGACGCGAGCAAGCACTGGGTCGGTCGCGGTCCCGGCAATCAAAGCCCGCTCGGCGACAACGTCATCAGCCTGACGCGAGGTCTCCCCGTCGCAGTCCTCGAAAACTCCGACGCCGCCTGGCCGACCGCGAAGTCGTCCGACCTCGGCTATCAGTTCAAAGGCTACCGCTTCAACTCAAAGCGTCAGCCGGTCTTCCAATACTCGATCGCCGACACACAACTGACCGACGAACTGATCCCCGTCGCGCAAGGCAAGCAGCACGGCTTCGCCCGAACGCTCACGATCAAGACCGCCGCGACCGGCACAAAGGTGACTTACCGAGCGGCTTCCGGCACAAAGATCGAACAGCAAGGCGACACCTACGTCATCGACACGCACCTGAAGCTGACGCTCAAGAGCGCCGCCGGCACGCCGCGTCTGAGAACCATCAACGGCAAGCAAGAGCTGCTCATCGACCTCGACCTGAAAGGCGGAGAAGCGCGCATCGAGCAGGGCTATTGGTGGTAGCAGCATTCAACGAGCTGAGGCTGACGAGTTGATGCGGCTAGCAACCAAGTCGTTTGGACTTAGGGGACATCGGCCTTGCTGATTGGGCTCAGAACGTTTCGCAGCTGGCAATTCAGACTCGCACAATTGTGCGAATGATTTCAAATCACCGGTGAGTGGAAAGAGACCTTTTAAAAAATGCGAACAGCCCGAGTGCTCTCATTTTGGCACACGGGCTGTCGCGTCTTATCGGCGAGTCGCACGTCAGCGAAGTGACCTTCACATCGCTGCTCCTTAGTCGGACTCAGTCGTCCGTGGGAGGGGGCGGGACTTGGAACTCGCCGTCGAATTCGTCGTTGTCATCTTTCTTCGGAACACTCTCTGTCGGTTTGACAGCAACCTTCATCGGCTCAGGCATCGGCGGAGCCGAAGGTGTGATGGGTTTAGTGCTCGCGGAATCTGGAAGTCGTTGCGGAACTACCGATGTCTCAGACTTTGCCGGCACTGGTTTAACAACTTCAGGTTCAACAACGGCCTTTGTCGTTGTCGACTTAACCGCTTCCGGCATCGGGGCAGGCTTAACCTTACTTGGCTCAACTGTTTGAACTTCCTGAGCTGCATCCGCCTTTGGAGCTGCACTGCCATCTGGTTTCGCGGGAGTAGTGACTGCAGGCAATGCCCCCTGCGGCACAGTAACCGACGGGGATTCGAAAACCGTCGGATCAGCAAGCTCAGGACGAGTGCGCTGCCGATAAAGCACGAGCGAATGGAGAGCGTGATAGAGCGGTCCGCAATCCGCAGGTGCCGACCGATTCTCAACGAGATCACGTGCAACAGAAGTTACACCACGTTTGAGCCACTCTTGTTCGATCTCCTCGTTCGAAACTCCAATCATCAACCATTCGAGGATATGCCCAGAGGCCGCGATCCGTTTGTTGAAGTCGGGTGAGTAACGAGGACCGTTGTAATGATCGGCCGAGAAACTGCCGTCTGCATTTTGATAGGCACGAGTCTCAGCGATGTAACGTTTGATTTTCATGTCAGCGTCGAGGTACGCACCTTGAAGCTGGAAACCACTTTGCAGATAGGCATTCCGAGCTAAAGACAGCGCGAACAACCCGTGACAGCCACCGCATGCGCCTTCTTGAACTCGTTTGCCAACTTCAGTTTGGACGAGTCGCTCCATGCTCCACGGTTCGCCGAATCGATTGTTCCATTGCGTACCCGGATGCATGTAGCGAGCGAACGACCAAAGCGTCCAAGTGACTTCTTCGCGATCGTTACACTCGGCCTGAGCATTCCGCAGCATGTCATCAACTGTAATTGTCGCTCCATTGCCAGCCCGAAACGTGAAGTTTCGAGGCAGCTCGGACATAGAAAGAATCGCGAGAAACTGATTGGGATGTCCCTCAAAGGCATACGGGACCGTGAAGGGATGAAAGCGTCCTCCATGAACCGTTTGCTCGATGAGCGGCAAGCCCTGATAGCTAGGGCCTGACTGCACCCACTTCATCGCTGAAGACTTTTCGTTGTTGATCTTCAGCTTGAAGTTGTGTCGGAGTGCGAGCAGTCCATGAAAGATCTGCCACGGAGTATGAACATCCGCCGTGAGATATCGCCGAGAGGTCACCGACACAGCTTCGTCGACCAGCTTGTCGAGGTCCGACAACGGTCGCACTGGAGCAGCCGAAGTCTTCGTTGGCGCAGGCTGAGTCTCGGTCTGAGTGGAGTTGGAAACTCCGCCACTCACTGTCTGGCCAGAAGCCACGACGGTCGTCGTAGGCTGATTAGAATCACGCACCACTTGAGGACGCGCAGGTGTGCCTGGAGACACTTCCGGCTTCTCACCACCAACCATAACAATCACATGCTCGGCAGCGGAACCCGACAGTGCTTGCGTTGCCAGGCAAAGGCCCAGGCATACCGCAACGACTCGTCTCCAACGAATCGTAAGCTTCATGAATCCGCACTCCTCTCTGATCGCGTCGCAGTCCATCCAATGTGTTGAGCGTGCTGCCACAAGACGAGACGAACTCGGCATTCAGCGACCAAGAAACGAAACATGACTCCGAGCATTGACATCAACTGACCCGAGTTTTGAAGGATCAAGTGATGACAACGGAGTCCGATCGTTCGAGGCTGCGAGGCCGAGACTTCGTAGTCCGAATGGCACGCAGGCTTGGCTGACAACTCGAACTCGGCACTGAAGAAGACGAGAACTTGAACTCATTTCTCGTCCCAGTACCGAAACCTCGCACGAGTACGCACAAGGTTTCACAGACCGTCACAGTCAGCCGACTCGTGTATTGCGAGGCCACAACACACCGAGTGCTCGGACAATTGGATCGGCTCGCGTTTGAGGAAGATGTGTCTGAAGTCGAATCCCCCAATCGACTGGCATAACCGTTAGGCTCGCGCCAGGCTGGTGAAGAAGTTCAATGCCTCACAACTTTGAGTCAGGAGACTCAATACCAAAAACGTTGAGGCGGTGTGACAGCGGCCGACATTCAGGAATGCGACTCACCCTGCAAGTGCTCCAACTTTTGCTGAGCTCGCCCAGAGTCAATCGCATGCGCAGCGAGAGCAGCCCCTTCGAGCGGATTCGCTGCATGTCCGGCAACAACCAGAGCAGCAGCGGCGTTGGCAACGACGATATCACGAGCCGGACCGCGCTCTCCGGTGAGGAGACGTCGAATGCGATTCGCACTTTCTGCCGATCCGTTGACCCGTAAGTCTTCCACTCGGCACTCGTCCAACCCGAAGGTCTGAGCGGTCCAGAGGGACTCGGTGACTCCGGCAGAGGAGACATCAAAAACAGCGGTCTCGCCCCAGAGACTGACTTCATCCAGCTCGTTGTTGCCACAGACAACAAACGCCCGCCAAATCCCGAGTTGATGCAAAGCCGCAGCAAGCATCGAAGCAAATTGACGTCGATTGCCGCCGAGCAATTGGAACTCGGCTCCGGCGGGATTGGTCAACGGCCCCAACAGATTGAAGATGGTTCGAAAGCCGAGCTGCTTCCGAACTGGCCCGACGTGCTTCATGGCAGAATGCAAAAGTTGAGCGAAGCAAAAGCCGATGCCAACTCGTTCGATGCAACGTCCGACTTGCTCGGGAGTCAGTTGCACGTTCACTCCCAGAGCTTCGAGAACATCGGCTGAGCCACTCGAACTGGACACTCCGCGATTGCCGTGCTTGGCGACGGGGACTCCAGCGGCAGCCACCACAAATGCCGTGGCAGTGCTGATGTTGAAGGTATGCAACTTGTCGCCGCCGGTGCCGCAGGTATCTAGCAAACCAGTGCGTGCGGTCGGGATGCGAGTGGCTCGTTGTCGCATGACGCTCGCCACTCCTGCGATCTCGTCGACGGTCTCACCAGCAACACGCAACGCCGTGAGTAACGATGCCACTTCAGTCTCTGAACACTGCCCGTCCATGATGGCGCCAAATGCCGTCTCGATGGCGGATCTAGCCACTGGCTGCCCTTCGAAAATGGAATTCAGAACGGGTTCCAATGCAGCATGCATCGTAGTGCTTCCTCGATATGTACTGAGGCCAGCAGCCTCTGAGTACTTGTGTGTCGATCACGATGAAGTGTGACACGTCCCTTACAAAGCAAGAGAGGCACGCGAACCGCGTGCCTCTACAAGTTAAATGTCCGCCGTCATCGGGCTTAGCCTTCCCAATTCTTCTTCATGAAGGCCAATGCATTTCGGCTGAGGTGGTCTTCAGTCGGGAACATGCGGCGCCAAATCTTTGTCGCAGCAGCCAGGTCAGGAAGCGCGAGCCCAAACGCTTCGACGACGAACCAACCGCTGTATCCGGTCTCTTTCAAAGTCTTGAACGTCGTTGCGAAGTCGACATGGCCCTCGCCCGGAGTCGAGCGGTCGTTTTCCGAAATGTGGACGTGGACGCATTGGTCTTTGCATTCGCGGATGGCGTTAGCAATGCACTTCTCTTCGATGTTCGCGTGGAAGGTGTCATACATCATCTTGAGAGCAGGATGATTGACCTCGCGGCAGAACCGAGCTGCGTCCGCAGCGCACGTCACGAAGTAGCACTCGAATCGATTCAGGTACTCCATCACCAGAGTGACCTTATTGGCTTGAGCGTGATCCGCGACTTTGGCGAGTACGTCTTTCGCTCGTCCCCATTCGTCGGCTGTTGGCCCTGCTCCACTGAAGTGACCGAGGGCAGAGTGAATTGGTCCGCAAAGATGAGTCACACCAGCCGCCGCACAGCAATCCACAACCTTCTTCAAACGATCGACAGCAGCGGCTCGAACTGATGCTTCGGAAGAAATCGGGTTCTCTTCAAGAGTGCTGACCGTCACAGCGGTGCGACCAAGACCGAGCGAGTCGCAACGAGCACCGATCTTCTTGAAGTTCTCCAGATCGAGATTGAAGATCGGGAGTTCGACGCCGTCGTACCCGATTTGCTTCATTTGATCGAGCAGGCCGTGCTGAGGTTCTTGCAGATCCGCAGTCCACAACAGCAGATTCATTCCATACTTCACCATCGCAGGCTCCTCACAGTTGAGGCCACGGCAAGAGTCGTAGCTTGACGCTCTTTCGGTACCACAAACGAGCCCGACTAAGCAGCAAGCTACGACTCCTTAAGCCGTGTGCCAGACAAAGAAATTTGGAGGCAGCAGGCCATCAACGCGGCTCTGAACTATCCCCCAACTCGCCGCAAGTGCTTCCTCAATGGCTTCAGGAAGTTGGTCGAGTCCTACTCGTAGCATGACTTGGTTCAGGCGAATTCGCAAACGGCGCGGATCGGTGTAATCACGCAAGAATTGCTCGCGAGCAAAGCCTTCCAGCAGCCGTTCCAAACGATCGCTGGCCTTCGTCGCCATAACGTTGACATCAGCCGCCACACGAGCCCGATCGACCTCAGCCAGTAATTCGTAATACCGGTCGAGTCTCCCTGGATGAGCTTCGTGCAACGCACCGTCGAGTTGCAGCTCAGTCACAATGTGACCAAGAAATGCACACCGAGCGCCGTCGTCATTCGCGAGCACTTTGCGAAACAGTCGAGTCAGTTCGCCACTGGTTTCGAGGAACGCTCGCGTGGAGTGAAACCAACGGTCATCAGCCAAATGCTGTAAGACTCCAGCAGCGACTTCGGCTCGAAACTCGTCGTTGTCGGTGACGAAAGGTGACACTCGCTTCTCTCGCAAACGCATCGAGCGATCGATCACCGAGAGCATGTCCGGCAACCCCGTGGCGATGGCGAAGACCGGACGATCAAGAAACCGAATGGCGTGCGCGAAGTAATTCATAGAGGTCGCGATCAAGATTCGAAGCCAAGCGTCGAGTTACCGCAACGACGACAATTACGACGCGGCACGGCCAGACTGACCGCCTTTCTTGAGAATCGCCAGCACGATCTCGACGGGTAGTTTCACGGCCTTGGCGACTTCTTCCGGACTGAACCCAGACTGATGCAACAACCGTACGAACTGCTGTTTGTCGACCTTTGCAGTTTGCTCCGAAGCAGCAGTCGAGAGTTTCAAAGTCGAGTCATTCGGTTGGTTGTCAGTCAGATTCGCTTCGACATCGTCCTCGTCTCGCACAACACCTGGAATGCGAATGGAACGAGCCTCATGCAGTAGCTCGGTCAATCGACTGAATTCTCGGTCGGCCTCAACCAGCATGGAGTCGAGCAAGGCGAGTTTCGTATGCAACGAGGCATTCGCCAGCGCGATGTCGGCACCAACATCGTCGGCCAAAGTCACTCGCTGCTCGGGTCGTTCATCAATTTCGAGTTCAACCTTGGAAGACTCGTCTTTGAACAGCTCTCGCGGTTGATGCTGCGGTTTCATTCTCATGAATTTGAGAACGCAGAACGCGATCAACACCGTAATTGCTATCGCCTGAACCTGAGCCAGTTCTATTGCCAACATGACACTCATCCTTGAGCGTTTGAATTTGATGAATCTCGCTGCCCGTCCAGAGCAGCATTCGAATCAGCGGTTTGAGCCGATCCTTTGAGGCTTCACTTTTCCTGACAATGCCACAGACAAAATCAAACCGCCAGTCCGCACGATTCAACGACTCGTGCGGACTCAAGCCTCTGCTTAATGGTGATCGTGCCGATGGTCATGGTCGTGACTGTGATCATGGCTGTGGTCGTGCGAGTGATCGTGGCTATGGTCATGAGAATGGTCATGGCTGTGATCATGGGAATGATCGTGATCATGACTGTGACCGTGATGGTCATGATCGTGATCGCAATCGTCGTCGCAGTTTTCGTGATCATGGTCATGATCGTGTTCGTGCTCAATCTCGTTTTCGAACCATGCTTCAACCGCTCGATAAACATCTCGAAGAGGGATGCCGTGCTCGCGAGCGATCTTGGCACAGGATTCATACTCGGGCTTGAACGTCACCGATTCATCGGGCAACCAGCCGAGCTTGCCTTGCACCGTACCCCATTCATCGGACTCGATATCGAACTGTTGCCGAGGTCGAATCGAACGCTCGATAAGCTGCCGCCGAATACCAAACGTGCCCGTTTCCTGGAAGATGATTGTCTCAAACTCGACACTCCGAGACGGCTCGCAAATCACGCTCAGCGTTACGGCCGGTCGCCCCTTCTTCATTTGAATTGAGCTCGTGTAAACATCGAGAGCCCCGTTCTTCTGCAGCCGATCCACGGCATAACCAATGATCTCGCCGGAGACGTCATCGAGATTCGTTTCGAGCAAGCAGACCGTATCTTGATTGGTCTCAACACTGGCTTCGCCGATCAAGATCCGCAACACGTTGGCTCGCTGCGGAAAGTCTCTAGTTCCCGCGCCATAACCAATCGATTCGATGGTCATCTTGGGAAGTGGAATAAAGTCATCGACAACGGCCTTCAGGATCGCGGCTCCAGTCGGAGTCGTCAGTTCGGCTTCAATCGGAACATCGACAAGCGGCACGCCCTTCAACAACTCGAGCGTCCCAGGTGTCGGCACAGGGCAAACGCCATGAGCGATCTTCACTGACCCGCGGCCTGTTGGAACGCGGCTGGCATAGATCTTGTCCACGTCCAGCGTATCCAGCGCGATCGCAACACCGACGATATCCACGATCGAGTCGATGGCACCGACCTCATGGAAGTGAATCTCTTCGACCGTTGAACCATGCACCTTGGCTTCAGCCTCGGCCACATGCAGGAAGATCGTTCGAGCGAGCTCCTTCTGCTCGTCCGTCATCGCCTTCGCCTTGTCGATGAGATCGTAGATGTCGCTTAAGTGGCGATGAGCATGCTGCTCGGGATGCTCGACTTTGACATAGGTCGCTCGGAAGCCGCACCGCATCACAGACTCGGTCGTGAACTTCACGCCCTTGAGCCCCAGAGATTTGATGCCCGCTCGAATGGCATCTGCGTCAGCTCCTGCATCAATTAGAGCTGCCAAAGTCATGTCTCCGGCGATGCCGGTTGAGCAATCGAAGTAAGCAATACGCACTTTGAATTCCTGCAAAAAGCGACGAGTCTGCAGCCTGCAGACTCTCTCCAAAACCAGATCCACTCACTGAGCCAATCGCGGCCAGTAACGACGTGGTCCGCAGAATAATCACTCCATCGAAACGATGAGACTCTGCGGCAAGAGATTTGCCGAGAGTCCAAACATGGCAGCGCCGGCGATCGCATCTCATCGAGATTGAGCGGTCCCCTGACGAGAGACGCCATGACGATTCGATTCAGGAAGTCATTCGCCAGGGACAGAGCTTAGATGTCGACGATGACTTCAGCCGACCATTGTCCTGGCGATTCCTCACACACTTTGAGTCCGTGATAGGTGATCGCTTTCACTTCGTGACCGGGTTGATGCCGGTCTCGATCGAGCGTCTCGCCACCGACGGTCGCGACCAAAGTGTCGCCTTCGATCTGCACGTTGAAGGTTGCTCCCAACCAGCCATTCGATTCGAACGCAAAGAGCAGTTCGTTCAACCAATCAAAGAACAAGTAGTCGCGTTCGCTCGACGAGATCTCGAACCGTCGTTGCTCGACAGGTCGAATCAATTCGGGGCGATCGACCAGCATGTTCATGAGCCCGCGAGCGGCTTCAACAAAGAGCGATTCCAGAGATTCCGCACCGGCTTTGAGTCCCAAATCGGCGGTGTGTTCGAACGTTGAAAACATCTGGTTCCAGTAGTCACGAGAGGACGAGGATCAGCGTTTCGTCGAAACCCATTCGGCAAGCGGCAACGCGTGCCACAACACCAACGCCACTGGGCCGGAATACAAAACGCTATCCAGTAGATCGAGTAGACCACCGAAACCGGGGACCAGGTTCGAAGAGTCCTTGGCACCCACATCGCGTTTAATCAGCGACTCGGCCAAATCGCCGATCAAACCAATGACGCCCAAGACTGCTCCATAACACAACGCCCACTCGGCGTTGCAGGGAGTCCAAGCATTCGAAAACAAACTCGGTCCAAAGTGCAGCCACAGCCAAGAACCCAAACTCGCACCGAGCACCGCTCCGAGTGCTCCCATCCAGGTCTTGCCGGGGCTCAGCAACGGAACCAATTTCTTCTTCCCGAACAGTCGCCCCAAGGTGTAGCCACCGATGTCGCCACACTTCGCCGCAATCACCACCGAAGCCAAGGCCAAGTAACCAGCATTGCCGTTTCCGAGCCAACGCAACTGAGCAGTGACCGCCAACAACACCCCGATGTAGGTCACGCAAAAGATCTCACAGGCCATACGTTCGATGTTCTTTCCGGGCTCGCGATAGAGCACGCAGCCTTTCAGAAAGATCAGCAACACCACCATCGAAAATGTGAGCATTACAGTTTCAAGGCTCGTGAAGCTGCGGAAGGCCCATTGCCCCCACCACGCGGACATCACGATGGCTGTCGAGCCCAGGACTGTCAGCGGGTACGACACCGGCAACGATCGCTTCTTCAGCAGTTCCACCAACTCCCAGTTGCCTCGCACTGCTAACAGGCAACACAGCCCCAGAAGAAAGGGAGCAGTTGCTCCCGCTTGATGATCGAACGAGAAGATCGCGATGAGCACTGGTATCAGCACGGCTGATGCAGCAAGTCGCCAGCGAAGCATCGTAAAGCAGCCTTTCAGTCCGAGAGCGTCATCGAGAAGCTGAGTTCGGCAACGGGGTGTAATCGAAATTCACTAAGGCAAGTTGTTCGTTCTGCGGCTTCTTCCAAGAACACAGACTCGAAACCAAGCAGCTCGATCAGCAGAAGATCGAAAGTCTTTCAACGGCCCACAAACCACGAAGCCGAGAAGACTCAGCAGAGACTACGACACCTTCAAGCCACCAAAGCGACGATCGCGAGAAGCGAAGGCTCGTAGCGCTTGCATCAGATCGGGCTTTCGAAACTCGGGCCAGCATTTTTCAGTGACCCAAAGCTCGGCGTAGCTGATCTGCCACAGCAGGTAATTGCTAAGCCGCATCTCGCCAGCGGTGCGAATCAGCAAATCAGGATCAGGCATGTCGGCCGTATAAAGATGCTGAGCGAAGACTTCTTCGTTGATTTCGCTGGGCTGCAATTCTCCGGCAGCAACCTTCTCGGCGATGGCCTTAGCAGCATCCGCGATCTCACTGCGTGCGCCGTAATTCAAAGCGAGGCACAATCGCATGCCGGTGTTGTTGCGGCTGAGCTCCAAGGTCCGATTCAGCTCTTTGATAACGCCCGGAGTCAGCCCCTCTCGTCGACCAATCGCTGCGAACCGCAGCCCCTGCCGCATGATCGTCGATCGATCTTCGATGAGGTATTGCTCCAGCAAACTCATCAAGCGACTGAGTTCCGCTTCGGGCCGTTTCCAGTTCTCGCTGCTGAGGCAGTAGAGAGTGAGCTGCTCGATACCAAGATCAGCGCAAGTCTCCACGATCTCGCGGACGCTCTTCACTCCGCGACGATGACCTTCAATGCGCGGCAATCCCCGACGCTGAGCCCAGCGACCATTGCCATCCATGATGATGGCAATGTGACGAGGAAGAAGATGAGGGGTCGGGTCGATTTGAGTCATAGCCTGCGACTCATTGCGGCGATGGCACCGAGGACGAACGGGACTCGCAGGATCAGTTCGTTTTCCAACCAAACTGAGGCATGCCGCATGACTGAGATCATCGCAGCGCACCGACCTGCAGAGCAGAATTAGAACGAAGCGTATTGAGGTTCGAGATGAATGACTTCCTCGCGATAGGGAGGAACTTCATCCGGGGATTGAATTGCTAATCGAACAAAGTCTTCAGCGATCTCCAAGACGGTGACAATGATGTTCTGATCGATGACGATTCCTTCGTTTTCACGACGGGAAATCACGTGCATCGTTATGCCTCGCGTGATGAATGATTGAAGTAGTTGGCCCGAAAACGCAGGTCATTGTACGAGTGACCGGTTGACCGACAAGCCGCAAAAAAATCTTCTTTTTCACGGTGAAGCCAGCAATCGCTTTGATTGACAACGTGTTCCCAGAAGGCGTGTTGATGACTCTATGGATGCAACAAGAACTGCGACTCAAGCCCGTGCGTCGTGGCTTTCATCTCATCACTCAGGAGGTCCTTCAAGCCCTGCCCGGATTACGACGCATTAAGATTGGCTTACTGCATGTCTTCATCATGCATACCTCTGCGTCAGTCACGATTAACGAGAACGCAGACCCGGACGTGCCTCGCGATTTGGAAATGGCATTCAATCACATCGCCAGCGAAGACTTGCCTTACGACCACACCTTGGAAGGCCCCGATGACATGCCAGCTCATGTGAAGTCATCAATGATCGGCAGCTCGGTGACGATCCCCATTCGCGACGGTCGCCTGTGTTTGGGAACCTGGCAAGGCATCTATGTCTGCGAGCATCGCGATCATGGCGGCTCGCGAAGGCTGATGCTGACCGCTCAAGGCGAGGCGGAATGAGCGTTAAACAGAGCTTGGCGCGACGTTGAAATTGAAATCGCCCCGCCTACAACTCCGCCCCGTTAATCCCCGCCCATCAGTGCGGTTCGACAGACAGCGGATCAACGTCCTTTTGGCGCGACGAGTGCGTCTCAAGTTTTGATTTTCGGTTCAGCGAGTCGCGGAGCGACTCGCCTACGTATGTCGGTCGCTAAGCGACTGAGATGGACAAGCCGAATTATTTGCCTGGAAAACGTACTCCTCGAAACTCACTCGGAAATTAAGAGCTTCTCAACATGGCTGCATCGCCTCGGTTTCAAGACATCGAACGCAAGGTCCTAGCTGGAGAGCGGCTCTCGTTCGATGACGGGCTCTATCTCGACAGGCAATGTGATGTCCTGTCGCTCGGGCGTTTGGCGAACATTGTGCGCGAGCGGAAGAATGGCAACTTCGCCTTCTATAACACCAACGTGCATCTCAATCCGACGAATGTCTGCGTCTATCGCTGCACGTTCTGCGCGTTCCGATCAGACCTGAAGAGTCCGCGCGGCTACACCTTCACCGATGACATGATTCGCGAACGAGTGCTCGAAGCCAAAGAGCAAGGCGCGACCGAGATTCATGTTGTCGGCGGCCTCCATCATCAAAAGCCGTTTGAATGGTATGTGGATGTCGTGAGAGTAATTCGCGATACATGGTCCGATCTGCACGTCAAAGCTTGGACCGGTGTCGAAATCAATTGGTTTAGCTACCTGACCAAGAAGCCGTATCGCTGGGTGCTGGAACGACTGATTGAAGCAGGTCTGGGCAGCATGCCCGGTGGTGGCGCAGAGATCTTTGATGAAGGCGTTCGAGCTCAGATTTGTGAGCACAAAGCGGACGGCCAATCGTGGCTCGACATTCATCGTGAAGCTCACGGTCTCGGGCTGCGAACGAATGCGACCATGCTGTATGGCCACGTTGAAGAAGCGAAGCACCGCATTGACCACCTCTGTCGACTGCGAGCCCTACAAGACGACACGGGCGGCTTTCAAACATTCATTCCGCTGGCTTTCCATCCCGAAAACACCGGCATGGCACACATTCACAAGCCCACCGGTTTGATGGATCTGAAGATGATCGCGCTGTCGCGGCTGATGCTCGACAACTTCGACCACATCAAGGCTTATTGGATCATGCTGGGTGAGAAGATCGCTCAAACCGCATTGAGCTTTGGCGCCGATGATCTCGATGGCACCGTCGTGCATGAGCTGATCTATCACGATGCTGGAGCGAAGACTCCCGAAGGTCTGACGGTCAGCCAACTGCATCGCATGATTCGCGAGGCCGGTCGCGAGCCAGTAGAGAGAGACACTCTTTATCGTCGCGTCATTCGCAACGGTGCCGAATGGAAGATCGGCGAACCGCTGGTGCCGGTCACGACGGGAGCTTGTTAGCGGCCACTGCTTCTTGGCATCACCAACTTAGTCCGACCGATACGCCTGAAAGACGTAACCGGGTTCGTCCGAGTTCTTCAGCGGAAAATTGCTGAGCACTTTGCCCTTCGCGAGGTCTCCCACAATGTCTCGCATGATGCCGGTGATGGCCGCTTCATCGAGTCGCTTATCGGGATAGTGACGCAGCACTGCTCCGAGCAAATAGAGGTGCTCGGGAATCTCGCGCGGCTCTTCGGGCATGGGAGTCGGAGCCGCTTTCTCCATCGGGATCAGCTTCGTCTTGTCTTCGGCGGCAGCCCCTGTTGGCAGCGTCGCAGCAGTCGCGCTCGTCACAAGTGCGAGCCCAAAGTCTCGGCGAGAAACAATCGTCTGTTCCATTCTGATGGCCTTACTTCCGTGGTCTCGTGAGTCCCGTTGAAGATTCGCTACAACTCGCGTCCTTGGACGAAGCGAAGCAGCGACTCGCCCAATGCAACCGATCTGAATCCCAAGCGGGATATCAAAAACAGCGTACTGGCGGACCACGTTCTACCTTAAGGGAGTTTGAGATGAAGTCGTTTTCTGGCTGGATGGTGTCGGCAGTGGCTGCCGGATTGATGTTCGCAGCAGTGGGTTGCGGCGGCGATAAGAAGAGCGAATACAAAGAGTTCTCGCCGCACGATGTAAAGACGGCTCCAGCTGATGCTCATGATCATGGTCATGGCGGTCCTCACGGAGGAGCGATCGTTGAACTCGGTGAGGAAGGCTTCCATGCCGAAGTCGCACTCGACGAAAGCAAGGAACTGATTGCCGTGTATGTGCTGGGAGGCGATGCCAAAACGGCGAAGCCCATCGAAGCCACCGAGATCGTGATGTCGTTCAAGCACGGCAACGAAGTCAAAGAGTTCAAGCTCGCCGCGACCAAGCAAGACGGCGACGAAGAAGGCAAAGCATCGCTCTTCAAGATTGAAAGTGAAGACGCGATGGAAGAACTCCACGAGCACGGCGAAGGCACTCTGACCATTACGTTGGGCGACAAGAAGTTGACCGGCGTCGTGAAGCACTCGCACTAACGCCGAAGGCTGGCTTCGCCTTCGATTGTCGCGGCGACACTTAACCGCCGAGCCAGACGAGCGATGTCTCGTCACTTTCGGCCGGCGGTTATCTGTCGAGCCAAACAGCGTTCGATCATCGAATCACGCCAACGTCGCGAAGCCTCGCTGCTCATTCAATTGTAAGCGACCTGACACAAGCTGCTGGTTTCGAGTTGGATCGCAACCAGTAACTTGAGCCTGCTTGCATGCTCAACTCAAGACTCCGTTCGAACGCTCGAACACTCCTAGTATTGAACGCACCGCACCGTCATCGGAGACAGCCTTGACTACGAAGTGGATGTCATGGAACGAGCTACCGTGGTTGCAGCAGCAAGACGGTTTCGGACCGGCTCTCAAACTCTGTGATCGCATCGCTCAGAGCGTTGTCACCAGCGGATCAACCGGTGCGTTCATGAATGCGGCTCTGCATGAACTGGCCGCAGAGTTCTCGGTGCAATGGGCCGGAGTTGTCGAACGGTTTCCACAATGGAACCAACGCGCCGAGTTCGGACGCAAGCCGTTCGCGGCATGGCCGGGCCGACTGTTTGAAGAAGCGTTTGATCGCAACGCCGGAGTGGTCGCCGACCTCAACGATACCTCGGGCACGGTGGCCGCGATCGTTCCGCTCGAAGGCACTAGCACCGATCCGCTGCTTTTGATGCTGGCTGGAAGACGTATTCCAGCAGCCGAACTGCCAAGCATTTTGATGGCCGCGCGGGCTCTCTCGCAGGGCATGCAGTTGGCACAACGAGTCGAGCAGCAAGGGCGACTCAACGAGCGACTCCGCGAAACATTGCGAGTCGCCTCGCGACTCTCACAAATCTTCGAGACAGTCCCGCTGCTGGAAGCGATTGCTCAAGAAGCAACTCGCATGCTGGATTGCGATCGAGCCAGCATCTTCATTTGGGACCGACCGAACCAAAAGCTCTTGGCTTGTCCGGCCTTGGGGGTCGAAGGTCGCACGCTCTACTTACCGGACAACGCTGGCATCGTGGGCACGGTGGTGCAAACCGGTCAGATGATTCGAGTCGACGACGCCTACAACGACAAACGTTTTGACCAAAGCGTCGACAAGAAGAGCGGCTATCGCACTCGCAATCTGCTGTGCGTGCCGCTGCTGGATAGCAATGGCAAGCTGATCGGAGCCTTTGAAGGCATCAACAAGAATCGTGGCACGTTCGACACTGACGACGATGACATCCTGACGCAGCTAGGCATTCAAGCGGCCGTAGCTCTTCGCAACACACGCGAACGCGAGATGCTGCTGCGGACTCACCAGCAACTCACCGAGCAACTTCACGGCGGCGTGCGCATCGTCGGCAATAGCCCAGCAATCAAAGCACTGCGGCAGACCATCGAACGACTCAGCGGCACCGAATTGCCAGTACTCATCTTGGGTGAAAGCGGCACCGGCAAAGAGGTCGTTGCTCAGTCGTTGCACCTCAGAGGGCCTCGGTCGGGCAATCCTTTCGTGGCCGTCAACTGCGCGGCACTGACGGAGTCGCTCCTCGAAAGCGAACTCTTCGGACACGAGAAAGGTGCCTTCACCGATGCGAGAGAAACTCACAAAGGTAAGTTCGAACTCGCGGATGGCGGCACGATCTTCCTCGATGAGATCGGAGACATGAGCGCCGGAGGCCAAGCCAAGCTCCTCAGAGTGCTCGAACAGCGCATCATCACTCGGGTGGGCGGGACGCAGCCGATTCATGTCGATGTCAGAATTGTTGCAGCCACAAACATCAACTTGGCCGAAGCTGTGCGCCAAAAGAAGTTTCGAGAAGACCTCTATTACCGCCTCAGCGTCGTCACTCTCGATCTACCGCCGCTCCGAAATCGTGGCGAAGACATCGTGCCGCTGGCTGAGTATTTCTTACGACAGTTCTGCCCCAAGGCTCGCCGCGCCGTGCTCGAACTTTCGTCAGAAGCTCAACGACGTCTGACGACTCATGGCTGGCCGGGCAATGTCCGCGAGCTTCGCAACTTGATGGAGCGAGTGGCCTTCCTGAGCACCGGCGACAAAGTCGAAGCCGAGGACTTGGCCTTCATTCTCAGTCCCATCCATGAAGATGCCGAAGCGCCGTTGGGAGTTGACCTGGGGCTGATGAAGGCCACTTATCGCTTTCAAGAACAATACATTTCGCGAGCCGCCAAGCTTGCGAAGGGCAACATGAGCGAGGTTGCTCGGATGCTTGGACTGCATCGTTCCAACCTCTATCGCAAGATGAAGCAACTCGGCATGGATGTGCCCGATGAGTAAGCCGTGACGCAATCGATTCATGGCGTGATCGTAAAACTGAGAGACATCGGACATTCGGATTGCTCGCCGAGTCGTCGCAAAACATTGTCCTCGATGAATTGGTTTCAGGAGTGAAGTTCATGGACGTGGCTGGTCGGTCAAGAGTTGTGATTGAGCGTGTGACTCCGTCCTTGGATGGCGGACGATTCCCCATCAAGCGAACTGTCGGAGATAAGGTGCAGGTGCAGGCCGACCTCTTCACCGACGGACATGATGCACCGTTTGCGGTCCTGAAATCGCGGCAAATTGGTGCGAGCAATTGGACGGAGTCGCCATTCGAATTCTTCGACAACGACCGCTGGCAAGGCGTGTTTGTGTGCTCGCAAGTTGGGACTTACGAGTACCAAATCGAAGCCTGGGTCGATCATTTCATCACCTGGCGGCGCGACCTTAAAAAACGCATCGATGCCGGGCAGGACGTTCGCGTTGATCTCGAAATCGGCACTCGACTCATTGAAGCCGCCGCGTCGCGCGTACCGGGTGCCGAGCAATCAGAACTCAAGATGTGGGTTGGTCGTCTGCGGGCTGAACCATCGAGCGACATCGGCCGAAGTCTCATCAGCGATGAGCGACTCGGAGCTCTCATGATTCGCTACGCCGACCGCTCAATGTCATCCCTGGCGGATGTGACTCATCGAGTCACTGTCGATCGCGAACGAGCTCGCTTCAGCTCTTGGTACGAAGTCTTCCCTCGATCGTGCTCAGCAGTCGCCGGCCAACATGGCACGCTGCGCGATGTCATCGAGTACCTGCCCTACGTCTCGTCGATGGGCTTCGACGTGCTCTACATGCCGCCCATTCATCCGATCGGGGATAAGTTTCGAAAGGGCAAGAACAACTCGCCAACCGCGCAGCCGGGTGATGTCGGTAGTCCGTGGGCCATTGGTGGAATCGCAGGCGGACATAAGTCGATCTTGCCGGAACTCGGAACGCTGGATGACTTCGATGCTCTTGTCGCTGCGGCCAAACAGCACGGCATCGAACTGGCACTCGACATTGCGTTTCAATGCAGCCCAGATCATCCGTATGTGAAGCAACATCCCGAGTGGTTCAAAGCTCGACCGGACGGCACGATTCAATACGCCGAGAATCCACCGAAGAAGTACCAGGACATCTATCCGTTCGACTTCGAGTCTCGTGATTGGCAAGGACTGTGGAACGAGCTGAAGAGCGTGTTCGAGTTCTGGATTCATCGCGGCGTCGCGATCTTCCGCGTCGACAATCCGCATACCAAACCGTTCCCGTTCTGGGAGTGGTGCATCGGTGAGCTGAAAGCCAAGCACCCCGATGTGCTGTTCCTGGCGGAAGCCTTCACTCGACCGAAGGTGATGTATCGGCTCGCGAAGTTGGGCTTCAGTCAGTCTTACACTTACTTCGCGTGGAGGAACTCGAAACACGAGTTAGCCGAGTACCTGGAGACGCTGACCAAGACCGAAGTCCGCGACTTCTTCCGACCTAATTTCTGGCCGAATACACCGGACATTCTGACGGCAGAACTCCAACACGGAGGGCGGCCGATCTTCATGCAGCGGCTTGTTCTCGCGGCAACGTTGACGGCGAATTACGGCATCTATGGCCCGGCCTATGAACTGTGTGAGGGCGTACCCGTCAAAGAAGGTAGCGAGGAATATCTCAACTCCGAGAAGTACGAGATTCGACAACGCGACCTCAATGACCCCATCAGCATTCGTGAGTTGATCTCGGTCATGAATCACGTGCGTCGGCAAAACGTCGCGCTGCAATCGAACGACAACTTGAAGTTTCACCACACAGAAAACGACAAGCTGGTCTGTTACAGCAAGCGGACTGATGACCGTGCCAACATGATTCTGACGGTCGTCAATCTTGATCCGTTCAATACTCAGAACGGCTGCGTGAACCTCAACCTCCATGAACTCGGCATCGCTCCAGACGCCGAATTCCGAGTCTGCGACTTACTTACCGGCCAATGCTATACGTGGCGCGGCAGCCGCAATTGGGTGCAACTCAGCCCGCACTCATTGCCTGCTCACGTATTTCAAGTCCGTCCTTAACGCGACAAGCGGCCTGCCAATCAAGCGAGACGACACCGCGAACGACAACTGATTCACTCTCCAAGACTTTCTAAACAACGAAGGAACAAAAATGTCTGCACTCTCTGGTAAGACGGCTTTGATTACGGGCGGTGGTTCGGGAATCGGAGCTGCTATCGCCACCGCGTTCGCTCAAGCAGGTTGCAAGGTCGCGATTTGTGGTCGTCGAGTTGAGCGGCTTGAGCAAGTCGCGAAAGCCGCTTCGGGCGAGCATCCCATCAGCTATCGAGCTGCGGACGTTGCGGAGCTAGACCAAGTCAACGGACTCGTAACGTGGGCTCGCGAGCAACTTGGAAAGATCGACATCCTCGTCAACGCAGCCGGCATCAACGTCAAGAAGCGGATGATGCGCGAACTCTCGCCGGAGGATTACAACCGCATGATGCAGATCAATGCGAACGGTGTGTTCTATGCCCTGCGCGAAGTTTTGCCCGAGATGCGTCAACGCCGTGATGGACTGGTCATCAACATCTGCTCGATCTCTGGAATCCGAGCCGGGCAACTAGGCGGCGTGGGCTACAACGCGTCGAAGTTTGCACTCGCAGCCATCGGTCAGACCGTCGGCGACGAAGAGAAAGAAAATTGCATTCGAGTCACCACGATTCATCCGGGTGAAGTTGATACGCCGATCCTCGAAGACCGACCGAATCCCGTCAGTGCCGAGCATCGAGCACGCATTCTGCGACCAGAGGACGTTGCCGCTGCGGCATTGATGGTTGCTTGCCTTCCGCCTCGTGCCCGAGTTCCCGAACTCGTCATCTGCCCGACAATTCAATCCTTCGTTTAAGTCGGCATGTCCTCTTGGAGCAGAGTTCGTCCCCTGCTCCAAGAGCGACTCAAAGATCAAACAGAGTCCGGCGCTTGATGACTGCGACGCGCGGATCGACGTCTTGCCGAGCGTTGTTAATTGACGGACTAACTTCGACGGACTGCATCAGTTCGGGAGCTAACGGCACCAACAAGCTCTGCAAAAAGTCTCCGTCGTCGCATGCTGAATCGAGCCATAAGTCAACTGCTTCAGGCGGCAAGATGACCGGCATCCGATCGTGAATTGCTCCCACCACGGCATTGGCCTCGGTGGTCAAGACAGAGCAAGTTTGTAACTCGCTGCCGTCGGGACTCTGCCAGCATTCCCATAAACCGGCCATGCCGAACGGACGCTGATCCTGCCGAGTGATTAAGTAGGGCCGCTTGTGTTTGGGGTCAGTGCGATCCCACTCGTAAAAGCCAGTCGCAGGCATGATGCAACGACGGCGTTTGAACGCTGCTCGAAACGCAGGCTTGGTGCGAGCCGTCTCCGATCGGGCATTAATCAGGCTCGCAGCGATCGTCATGTCCTTAGCCCATGATGGCACCAAGCCCCACTTCATGAGTTCAGGAATGGGGCCATCGTCACTTTCCAAGATGACCACGACCGGAAGCGTCGGAGCGATGTTGAAAAGTCGCGGCCAAAGCATGGGCTCACGAATCAACGAAAACTCAACAACAAGCTCTCCCGGTGTTGCGTGCAAGTTGTAGCGACCACACATCAGAACGATCCCTCAGCCAGATGCATCAACGAGTCTAAGGCTCTCGACAGGAAGCCCAAGTCGGGACTCGATCAGTGTAAACGAATGCCGCCGAAGCCCCGATCGAGACACTCCTTTCGCATCGCCGAGACTCCCGTTGTGGCAATTCGATTCACTGACTTAACATCGCTGGAAATGAAGAATTGCGGTCCCTTCGTCGGCACATTTTCGTCGCGATGAACCGCTCGGCGAGCTTTGCTCAGCCCCATTGTCACATCGCGCGATCGCTGCACGAGCAGGGACGCCAAGAGATTCTACGGAAGGTGGCCACTCATGAGTTCTGGTTGGCTGGGAGCCCAACGACGCTTTGATGACTCCTCATTTTCGCCTGCGCTGGCAGACGCCTTGCCCAGCGAATTAGGTGTCGCGCCGGGGAATCTCGAAGACGCCCCGCTCTACGAAGCCATTGGTCGAACTCGCGATTGGCTCATCAAGCAACAACACAAAGACGGCTATTGGGTTGGTGAACTCGAAGGAGACACCATCCTTGAATCGGAATACATCCTATTGCTGACCTGGATGGGCCAAGGAGAGTCCGAAGAAGTACGCCGAGCCGCGAAGTACATCGAACGTCAACAACTCGCAGCAGGTGGCTGGGCGATCTATCCCGGCGGGCCTCTTGAGATTAGTGCCTCGGTCAAAGCCTATTGGGCGCTGAAAATTGCGGGACATCGACCAGACGAAGCTCAAATGGTGCGAGCGCGCGAAGCAATTCTCGCTGCTGGCGGCGCCGAGAAAATGAACTCTTTCACTCGGTTCTATTTCGCATTGCTCGGTCAGATTTCCTACGACCAATGCCCTGCCGTGCCCCCCGAGTTAATGCTTCTCCCGAAGTGGGCTCCATTCAACATCTACGAGATGTCCGCCTGGTCGCGAACCATTCTGGTTCCGCTGGCAATCATGTGGGCTTATCGCCCCGTGACGAAGCTGCGCCCCGAATGGAGTGCAGCCGAAATCTTCGTCAATTCCCCCGCCGATTTGCCGATGACAATGCCTCAGGCTGAAACACTCGACGCACTCAAGAAGAAGCGTTGGATCAACTGGCACGGCGTCTTCAACACCATCGATTTCGGGCTGAAAGTCCTCGAAAAATGCCACATTCGCCCCTTCCGTAAGCGATCAGTAAAGCTGGCGAAAGAGTGGATGCTTGCGAGGTTTGAAGACAGTGACGGCTTGGGAGCCATCTTTCCGCCAATCATTTGGAGCATCATCGCTCTGCGCTGCATGGGCTACGAAGAGAGTTCTCCGGAAGTTCAATCACAACTCTCTGAGCTAAAAGCTCTGATTGTTTCCGACGACGATTCAGACCATTTGCAGCCCTGTAAATCGCCCGTCTGGGACACATCCATCGCGACCATTGCACTCCGCGACGCAGGTCTCAAACCCGATCACCCGACGTTGGAACGAGCCGTCGACTGGATGCTTTCTAAAGAGTGTCGTCGACCGGGAGACTGGGCCGCACGCGGTTCTAAGTGCGAGCCATCTGGTTGGTATTTCGAGTTCAATAACGATTTCTACCCGGACGTCGATGACACCTGCATGGTGGTCATGGCGTTGGCTCGTTGCTTGCCAACCAAGCTCGACTGGGATGCTGATTTCTTGCTCGATAACTGGAGTCCACACGAGTCCGACCGTGATGTGACGGCTGTGCTCGCAGCACGAAACGCTCACACGGATGTCGCCGCAGCGACTCAGATCGAGCGAATGCAGCCGATCTTGGGAGCAGTGCATCGCGGTGCTCGCTGGATCATGGAAATGCAGTCGGCGGATGGCGGTTGGGGAGCGTTCGACAAAGACAACACTCGAGAGCTTTTCACCCAAGTCCCTTTCGCCGATCACAACGCGATGATCGACCCGAGTTCGGCGGACCTCACCTCTCGAATGCTCGAGATGTTTTCATACCTCAATGTCCCTGCAGATCATCCAGCATTGAAACGTGCTTTGACCTACATCTGGAGCGAGCAAGATCGCGAGCACTGTTGGTACGGCCGTTGGGGCGTCAATTACTTGTACGGAACCTGGCAATGCCTCGTCGGCTTAACGCGAATAGGCATCTCACTCACCGATGCTCGCATTCGCAAAGCGGCAAATTGGCTGAAATCAGTCCAGCAACCAAGCGGTGGTTGGGGCGAGACTCCTCGCAGCTATGACGATCCCGCGCTGAAAGGAAAAGGCCCGGCAACGGCATCACAAACAGCCTGGGCCTTGATGGGTCTCATCTCAGCAGGCGAAGGCGATTCAGATTCGGTACGCCGAGGAATCCAATACCTCATTGATTCCCAACATGATGACGGCACCTGGGACGAGCCGTGGTGGACCGGGACAGGTTTTCCCAAAGTCTTCTACCTGAAGTATCACCTCTACCGCATTTCGTTCCCGCTCATGGCACTCTCGCGATACGCACGACTCAAGAGTCGTATGTAGCATCCGCTTCCCCTCCGCTGCGACTGAAGACGCACGGCAAACAGCCATCAGCCTACTCGGAGTGACTGACGGCTCTCGGAGTACTTCATGCCAACATTCGCGGTCATCATTGCTGCAGCCGGAAAAAGCAGCCGTTTTGGCGGCTGCCAAGCTCGCGACAAGAAGGTTTTCCAGGAACTCAATGGCCGCGCCGTATGGATCCGAACCGCTGAAGCTTTCCTCGGGCGAGATGACGTCAAGCAAACGCTCATCGTCCTCTCCCCCGAAGACATGGACTGGTTTAGAGATAAGTACCGTGCCAACTTAGCCTTCATGGATGTCGAGCTTGTCGAAGGCGGAGCTGAGCGATGTGACTCAGTCCAAAAGGCACTGGCGCGAGTGCGAAGCGACATCGAGTTCATCGCGGTTCACGATGCCGCTCGACCACTTATTGCTAAGGACTGGATATCCAATGTGTTCGAGACAGCGGCACAATGCGATGCCGCAATTCTTGCAACGAAGATATCAAGCACCGTCAAACGCGCCGAAAACGGCGTCATCCGGGAAACGGTCCCCCGAGATCAACTTTGGGCAGCTCAAACTCCGCAGGTCTTTCGACGCCAACTGCTGCTGGATGCATACGCCGCTCGAGGCAAACGACAACCAACCGACGACGCCGAACTTGTGGAGCAATTTGGACGCAACGTTGCGATCGTCGAAGGCTCGGCACTCAATCTGAAGATCACAACCCGAGAAGACCTTCGGATGGCAGAGGTCCTCCTGGACGTCTTGCCCAAAGAGAAGAACCTCGAAGCCCTGCATCCATTCGGCACCTCAAAAGGTCCTACCGCGGGCAAGCCGAAATGGCTTTTCGACTCGTAGTGGAACAAGCATCTTCTGCACATTCAGGGCGTTCTTCGGCCATAGAAATCGCAAGCTCGCCCCGAAGAATTGAGATGTGATTCGGAGCATCGATCCCGAGCCTGACCACGCCGCCCCTCACTTCAATCACCTTCAGAATGACTTCATCCCCAATTCGAAGTACTTGATTCTTCTTCCGAGACAAAACCAACATGATGCTTCCCTCCCTGGATTTCCTGAACGCGAAAGATTGAGCAACCAGACTGCATCCCTCGTCGCAATCAAACTCACCCTCTGAGTTGATAGCCGTCTCAATCCATTCGCGTGCAACAGACATACGCAGAACATCAGGAATTCGCTAATTTTTCTGTCTTGATCAAAAAAAGATTCAAGTCAGATCAATCCGATCAGACCGTCAACCCACATTACTTACTACTTCATTCGATATGTCCGATCGGATCACCAAATCCTCAGTAGCCTAGTAACGAGAAACTTTGACGATTACGCAGATTTTGCTGATAAGTCACCCTCCAAATGGTCGATGAATGAGTTGACGTCCTGTCGGACAGTCAAAAGTGGAAAAAGGACGAGTTCAACGGCTTCAAACACGATCTTGACACTCAACTCAAAACGACCCTAAAGTCCGACTGGCGTTGATGTTCGTATGAAACGTGCCTCGGCACCTCTGGTGCGGAGAAACCAGTCGTGACCAAGAAAGACATAGTCAAAGCGATTTCAGATTCAATTGGGATGACCCAGTTGAAAACCAAAGAAATCGTTCAAAAAACGTTCGAAGCCATCATCGACACCTTGGTCGAAGAAGAACGTATTGAGCTTCGTAACTTCGGCGTGTTCGAAGTGAAGAAGCGAGCTGCTCGGAAAGCCCGAAATCCTCGAACAGGAGAACGGGTTGACGTCGCAGAGAAGTACGTTGTTACCTTCAAACCGGGTAAGGAGATGGAAGAGCGAGTCCGCCAGTTAGAACTCCGCAAACACGAAGAAGCCCGCCTGAAAGCTGCTCAAACAGAGCAGCCGACGGCATCAAGTCTCTCCGCGACGTTCGTCGCCACTCCCCCATCCGACAGCCCGTCTTAAGTCACTCCTGACGTCGCGTTGCGTACGCAATTCAGATTCTCTGAATGCCAGCAGCGCCCCCTTCAATCGAATCCCAAAAACTTTCTAACGTCTCGCAACGACAGTCGAAGATCTCTTCTGCTGGCGCCGCGTCGCGTCTTTGTTTTGTCTTTCGCTACTCATGGAGGAGTTCCATGCGAAAGCTTGCTGCATTTGTGTTACTAGCCGCCCTCTGTGGCATTCAGATCGGCTGCGTTGTTCCCATCTATTCGTCCCAACCCGATGTCCGCACCAAGCAGCTGATCTACGTCTCAGAAGGACTGCGGCACATTAACGATATCTGGGAACGCATCTGGGGACTCGACACTCCAGACTTTGCGACCCCGTATCGAACTCACGGTGGCGTGATCTAGTCACTCGAACTGTGGATCTTCGCCGTTCATTCAGAGCAAAGATCACAAACGAGTTCTTGATTAGGTCCATTTCACCCATCGAGGCGGCCGTGATGAGTTTCAACCGTCGCGAGTGCGACCTGTATCGGCCTGCGCAGCTAACGACCCAAGTGAGTCGCGAAGAACGTTCGAGACTCCGTTTGCTGCTAGCAATCGTAAGCGTGTTGCTACTGTTACAGGTCACCACAGCAATCGCTGCGGGGTGGGCAGACACTCGACGAGTTGGACGTGTGGTCGTTGCTTCTGAAGTGAGGCTCGATCGCTTCGTTGGTATCGTCAACATCATCGAACAGCACGAAGCTGATGTGCTGGCAACTCTCGACCTTGCGGCAACACAGGCTCCAATCGAGATCTACATCCTGGCTGGCCGTAAGAGCTACGCCGAATTCGTTGGACGACAAGCTCCAACGGCAATCAACCGACGAGCAGCATTTGCTAAAAACGAGGACGGAATCGGACGCGTCTTCGTCTACATCCACGAAGACTTTGAAGTCGATTTGCGCCATGAACTGACGCATGCCGTGCTGCATTCCTCTTTGCCCTTCGTACCACTTTGGCTCGACGAGGGCATTGCCGAATACTTCGAGGTTACAGCGGAAGACCGCCCGTCTCGAAATCCTCATCAAGCTCGTCTGAAATGGGCAATGCGGTTGCTCTGGAGACCCAATCTAGAGCGTCTTGAACAGAAGACGTCCCTCTCGGAAATGTCACAAGAAGATTACCGAGAGTCGTGGGCCTGGGTACACTTCTTGCTTCATGGACCTAATGACGTCCAGCGTGTGCTTCCAGACTATTTACGTTCGATCCAATCAGGCGATCCGCCAGGTCCGCTGAGTAAGACGCTAGACGCCAAGATTCCGAACGCGGGAAGGCGAATGGTCACTCATCTCAAATCCTGGAAGTAGTCCGCTCTTTGGACTACTTGTCGTTTCGCATCCAAGGTTGTCGACATGCGTGTGATACCAGTGATGGACCTGATGAACTCGGTCGTCGTCCGCGCGATTGCTGGTCAACGTTCTGAATATCGCCCAGTCCAAAGTGTGCTCTGCCAAACCGCCGAGCCCCTTGAAGTGGCAGAAGCAATTCGATCCGAATTCGGATGGAATGAAGTCTACATCGCTGACCTCGATGCAATCCTGACCGAGGTTGTCAACTTCGAAACTTATGAAGCCCTTAGATCCGCAGGTTTTCGGTTATTTGTGGATTGTGGTCTGACAGAACCATCGACAGCCGAAGAAGCTCTGGCTGCGGGTGCAAAAAAAGTCATTGTAGGCTTGGAAACATGGCCTTTGCTCGCGTCGCTCGAGTTGCTCGTGCGACGCATCGGAAGCGATCAGATTTGCTTCAGCCTTGATCTTCGAAACGGCCAAGCAATTCGAGGCTTTCGTGACATGGTCAGCTCGGATCCAATTGATATCGCAAGCGCCGTCATCGAGGCGGGAGTCCACGACATCATTGTGCTCGATCTCAAATCGGTCGGCACAGGAACCGGCCCTGCCACATTGCCGCTCTGTAGTCAGATCAAAGCGTTCTCAGAGAATTGCTCGATCATTACGGGAGGCGGCATTCGAAGCATCGAAGATCTCAAGATGCTGCAAAGAGAGGGGCTACAAGGCGCACTCGTAGCGACCGCAATTCACGACGGAACAATTCGCCCCGACGATTTGGCGGCAGCCGGTTTTTCATGAACCGCCAAGAACTGAATTGCAGCAATCCAGGAGTCGCCAAACCACACCGAGATCATTTCAAGGGCACGAGATTATCAATGACCTTGTCGAGCTTGCGGTCGATTTGATTGCCTTGGCGTTGAATCGTGCCCACGTCGTTCTTCAACGAGTTCAAATCGTTCTCAATTGAATTCACTCGGCCTTCCAAGCCTGGAGATGATGAGCCGGGCCCCGTGATGACCGCCGAACCAGAGTCGGAAGAGATGACGACCTCGCCAGAATCGCATGGTTGCGACGCCATATAGTACCGCGAGCCGCATGGCCCACAGGGATTTGGCGGACACATCGCCGCTCGTCGGTAATAGGGCGCGCAGCCCGATAGCAGTGTGCTCCCCATGAGGAACACCCAAACGGTGTGCTTCATCCTGAATTTCCTCCCCTTCCTTGTTTCCCTAGCCCGAAGGCCGCGCGAAAGGTGACGGCCGTCAAAAAACGCGTCAATGGGGATTTGCGAAGTCAGGGTGGTTGAGAACGCTGATCAAAGAAGAGTTCTGACACGAGATTCAGCTTCGCTGAAAACCAAATCGAAGTTCGGCACAAAGCACTGCTCAAGATCGCCAGCCCAGACAAACGGTTGGAGTCATTGATACCTCTCTATCACGATTCTCAACCAGCAGCCATCATCGCCTTAGGTAGCATGAATGACCGATGAGATCCGCAAGCGCAACCCAAGCTGCACGACTTTTTTGCAGACGCTGGATTCGGATGAAAACGGTGCAGGAGAACAACCCGATAAACCCGTCAGTGAATCTCCCTCTGAGTACTCCTAAGACGCTGCGATGTCCTTAACCGCCAAACAATCCGGTTGCCGCAAGCTGGTCCCACGGAGTCGGAGTCTTGTCAGGGACGTGCTTTGGCTTCATCGAGATGTTCCAACTTGCGTGCATCATCGCGATATGAACTTGTCCGAAGTCAGTGAGGCACGATCCGCCCTCGGCGAGCGAGTTTCATGGCCCGCCATCTTTCTCAAGGGCTATGGAACCGTCTGTGCTCGACATCCGAGGCTTTTGCAAACCTGGCAAAAATGGCCGATACCGCATGTGTTCCAACATGAAACTCCCGTCGCAACCGTCGCCGTACACAGGCGATATCAGGACGACGACTGGTTGTTGTGGGGCAAGATTCGAGATCCACATTCTCAGTCATTTTTACAACTCCAAGCCGCGTTAGATCGCTTCACGACCGGTCCTGTCGAAGAGGTGTTCCGGCAAGAATTACAATTGGCTATGTTGCCGACCCCGCTGCGACGACTGGTCTGGTGGTGGAATCTGAACCTCTGCGGTGAGAAGCGAGTTAAGCGAACCGGTTCCTTTCTCTTAACGACTCTCGCCGGACGAGGTGCCGAGAACCCACACCCGCCTAGCTTTCTGACAAGCTCCATTAGCTACTCTCCGTTGCGAGCAGATGGAACTTGCCAAGTCAGCATCATCTACGACCACCGTTTAATGGATGGGGCATTCGTCGCAGATTGTTTGGGTGAACTAGAAAAGGAACTCAACGGAGACATCCTCGAAAACTTGCGAGCGATGGATTCGTCCAATCGCGATCGAAACGCGGCGTAGGATCTGCCGACTCGATTGCTTCGACACACCGAGAAACGCGCGGTGACCTCACAACCGCGTAACAGCCAATGCAGGGAAGTGCGGCTTATGAATCTGCAGTCGACTGTCGTAAATGGGCTAACTGTCACTGACGGCAGTATTCGAGACTTCGCTGCCAACCCCATCGCATGCATGACTTCGCTGCGGGAGCGTTTTGGGAATCTCGTCGCGTTGAACGAAGCTGGGCAGCAAGTGGTGTTCGCGTTCGGAGCCGACTTCAACAAAGAACTGCTAAGCCAAGCCGACCTCTTTCATTCACGGTTCTTTGCCGTGCGTGGTTCCAAAAACTCCGCCCAGCGACGGCTCACCAGCGGCCTGCTGTCGATGAACGGCCCCGAGCACATGCAGCAACGGCGAGTCGTGAAGGGCGCTTTCGGTCGGCATGCCATCACGGGTTATCGAGACGTTGTTCGCCAACTGACCGAAGACATGCTCGATGATTGGAAAGTCGGACAAGTTCGCGATGTGTCTTCAGACATGACTCGTCTGATGCTGCGAATCACCAGTTCGATTCTCTTCGGGATCAAGCGACCTGAACTCGCCTTTGAACTTGGCGAGATGATCCACAAATGGGTCGAGCTCAATCACGAAGTCGGTCCATCGGTCTTTATCTCGCAAGACGACTCATACAGTCGTTACGAAGAACTGTTGGCCTACTCCAAAGAAGTGGAATCGCGAGTACGCCAACTGTTGACCGAGCGGCGCAGCGAAGCCGCATCCGATTCCGACATGCTCTCACTCTTAATTCAATCGCACATGGCCGGAGAGGGCATCAGCGAGGACCAGTTGATCGGACAGACGGCCCTGCTCTTCGCGGCAGCTCACATGACGACGGCCCACTCGCTCTTATGGACGTTGTTCTTGATTGGGCAACATCCCGAACTCGCCGATCAATTGGATCACGAGCTTGAGACCATGACCGAGTTACCCGAAGACGGCAGCTTACAAGCCTCGCCGCTGCTGCTTGATCGGGTCATTCGCGAGAGCATGCGCATCATGCCCGCCTCAGCGTACTCGCAGCGGATCGCGCAAGAAGAAGTGGTTCTCGGCAACGCCACGCTCCCCAAGGGCAGCATTGTGATCTTCAGCCAGTTCATGACCCACCGCACCGAGAAGATCTACATCGAGCCATCGCGTTTCATGCCCGAGCGTTGGCTCACCATTAAGCCGTCGCCGTACGAGTATTTGCCGTATGGTGGTGGCTCGCGTCTGTGCTTGGGCTCGACACTCGCGCTTTCAATCATGAGGGGAGTTCTGCCGACCATCTGGCGTCGATTCCGCATGAGCGCGATCCCTAACTCAGAGGTCAGTGCATTAGTTGTTTCAACAATGCTTGGCCCCACAACAACGGTCCCGATGCAACTTCATCAACCGGGTAGCCGAATCGATGTTGCTCCCCTGCGCGGCAACATCTCAGAGCTTGTCACGTTCGATACCGAACGCCGAGCAATCCGCCGCGCGGCATAGTCTGACCGCGCGAACTCCCTTCAACGGTCGAGTTCGAATAACGTCGCCATCACGCGTCGACTCTTTGACCTCTGAAGATCTAACGATGTCAGCCATGAGTTCGTCCGACTTCGGTTCGAACTCATCGCCAGCAGTCCTTCGCGTGCATCGAAACAAGCGACATCACGAGTCGTTGGCCATCATCAACAGGAGCAGCTTCATGCCCAGCGTTGCCATCACGGACTTCACATTCCCCAACCTGGAGATCGAGGAGTCGATCCTCACGGCATCGGGAGCCCAGCTCGTCAGCGGGCAATGCAAGACTCCCGAGACTTTGATTCCATTGGTCGCGTCAGCGGATGCCGTCATCACTCAATTTGCTCCCGTGAAGGCTGATGTCATCAACGCGATGACGAAAGCTCGCGTCATCGTGCGCTACGGTATTGGAGTCGATAACGTCGATCTGGAAGCTGCTCGCGTTCGAGGGATTCCCGTTTGCAATGTGCCCGACTACTGCATTGATGAAGTCGCCGACCACACGCTTGCCTTTATTCTGGCCACGACCCGCCAAGTCATGCAGAACTGCTTGCTCATCCGCGACAACAAATGGGGGCTCGGCACAACGCTCGATCAAATGCGAACCATGCGAGATCAAGCCGTTGGCATCGTGGGCTTTGGTCGCATTGGTCGAGAAGTTGCCGCACGAATTGGAGCCCTCAAGAGTCGCCGCTTGGTCTTCGATCCTGTCGTGCCTGCCGAGACGATTCGAGCAGCCGGATGCGAGCCGGTTACTCTGCCTGATCTGCTTTCTCAATCAGACATCGTCACCTTGCATTGCCCATCCACGGCTCAAACTCGCAAGCTACTTAACGCCGAGTCGCTAGCCCAAATGAAGCCAGGCTCAATCGTCATCAATCTGGCTCGTGGCGATCTCATCGACACTCCAGCGTTTGTCGTAGCCCTCCAGTCGGGTCACTTGAGCGCGGCAGCGATCGATGTCTGTGACCCCGAGCCGATCCCACTTGATAGCCCACTGAGATCGCTGCCCAACGTTATCACGGCGTCGCATGTTGCTTCCGCGAGTCCGAAGGCCGTTCGCACGTTACGAGAGACCGCCGCTCGCATCGCCACGATGGCCTTGCGCGGCGAATCGCTTCCCAACGTCGTCAATGGAGTCAAATGAGATGAGCAACACCGTTCTGGTTACTGGTGGCAGTGGCTTCATTGGAAGTTGGGTGCTTCGCGACCTCGTACAACATGGGCATCGAGCCGTAGTTGTTGACGTCGCCCCAGCTCATCAACGCTGGCAACGCATCATTGGCGAGCAAGCTCGTGAGTTGATCTGGGCCGAAGCCAAGCTCACGGACCGCGAGGCGTTGCGAGCAGTCATCGAACAGCACGGCGTCACGCACATCATTCACTTGGCAGCGTTGCTGACGCCTCAATGTCAGCAAGATCCCTGGCGAGGTTGTGAAATCAACGTTCTCGGCAGTACGAGCGTTTTCGATGCAGCTCGAGTTTCGGGCCGAGTGAAGTCCATTTCGTATGCCAGCTCTTACGCGGTTTACGGCCCCGAGTCAGCAGATAACAACGACGGCCCCAATCGACCGCCCATGTTTTATGGAGCGTTCAAGCAGGCGGTAGACCTCATCACCGAGCAGTACTGGCGGCATAGTGGCATCGCTTCGGTAGCCGTTCGACCGCATGTGGTTTACGGACCGGAGCGTGACCAGGGGCTGACTGCTGGTCCGTCTCTGGCCTGCAAAGCTGCGGTATGTGGCGACTCTTACACAGTCGGTTATACCGGACGAGTGGGATACGACTACGTTGAAGATGTAGCGCGAGCGTTCGTTCGATCGGTATTTGAATGCCCTCCGGGAGCAACCGTCGCGGACTTGCCAGGCGAGCAAGCTTCGACCGAAGAATTTGTGCGAGCGATCGAAGCAGTCGTCCCATCGGCAGCCGGGCGACTGCACGTCGACGGCCCGGCTATTCCCGCCAACATTCCGCCGCAGCCGAACTACATCTCAAACCTCTTCCCAGACTGGGTACCAACCTCGTTGAGCGAAGGCGTGCGAAAGACCGTCGACTTCTACCGCTAGCGGCGAGTGAGCCCCGGTCTTACGAAATCTGAGCCTCGGGATAATTGCAAGTTCGGTCACACGACTACTCATCTTGATTTAGCGGATTGGGAATTCGCTCCTGCGATGGTTCGACTTCCAATTGAAAGATTGGCTGAGGCGTAAATCCAAATAGCACGAAGCCCAGTGTCAGCCAGCCGAGCACGACGCGAAACGCTCCCAGTGGAACTCGATCGTCGGCTGTCCGCGTATGCCGAGTTCCCATCCACAGAATCATCATGAGCATGACGGCGTAACCAAAGTCCCGCGTGTAAGCCATATAGACGACGGCTCCGGTCACAACCAAAAGAGCGCACGCATGCGCTCGGCGACCGATGAGGCAATACAAAATGTGCCCTCCATCAAGCTGACCGATCGGCATTAGATTCAACGCTGTAATAAAGATGCCAACCCAGCCTGCGAAATACAGAGGATTCGTCTCTAACTCAAAGCTCAGATTTCGCTGGCCGTGAAAGCTTTGCATCAACCACTGAAGAATGAGTGGATTGCCAAGACGGGAATTGTCGCCTTCGGGCAGCACGGACGAGAAATCCCAATGAGCGATGCCATACCACGCAATCGGAAATGCGACAGCTAGCCCTGCCAGCGGGCCAGTTATCGCGATGTCGAACATCTGCTTGCGATTAGCAACGCCGCCTGCTTGCGCAATGACAGCCCCCATCGTTCCGATCGGAGAGATCGGAAATGGAATGAAGAACGGAGGCGAAGCGGGCACTCCATGACGTCGAGCTTGCAGGTAATGCCCGAACTCGTGAGCCAACAAGATCGACATGACCGCGATCGAATACGTGAGCCCCAAGGCAAGCCACGTTGAAAAACACGTTGCGACAAATAGCACCGCCGCCACTCGCCACATGCGAGCCAGCCGTTGGTGATAGTTGCGGATCAACTCCTGCCGCTTACGGCGAGCATCTTCAGCAGCCGATTGCAGGCCAACTGGCACATACGGCGTAATTGCTTCCGCTCCGAATTGCGGGCTGTGTTCATCCAGCCCTTCAGGCTCGCTCTGGCTTCCATCCATGAAGTGAACTCAGTCTTAAGAACGTTGCATCTTCCCCGCGATGTGCAGTGATTCGTGACGCATTCAACGTCGACCGTCGAGACCAATTCGCTGCGGTAAGTGCTCTCGTAGCTATCGATGACTGAATGCAGCGACGGAGTCCGGACACTCTGGGTGAGAATCGGATTGACGCTTAGAAGCGGCTTCGCGATGGTTCGCCGCGAATTTTGACCGGGGCTGCTTCCAGGTGCTCCCGGCTTTGGACACAGCCAAGGGAGTGGCTCATGTATAAGTTGCTGTTGTGCGTGCGATATCTACGCACGCGATACATCGCTCTGGCCAGCATCGTCAGCGTCATGCTGGGCGTGGCGACCATGATCGTCGTCAACAGCGTGATGTCCGGCTTCGCGACAGAAATGCGAACGCGAATCAACGGCATCCTCGCAGACATCGTCATCGAGACTCATAGTTACGACGGCGAACTCAACCCAGATGCCATGATGAAGCTTGCGCGTCGCGCGGCTGGCGATCACATCGATGGCATGACGGCAACCGTCCAAGTCTTCGGCTTGATGCACTTTCCTCGTGGCGGCCAATGGATTCCACGACCAGTGGAACTCGTCGGGATTGAGCCCGAGTCGAAGTCGAAAGTCGGTCCGTTCATCGAGCACCTCGACAGCTACAAAGAACTGCGCGAGAAAGGCGTCATCACGAAGGCTCCGCTGCGGCAGCTCAGCGAAAAGCCAACCTGGGAACTCACAGCCCAGGCGAGTGCTTATCGCCGCGAGAAGATGCAGCGCATGCACGAGCGAATGCTCCATTTCCGCCAGCAAGAGCAACAGGAGGCCGATCCTCTGACGGCTCCCAATAAGAATCGTGAAGAGCCTAAGTTTGATGACTCTCAAGCGGCTGCCGTCCAAACCGCCGACGCCGTGCAAGCAGCAAATCTCGCGAGCAACTCCATTCAGCAAGTTGGAGCAGAGGATCCTGAGCAGCCTGCAAACCGACGCGGTGGCGGCGACATCTTCCAAAACAATCCATTCGGCGGACGCCCAGCACAGCCTGCGGATGGCATTGATCCCGCTGATCCCACCGGCCCCTGCAAAGGCCGAGTGATTGTCGGTGCGGGACTCGTGGAATGGATGACGGAAGACGAGAACGGCGAGCTGTTGTTACGTCGGGGAGTTGAACCGGGTGACGATGTGAAGCTCACAACCGTCAGCGCCGGACGTCCGCCACGTCCCGTGAGTTTCCCAGCCACGATCGTCGACATCTACAAGAGTGGCATGAGCGAATACGACTCCAGCCTGGTGTTCTGTAATTTGGATTACCTGCAAGAAATCCGCGGCATGATCGACCCGGTCTCGCAAGAACGAGCCGTCACCGCAATTCAGATCAAACTCAAGGACTACAACCAAGCCGCCAAGGTCGTCAGCCTGCTGGAGAACGCGTTTCCCCGGCATCAATTCTCCGTGAAGACGTGGGAGCAAAAACAAGGTCCACTCTTGGCCGCTGTCGACATCGAATCGGCCATTCTGAACGTCCTGTTGTTCCTGATCATCGCGGTCGCTGGGTTCGGCATCTTGGCGATCTTCTTCATGATCGTGGTTGAGAAGACTCGCGACATTGGGATCCTGAAAGCACTCGGAGCAAGCTCGCGAGGAGTGATGTCAATCTTCTTACTCTATGGTCTGGGCCTGGGAATGGTTGGTAGTGGAGTTGGCGTCGGTATCGGCCTGTTGTTTGTCCGCTACATCAACGAAATCGAAGCGTTCCTTGCCGTCATCACCGGACGGAAGGTCTTCGACGAACGGATCTATTACTTCCCGACGATCCCCACGGCAGTCAACGCCTTCACGGTGACCTGGGTCGCAGTAGGAGCCATCGCCATCGCAGTCATGGCCAGCATCTTGCCTGCCCGTCGTGCCGCTCGACTCCATCCCGTTCAAGCTCTGCGTTACGAGTAATTCTTCGCACTGCACTCGGCTTATCTGTCAGCAACTACTCCAACTTTCGAGTTCGCCGATGTCACAAATCCCGCCGTACCTTTCCGCCATTGCCGTCGAGAAGATCTATCTCAAGAGCCAGCACAAGATCCCTGTACTGCGCGGAGTCGACTTCCACATTCGACGTGGCGAACTGGTTTCGATCATCGGCCAATCGGGTTCCGGCAAGAGCACTTTGCTGCATCTCATGGGGCTGCTCGATAAGCCGACGATCGGTGAGATTCACATCGAAGGCCAACGCGTCGACGACCTACCGGCAGCGACTCGGGACGAACTGCGCAATCGCGTCTTCGGCTTCATCTTTCAGTTCTATCACCTGCTGCCGGAACTCAGCGTGCTGGAGAACGTGTTGGCTCCGCTGATGATCCGAGATTCAACGCTGACCTATTGGCGGAATCGTCATGAGTACGAAACTCGTGCTCGCGAGATGATCGACAAAGTGGGACTGAGCCATCGGCTTAAGCATCGCCCGTCCGAACTATCCGGCGGTGAGATGCAGCGAGCCGCCATTGCGCGAGCCCTCGTCGCAGAGCCATCCATCCTGCTCGCTGACGAGCCGACGGGAAACCTCGACGCCCAAACGGGACGCGGCATCATTGACCTGCTGAAGAAGCTCAACGCCGAGCAAAAGCTGACCGTCGTCATGGTCACTCACGACGAGTCCATCGCCGCACAAGCCGGACGAATCGTGCGGCTGGCCAATGGTCGCCTGCAGCGTTTGGAAGAAGCCGCCGCGTAGCGCTGAACGCGGGCCACCTCGAAACGGAGTCGGAATGGCGGCTACATGTTTGCGGCGCGCCCTGAGCATTCTAAGGGCGTGCCAGCGTAGCTCGAACGCGCCCTTCCGATTGTTGGTCAACGCCTGCCAAACCGAAGAGATCGAGCTGTAATCACAGCTCCACTCCTAAGGCTGCGTCACGACGTTCAAGCCTTCCAAGTTGGCGAGATAAACCCACGTTGGAGCCGGTGCCGTCACCGGAGCGCAAGTGATCGTCAACTCGGTCACGGTATTCGCGAGATGGCTCAGACTGACTTGCAGATCTTGCCAACCACTCGGAGCCGTTTGGTCGTCAATGATGGTGCTCAGAACTCGGCAATTGCCGCCCTCAATGATGAGTTGCCACTTCTGCCCAGCCTCGTGGCCGACTCGGAATTTCAACACCGCGTCATCAACCTTGGGCACCTTCACTTGTTTGACCAACCGCAGTGCGTCGACCGGAGCAGATGCGAGCGCGGCCTTTTGATCGTCCGTAAGAACTCGCGGACTCAGCAGCACGGCCAGCGCGTCTTTCTGACCTTTGATGTCGGGTCGCAGCCCGGCTTCCTTTGGCTGGCTTGGCGGTGCGATCGCTAACCAGCCATCAAGCTGCTTCACGAAGGCGTCCCGCAGCGCGGCAGGAGTCGCTCGCCTGGCGAGATTCGGTCGAGCCGCGACGTTGCTAACAAAGGTCGCTCGTTGAAACTCGGGCAACCAACCTGCCCACAAGGTCTGATCGACCGACTGCACCAAGCTGCGTCCCTTCGTGGCAGTGAGAGCGAGCATGTCGCGACGTCCGTCAGTTCGCCCCTTCCCCGAGAAGATCCAGGTGACTTGCGGCGTCGCCAGAATCGGTCCCAAGCGAGGCTCTTTGTCAGCCAACGCGTCGATGGGCATGAAGCCCGATTCGAGCCCATTCGAGGCGTCGATCCAAACAAGACATGGCACATGAGTGTTTGCCGGAGCGTCGATCATACGACTCAACAAGATGCGGGGCGTGGTGCCAGTTGTCGCCGGCGCGGCTGTAGCTGGAGTCGCACCAGAAGCTGGCGGCGCAGCTGCCGCAACAGTGGGTGCTGGAAGTAAAACTGCATCGAGCAAATCAGCCGCCTGATAGCGCCACGCAACTCGCCCAGAAGTCAGATCCAGAGCTTCGATCCCGCTTTGCGTTTCCGTCAGCAGGCGGCCCTCACTCAAGCCCAACATGCGTCGCAAATCCGGCGTCGAACGAGTCCACCGCAAGCGCCCGCTGCGTTGATCAAGAGCCTCGATCACGGGCACTCCCGGCTGCGTCACAACGACTAAATCGCCGATCAACAACGGCACGTCGAACGCTCGGCGATACCGATAAGGATCCATCGCCGGAGGCAGCCAGCTTTGCCGACGCAACCAAACGCTTTGGCCTTGAGCGTCGCAGCAACCGCTGACTCCAGACAACGAGAAGTAGATCAATCCATCTTGAGCGACTGCGAGACACGGATGGCCTTGCAGTTGAGGATCGTCGAAGAGTCGAGTGACTGAGACCTCGCTCAATGGACTGCCGGTCTCGGCTTGCAGCGTGACCAATCGCAGGTCGACCGGCCCGGCATACGCCAGCTCTGACACAAAGACCTGCAAGCGTCCCTGCACCAAGAGCGGATCCGAGACGATCGTCGACTTCGGCTTGAACTTCCACAGCGGGTTGCCGGAGTTCTTATCGAACGCCGCTAACTCGGGACCATTCTTTGTCAGGCGCCGACAGAAGACCCAATTGCCAACAACGAGCGGCTTCATCGCCACGTTCGGCCAATGATGGGCATGCCCATGCTCAGCCCCAAGCTGTTGATTCCAACGCACCACTCCCGTGTTGAGATCGACGCTCGTCAGTTGAAAACGATTGCTCATGAAGCCCACGGCACCATCAACCGTGATCGCGAACTGTCGGGAAAACCAATCCGTCTCAACGCTCGCCGCATGTCCGACATGCTCGCCGAGATCACCGTCAAACTTTCCTTTGGCCTCCAGTTGATAACTTGCCATCGCGGGCACAATGGGCGCGACCAAATTCGCTTGAGTCATCGTTGAGGGCGTCGATTGATTGACCGGAGACTGCACGGCTCCTGATGACTTGATGAGATCCTGCAACAACGCCGCGAGCTGATCTTTAGCCAACGATTGCTCGCCAAAAGCCACGTTCGCCGCGAGCAGTTCGTTGTCAGTCACTCCCAACATTGAGGACGCTAACTGCAAGCGTCCCTGCAAGTCGGTCATGTCTTGAGTGACGACCTGCGAGTTCGATGCAAAGCCCAACATAGCTCGTCGGTAGTGGCCGCGAGCCTCTGCAAAGTGACCGCCAGCCAAGGCTCGATCACCCAGCCAGCGTTCACTCTCTGCAGCCGCCAATGTGCCAAAGAACTGCACTCTGGCAGCTTCCAGCACTTCAGCGTCGCCTGACTCCATAGCTTGCCGAACTCTCAAGCGACCAATGGCACCGAACTTCTCATTCATCGTCGACCGCAGTTCGGGATGCTCCGACATCGCCAACGCGACGGCATTTGGGAATGCGACGAGCAGCTTGTCGTCATGCGAATCAGGCAAGAGCCCCAGCAGGTTTCCGGTGCCGGCTGCACCAATAACTTGGCAGGCATCCGCGAAAGCCTTGCCGGAGATAGCCGCCTGGAACTCAGCCATCACGTTGTAAGCTTCCTTACTCAATGGCTGAGCGAGCGAGTGTCGCAATGGAGCAGGCATCGTCTTCCAGCGACGAGGCCAACTCATTCGTCGAGTCTGCTCATCAGGACTCAATCCTTTGTGCGACGAGAGTTCTGACCATTGCACGGTGTTGTAGATCGAGTCGGCGTAGCTCCACCAATACTGAACCGGATGGCTCGGAGTGTTCCAGAACACGAGCCGATCAATGGCCTGCAAAACATCAGCCGATCGGCCTGCACCAACGAGCGACGTTAGCTCTCGTCGCGCGGCTTCAGTCGGAGTTAGCAGTGGCACAGCTCCAGTCCAAAGGGGAGCCACCAACATCGCCTGCATCGCTTGAGTACATGCCACTGACTGGCGATCGCCGGCTCGAAGTTCGGCACTTGCGACGAACTTCTCCACCGCCGCATGCCACATCTGAGAGAAATGAATCGCGTTCGTCCCGTCGTAGACGTAGTACAACAACGCGGCCTCAGACAGCAGCTTCAAGTCACGAGTGAGCGAGTCTGTCTCCGCAGCATCTTGAGGAGCCTCTTCCAACACTTTCGACTTCCCCAAGAGACCGCGATTGGCATCGAAGTCGCCAAAGAGTCCGTCGGAAAGAAGTCCACTTAAGAGCGTCTGACCGAGCACCACATTCGAGCCCGCGAGCAACGTCTCGACAGCACAAGCTCGACGCCACTCCGGCAAGGAAATCGCAGCCGGTCGAGTCTTCACGACTTGCTGCAACCAAGAACCAATATCACGAATTTCAAGCGGCTCAAAGCGAGCGATGTCGACTTGCTGACAATGTTCGGGGGAAGCCACAGCAGCGACTAACGGCATTTCATGTAATGCAAAGTGAGAGACGCGAATCCGCCGCTCAGCACCCGGCAACGCAAACATCCCAACCGTGCCATGACGAGCACCGGTGCCGGCATATGGCACCTCACCCAGCCATCCCCAATGAACTCCATCGGGACTGACCCATCCACTCACCACGCCGACTCCGACAATCAGTCGAAACCACTGCGACTCACCGACAAATGGAGGAGTGAAAGCATTGGGATCAAACTGTTTCTCAATCGCGTTCTCACCGGGATGCAGCAAGGTGACTGCGATGCGACCGCCAATGGGATCCCACACAAATCCGATGCGATCCTGAGGCAGTCCCGCGGCATTGCCGAAATAGATGCCGGTACCGGGATCAGCATGGTCCACTCGAAAGACCAATTCACTGAGTCCGGTCTTTGGAGCCTCAACCGACGCCCAAGTGATCTCTTTGATGGCCGACGTCGTCGCTAGCTCAACGGCAGCGTCGCTCGATTGTCCTACCACAGGCGTTGTGCGAAACGCGGTGCCCTCAAGGTTCTTTGGTTTCCACGCCAAGTCCGCAGGTCGAGCCGATGCCAAACGATTAGGACCGACTTCGTGACGGAACCGATCCGATTCAACTTCGGGTAGCGGATCACTGCGATACATCGTCAAGTCGCGAATCTTCATTCGCGCATCGAGGATGACATCTTGAGGGGCAGCCGACATCGGCACTTTCAAGATGGCGACATCACCGCGTGCCATCACCAAATGACCGCGTTCAAATCGAAACTCTACCGGCCCAAACTGAGTCATCTGCCAACGACCACAATCATTCGTCAGTAACTCACCAACGACGGGAACAGCATTTTGAGCAGGACGAAGAACGCGATGGGCCGACCAGACTTGCGGCTGTCGGTGTCGGAAAAACATCAGCCGAATTCCCGAGTTGCCCTGCCAGAAAGTGAGACTGCATCGCTCAACGTCGTAAACCGACAAACGCAACACAGCCGAGTCCACCCACTGCGGTCGCAGCCGTCCTTGACCATCGAACGTTGTGAACGAGCGATTGTCGACCCGCTCGTCATTGACGGTGAATGGCCGCCCCGGAATAGCCGCAAACCAACGACGAAATGTGTCCGGTACAAACAAGTCGGGACCGAGACTACCGGGCGTGGACCAAACGCGAACTCCCAACGCCAACGGTGGCTTTTGCAGATCGAGTGCATCCTTCCAAAGCTCGTCCACAACAACTTCGGGAACCGGCGGCTTAGACTCCGTCTTCTCGATCGCAGCCGACTTCACCGGCGAATCAGCGGCATCTGTCTTCATTTCACGAGATGAAGATTCAGCCGCCACAAGCGGGCGATCTCCAGGGTTTTCGTTTGCTGTTCCAGACTGACGGTCGCTTCCATCTCGATTGTTGCTGTCATCGTCTCGCTGCGAGATTTCAGGCTGCAAGGGCTTCTCTTCAGGACTGCGAAACGCCACTTGCCCGATCCAAATTCCCACGATCAGACAAGCGACCGCGACCATCGCCAAAAACAGTCCGGCAAGTCGGCTCGGTGCTCGATCGAGGCTCGGTACCCCAATGTGCTCGTTGATCCAATCGCGACGCGGCGACTGTTCGATTGCCGTTCTCAAGGCGGGATTCTCGCGAGACCTCGCACGCAATGAATCAATGAGTTCGACCGGGACGTCTTCGAACGGCCCAGCGGCGCAGAAACGAATCAGCTCTTCGTCGTTCCACTCGCGACTCATAACAGCAGCCCTCTTCGGTATCAGCGAGGGCCGAGCAGTCGCTCACGCCCGCAGTACGAACTCAAACCGAAGCAGTCTTGCGGCGAGTCATCCAGGGATCAACCAGCACCAATAGAAGCCCAGATCCATACAGAGCAAAGCACCGTTGAGGCACCTGCCAACACAGCCAAAGGCAGGATCTAAACCGCTCGGATGATTGCGGCGACGCTTTGCCCCATCGACGTGCGATTGACCGACATGGCAGTGAAGTTTCGCAGCTCGATCGGATCGCCATGCACGACGTTTAACTGACATCGCGGGTCAGGAATCCGGTAGTTCAAAGTCGAGGGCAAGACTCCGTGCTTGAGTGCGAGAACAGATCCAGCCAGCTCAACAGCTCCTGCACCGGCATCACAATTACCAAAGTAACTCTTCATCGCAGTCACGGGAATCCGCCGCGCGGCGTCACCTAATCCCCAGTGATAGCCACGAGCTTCAACCAGATCGTCTCGCTGAGTGCTCTTGCCATGAGCATTGATGTGACCGATGTCAGTCGGCTCGATTCCAGCTTTTCGAACCGCCGCTTGCACCGCTCGAGCAACGCCACGTCCGCCCGATCCGTTATGCCAACCCGTCCCGTCACAGCCCTGCCCGACAGCCAAGACCTCAGCGTAAATCGGTGCGCCCCGTCGTAGAGCATGATCAAGAGTCTCGATGACGAAAGCCGCACCGCCTTCTCCTACGACGGTGCCATCTCGAGTCACGTCAAACGGTCGACACGCTGCCTGCGGATCATCTTCACGCCGAGTCAGACTCTCGAAGAGATGGAACTTGGTGATGTCGACCGGATGAATGTTCGAGCTGCATGCTCCCACAATCATGACATCCGCAGCATCTCGCAGAATGACATTCATGCCCTCAGCGAGAGCCTGCAGTCCAGACGCATCTCGAGAGGTGATCGTGTTGTTGGGACCGCGTGCATCATGCTCGATCGAGATATGACACGCAGGCATGTTGGGAAGTTTCTTGATGAACCACAGCGGCGCGATCTTATCGAGCGCCTCTTCACCAAATCGCTCGAACTCAAACCGATGCTTTTCGTTGAGGCTCGATGCTGCCGCTTGGAACAAGTCATCAGGAGTCGAAGAAATGCGACCGCAACCGTAACTAACTCCCAGCCGCTCGGGATCGATCACCCCATTGCTAAGCCCAGCATCTTTCATGGCGAGGGACGCTGCCGCGACACCTAAAGCTGTATCGCGAGACATCACCTTCAGGGCTTTGCGGCAATAGATCAGCTGAGGATCGAAATCCTGAACTTCAGCCGCCAGTTTGGAAGGAAATCCTTCCGGCGGGATGGCATGCAAATGCCCAATGCCGGACTGGCCCGACAGCAAGCTCTTCCAAAAGGCATCTTTTCCGACGCCAATGGGAGCTACTGTCCCCACCCCGGTGATAACAATTCGACAAAGATTGGAAGCCACCGCCATTGCGTCACCCTGATCGCAAGTCGGCGAAACGTCTCCGTTTCGACAATCCAACCAAACCAATTGGGAAAGCGGCCCCAATGCCGCTCCCGTCTTACTTCTATCGACCGAGCACCAGCCTGAACCCAACCAGCAACTCGGCAAGCCCTAAGATCCTACTGACAAGCGACGACAAAGCTTTCACGACCCCTCGTTACGGCTCAGTCTGCATCGCGCACACTCGCAAGTGCTCCAGCAGAAACTGCAACAGTCGGCTCGTTCGACCCGAACAAGCCACTTCGTCTATGAGACGATTACAGTCGTTGGCTTTGCAGAGTCAAGGAACTCGACGAAATCGCCGCCATCGCCACACCTGGCAGACACGCAATTGCGGGGACTTCTACGTGTTCAATTGCAGTTCAGGCCCCTCATCCCGTATCCGCAACCGTTGCGTCGATCGTCCATCAACTCTGTAATGCTCCAACTATCTACCTCCCAGCGTTTAATTCGGGCTCAATTATGCTGACAGAGAAAAGTAGTCTCCGTACCGCTGCGCTTTTGGAGCGAATCCTAATTGTCGACGACCTCATGGCCGTTGCGGATCTCCAAGCGGCACTTGAAGCACGAGGGTTTAAGGTTTCTACGGCTCGTGACGGCGGCCAAGCTCATGGCGCGATCCGGATGAATCCCCCGGACATGGTCCTTATGGAAGCCATTCTTCCGACAGAAAGTGGCTTCGAAATCTGCGAGAAGATCAAGCAGCAATCTGACCGTATCCCCATCGTCATCCTGACGGACATCGACCTCGAATCCGCGAGAAATCTGGGACAACGAGTCGGTGCTGACGGCTATCTGACGAAACCTTGCGATGTCGAAATGCTCTGCGACGTCATGCGAGAAGTCGCCGAAAACGTCGCTGCTCGCAATCTGCTTAAGGACAAGAAGGAAGAAGGAGTTATCCGCTTTCGGTGCCGTTGTGGTAACCGCATGACCGAGCGGTTCGAAAACCGGGGCAAGTACATCAGTTGCTCGAAATGCACCGAGCGAGTCCTCATCCCCAAGCAAACCACCAACGAATTCGTCACTCGTCAACCAGTCAGCAAGGTCAGCCAATCCGGCGTCCTAGAACCGATGAAATTCATCACGGTGAAGTGCCAGCATTGCTCGACGTTTTACCGGCTCGCGACTGCCGGAGCCGACCGCCGCATCTGTCCTCGATGCGGACAACGCCAATCCGGCTCAATGTCGATAGTTGGCGCTCCGATTTCTCAGGCTGCATTAGAGAGTTCGCTGCGAGTACTGCGAGTGCTCAACGGCAAGAGCAAGGGCAAGAAGATTCTGCTGCCAAACAAAGCGATAACCTTTGGCCGGGCTCCCGATTGTGTGATTCGTCACAACTCCACCAGCGTCAGCGACCACCACTGTCGACTTCGACCAACGCCGTTGGGCGTCGAAGTGACCGACCTTGGCAGCAAGCACGGGACATTCATCGAAGGAGAGCGTCTAGAACCTCAGCAAGTCCGAATCCTCGGGCCCAAGGAGCTGCTGTGGATTGGCGAGTTGCAGTTTCGACTGCTGGGCGAAGAGACCACGGTTGAAGATGAGGCAAACCGAGTCCAAGACTGGTCAGCCAAGCAGGAATCTGCCAAGGAAAAGGGCATCAATCTCATTGATGCAGGAAATGCGACAGCCAACGAAGCCGCATTGGTGATCCGTCAGTACTGGAACCTGTCGCGGTCACAACAACAGGGGGCTGGGTTACCGTAGAGACGTCCTCGTATCAGAAAATCGACAAGCTTCGAGAGCGACTGACCTCATGCCAGTCGCTCGTCGAAACGAAACCTAAGAATTGACAATTGATGTCAGCTAAGCACTGACAATCGTCGCATCGGCACAGCGAACGAGAGTTTCCCACTCACAACCCACGTTGCCCCCCACCATCGCCACACAAGCTAGTCGAGAGGTTTCTCGAACGCGTTGGTCTCGCGATAGATCCGCAGTGAGATCGAGCAACCGCAGTGTTCGCTCGGCGAATTCTCCCAATTCACCGACAAACCGCCCTGTCCGAGCCATATGCCGAACTAGACGGTGGATTTGGGAGCCCACGGTTTCAGCACACTCGGTTTGAACATCAGGATCTCCAGCCGCAAAACGTTGACGCCAAGCAGACACGCATTTCATCAGAATGGAATTCATGGAATCAGGCCTTTCGATTGATTAGTTCGCGAAGCAAAAGCTGGGTTAATTCAGAGTGAATGTCGCATCGGCAACGACAACACCCGAGGAATTAACGAGCTGCACTCCAGCCCAACCGAATGTCGGCTGATTGAGCATCACCATGTACTCGCCGTCGAGACTGACAAGCTGCACATAGCCAGCCATAGCACCATCAAACTCGGCCATCAAAGACTCTCCAGACGAGAGTCCAGACACGCTAAGCAAGACAAATTGATTGCCATCGCAGTCCCAGTTCGAGGTCGCGGATACAGAGAGACCGCCTTGCTGGTTTTGATTGCCGTTCTGAGTAAATGCCGCGAAACTACCGTTTTGATTTCCGTCACCTCCATCGCCTGAATCACCAGCAGCCGTCGAGCTATCAGCTGTAGCAACGGGAAACTCACTGTCCGACATCTCTGCATTCACAGCTTCGGTGCCCACAGTCACTGCTTCGGATTCAACCAATGCCAGTTCATTGCCTACCGCATTGGAATCAGCATTCGAAACCGAATCGGAGCCGGCTGCCCCCATAGACTCGTAAGCCCATGTGGAAGCAGGCATGACGGAGTCAGTAATTGGATTCGCCGATGGCAGTGTGCGATCCGCCAAATACTCGGCGAATGTCGGCGAAGGATTGCGACGACGCCCACGAGGAGCAGCAAAAACTGAAGACAACCATGCCTTAAACGACGCCGTGTTCTTCCGATTTCCCATGTTCAAAGCCCTTTCACAAAGATACATGCAACTCGTCCAGCTCCCCTACAAACGAAGTAGATGGATTGCCCACTTGGGCGAGTTGCGATCGCTGACCATTCTAGAAGTCATCGCCCGTGTAATACGCCAGGAGCAAATGATTGCAACGACGATTCCGGTTTTAACGATGATAGGGACGGCGACAGTCTGCGGTGCGACGTCAGAAACAATGAGACTGGTTTGAAACACCTGCATAGAGACCGTCATTCGACTTAAAGACGGTCGAGCAGCCACGAAAAGACGCCGAGTTCGTCATTGACCAAACAAACTCAAAGCCACTTCACCAAAGATCCCGGTCGTGCCGCTTAACGCTCACTCGCTGGAACTTATTGATCCAAGCCACATTGCGTTCTGAAGAGTGCCGCGGGCGTTTGTTTCACGCCTCTCTCCGCCGGTCTTTGTTCGCATTGATCGCGAGTGTTTCGTGCCTGATTCCAGACGAGATTGTCAAGGTGGAGGTAGGCAAGCTTTTCCGAAAACACCGCTTTTTCGGAACAGAACACTCATGCGACTTTGACGAATCTGCCGATTACTCCAGACAGACATTGCAATCTCGGCGGAGATCGGACGCCGTCGTGACCCTCGGAGTTTGGCCGCCCGACAAAACAGGCCCTTGAAACGAAACAGGTACGGAGACCATGAAACTGCACCGACTTTTCAAAGCGACGACTGTTGGGCTGACTGCCTTTGGCATGCTCCTGCAGCCGCTGCACCTTCGAGCGGAAACGCCGACAAACTCGAAGTCACCCACACGACCAACGTCGGCGATCCTTGACGTACAACTCGCATCAGACGGCACGCTGACTGGCGAAGTCATGAACGCCAAACGTGAGCCGGTAAAGAATGCCACGATTTCGGTGCGATCAGGCCGCAACGAGATCGCTCAAGTTCGCTCCAGCGACGACGGTACATTCTCAGTCAAGGGGCTGAAGCCGGGCGTGTATCACGTTGTCGCAGGGACCGGACAAGGTCTCTATCGAGTCTGGACAACGACCTCCGCCCCTCCGAAAGCGATGGCTAAGGTCAAGATCGTTTCGGATCGAACAGTCGTACGAGCACAAAGCCCAAATGGTCCTGACGATGGTCGAATTCTCTATGACCAAGACGGTACCGCTTACGGCCAAGTTCGCGTCGTCGATGAAGGAGGTCTCATCCCCGTTGGAACCGGAGGACCAGTAGGACTCGCTGGTGGCGGCTCGTTCCTGAGTGGCGTTGGAGTGTTCGACGTATTCTCCGTCGGTGTTGGTGTAGCCGGTGTTACAGTGGGTGCAATCGCCATCCAGAAGGCGAACGACGCTAAGGACAAGGCTGATTCGCTCGCCAAGTCCCCGTAAATGTAGATCGATCAACGGCTGCCTCGGCAGTTCGGACTCCAACCGAAAACTTCTGAACCGCAGCCGATCATTTGATCGACTGCGGTTTTTGCACTCTGCTCTTGCCGACCAAGAACTGTCTCATCACCTTCCCGTATCGTTCGCAACCTCGGACGCGAACGCATTCCGAGTCGTCTGTAGGAGTCTTCAACATGCCGATCTTCAACGACAATTCATTGTCGATTGGACACACACCCCTCGTTCGTATCAATCACATCACCAAAGACACGAGTGCGACAATCCTCGCCAAGATTGAGGGACGCAATCCGGCCTACAGCGTTAAGTGCCGGCTGGGCGCCGCGATGATTTGGGCTGCCGAGAAAGACGGCAAAATCGTTCCCGGCACACACATCGTCGAGCCGACCAGCGGCAATACCGGCATTGCTCTGGCGTTCGTCTGTGCCGCTCGTGGCTACAAGCTGACTTTAACCATGCCCGAGACGATGTCGCTCGAACGCCGCATGATGTTGAAGACGTTTGGTGCAAACCTCGTTCTTACTCCCGGCGATCAAGGCATGAAGGGCGCGATTCAAAAGGCCGAAGAATTGGCGTCGCAGCCCAACTGGTACATGCCACAGCAGTTCAAGAATCCGGCCAATCCCGAAATCCATTTCCGCACAACTGGTCCAGAGATCTTCGAAGACACCGCAGGCAAAGTGGATTACTTCGTTGCGGGAGTCGGGACCGGGGGAACGATCACCGGAGTCAGCCGCTACCTGAAGCGAGAGAAAGGGCTGGCCGTGAAGTCGGTCGCCGTCGAGCCAGCCGAAAGCCCAGTGCTCTCCGGTGGGGCACCAGGTAAGCACAAGATTCAAGGCATTGGTGCCGGCTTCATTCCCGAAGTCGTCGATCGATCCTTGCTGGACGAGGTCATCACGGTCAGCAGTGAAGAAGCCTTCGAGATGGCGCCTCGATTGGCCAAGGAGGAAGGCATCATCTCGGGCATCAGTTCTGGAGCAGCTGTCGCAGCCGCACTCAAGATTGCTCGTCGACCAGAGGCTGCAGGTAAGACGATTGTGGTAATCCTGCCCGACTCAGGTGAGCGTTACTTGTCGACTTCGCTCTTCGACTACGCGAAGTCTTAGTTTCCCGCCGATGAAGAGATTCAACGAAAAAGGCGAGCCCTCAATGGACTCGCCTTTCTTCGTTTAAGGATGCATTGCTCGTTTGTCAGAGCAATCACTTATCGAGTGGCAGCATGAAACGCTCTGCTTCTGCAACTGTCTTACCATCCTTCTCTCGCAGCGCCGCGACATAAGCTCGGCCTCGTTCGACATGCTTCGGCAGCGTTGCGTTTTCGCCAGCAGTTGCGTCCTTCGGGATGTCCTTACTGCTGACGAGCATGTATCGGATGATCGCTCTCTTGATCGAAGGGATGTTGAACTCGCCTTCGCCATACATCTTCATCATGCGTTCTTGCAGAGACCAATCCTTCCAGCGAGCAAGATCTGCGATCACAAGATCGGCCAGTTCGGGACGATCCAACAAGATGCGCATCGATGCTCTCAACCGCTCTTGCTCGATCTTGCCATCACCGTATTGCCACATGAATCGAATGGCTTGCATTGCAGCGTAGGTCTCACTGAAGGGGACGTTCTTGTTCCGCAGCTTCGCGTCGTCGATGACGTCGAGCCCCTTCGCACCATTCAGTAGCAGGTAGCCGGAGATCAGACCGTCGATACCCAACCGAAAGTCATCTGACTTCTGCAAGATCTTGGCTTCGATCGCTTTGCCATCATCTGCATTGCCACACAGCCCGATCAGCAAGCCATACAAACCCAATCGAGTTGCAGGAGTCTCTGGATTCGTAACCCAGCCTCGGATCTTTTCACGAGGCATCTTGCTGCCGAGCTTCGTGATGTCTTCATATGGCGCATTAGCGAATTCGCCGTAGGCGTCGTTCGCAACCAACTGGTCAGAGAACTCCAGAAACTTGACGTAGTACTCGAGTCGCTTAGCCACAGGCAATTCGGGCGAGGGAGCTTGAGAGATGTAATTGAAGCTCGCCTCGGTGACTTCAAGTGGGCTGCCCCACTCGATCGACTTGCCTTTCTCGGTTTGCGTGCCCATCAACATGAAGAGGTCGCCGACCTTGCCTGCTCGATAACGAGGCAACGTCACCTTTTCGCCAACCTTTACGGTGTCTTTGAAGTTCCGCACGATCTGCTTGACTTCGAAAGTCGTCGAGCCAGCAGAATCCTCGGTGCCTTTAACGCCAGACGCCCATTGCACGAGGACCGTGGCATCCGACTGAGCAACTTGCTCGGCCATTGTCAGCGAAGGTGCAGCACAGAACGGGCACGCATAAGTCATCTGAGCGGCTAGCCAAACCGCAACGACAACGAGAGACGTCGCTAAGAACTTTGTGAGACGCTTCATCGGATTCACTCCTCATCCAACGCAGACTCTGTGATCAACAACAACCTCGATGCTCTGGCAGCTCGACCATTGAAGGAGCGCCACTCGACAGCCCGATAAGCCGCCGTCGCATCGTTTGCTGAGAGTATCCCGCGGACAAGAGAGTCGCCACCAGCGACACCACGTTATGCGAAGCATCCGACGGATAGGCTGCCGAATAACGAACCGAGTTAGATGAAACCTCGCCGTCTACTTCGGAATGACCACCGCGTCATCAATCGTGTAGAGCTTGCCGGGCGCAACTTCTTCGCCGATGTGAAACACGCCCACAACGTCGAACGGTCGGTTTTCGATGTAGTCCGTGGTCTTGCCCTTCTTCATCCATACATCGATCAGATAGCAGACCTTTGGGTTTGGTCCGAAGCAGCATGCCGAAGTGTCGCGTGTCAGAGTGAAGCCAACTAACTCCGAGGCTTGAAACGGGGGATACATGAAGCCCCGCATCCGAACTTTCTGACCGTCAAGCTTTCGCAGCCATTGAGGAAAGTGCTGCGTTGTGTCCTTCGAGAGTTCCGACTCTTTGATCTCAAATACCTTTTCGAGATCAACATCATCAAACGTCACTCGCAGCGAGTTCTCCGGTGCCGTCGTCGAAAAATCCTTCTCTGCGATCAACAACTTTGGAGTCTGCTTAGGTGCGGCTGGCTTAACGACCTCGGTTTCATCCTTGGAGTCAGCTTTGGTCGCGACATTCTCACTCACTGGCGACTGCGCAGGTTTGGAATCAGCGTCGTCTGCATCCGACTTCTTCTCGCCATTCAAATTGGCGTTCGTTGGATTTGGGACAGCGTCGGTCATCGGATCGGGAGCAACCGCGTTCTCCAACGCTTGCTGAGCTTTAATGGCATCGACCTTAGAGACCGTCGGGTACTGATCACCCGACGGAGCTTGACCGCATCCAACAGCAAAGCTCACGCATCCAAAAACTAACCAGCCGAGTTGCCGAGCATCCTTCATCGCGTTTCCTCGCACTGTGGTCCTGAAGCTTTAGTAACGCTTCTTCGCGACGCCAAAATGGGTCGCTTCAATCTCATAGGCCGGAGTCAAACTACCAGCACGTCGGAGATCTCCCAACTTAAAGACGCCACCAACGGCAACCATAGCCTGACTATAAGTGGCATCGGCAGCACCTTCTTTCATCACCACATGAATCATGTCATTCAATGCTGGCTGGCCACCAAAACAGCAAGTGCCGCTGTCACGGACTAACAGAAACTTCCGGATGCCGTCTACTTTGCCTTCAGGGTACATGAAGCCTTTGATGAAGACCTGCTGGCCATCGAGCTCACGAACATCGCCATGAAAGTCGGGCTTGCCTTCAGTCTCGACGAAGCCCTTCTTCGAAATGTCGGCGGTGAAGTTCACTCGCCGAAAGCCTTCGGGCAGCTCGGTCGCGTAGGTGTAGGCATGCAACACCGAGCCTCCCATGAGGCACAGCGAACTCACTGCCAGACCAATGATGGGCAACGGCCGCCCGCTGAATTCGTTGGGATTACGAGTGAAGGTCCGCAAACAGAGCATGCTGAGCACACAGCCCACCATCGACAGTGGCAATGCGAACTCAGTCAGCAAACTCGAGATGCCGAGGATGCTGGTAATCAGACTCATCACGGCCAGCGGCGGCACGGGGCGATAAGAGAAATCGTTGCCATCCATCGAAAGCCCCGTTTCATACGACGCGGACATTGCAACCTCGACCATTTGTTATCCCTCTTCGAACACTCGCGCGAACCACATTCCCAAGACTGAAAGTACGCCGCGCTTACGTTTGAGGGATTGAAACTGCTGGATTCTGTTTTGACTCGCGAAGCAATCACGGTCCGATCTGCTCGCCAAGTAAATGCTACCTGCCAAACGCGGCTTGAATCGGACCTGTCATAGCTCGCCCTTAGCGACATCGGGACGAACCTTGATAGCTACTCTGATGCTCGCCCCGTGACGGAAATCAGTTCTTTCATTTCTCGAACAGCTCGCTCAAAACCAACCATGACTGCGCGAGCAACAATGCTGTGACCAATATTCAATTCGCAAACATTCGGGATACTCGCGACAGGGACAACGTTGCGATAAGCCAGCCCATGTCCCATATGCAACAACAAGCCATTCTGCACGGCGAAGGCACCGGCATCGGTCAGCTTGGCTAGTTCTTTAGCTCGGCTGACCTCTGTGAGTGCATCGGCGTAGCAACCCGTATGAAGCTCGACCGCCTCGGCACCGAGTTCTTTTGAGACGTCGATCTGATCTCGATCAGCATCAATAAAAAGGCTGACTTCGATACCCGCAGCATGCAAACGATCGATGACGTCCTTCACGCGAACACGATGAGCGATGACATCAAGGCCGCCTTCTGTCGTGACTTCAGTGCGTTTTTCCGGCACCAAGGTGACTTGCCCCGGCTTAGTCGCGAGTGCGATTTGCACGATCTCTTCAGAGATGGACATCTCCAAGTTCAGCTTCACTTGAACGGTATCTCGCAACACGCGGACATCCCGATCTTGGATGTGCCGCCGATCTTCCCGCAGATGAACGGTGATACCGTCTGCTCCCGCTAGCTCGGCTAAAGCCGCTGCCCAAACAGGATCCGGCTCAATGGTTCGACGAGCCTGCCGGATCGTCGCGACATGATCAATATTCACACCCAGCTTCGGCATGTTTCGTCCCTAGAAAAACCATCGTGACTGACGCGTTGGCTCGGCCCGTTTAGCACGGGATCTCGATGAGATGTTTCGGAAACGTCGTCAACACGTCGCAACCGGACTCGGTAATCAACACATCGTCTTCAATGCGAGCCCCGCCAAATCCTTCGATGTAGACCCCAGGTTCGATCGTCCAAACCTGCCCGATCTCAATGTCTTGTTCGATCGTGGGCGAGAGGCGCCCGGTGTCATGCACCAAGGCTCCCAGTCCGTGACCTAAGCCATGACCGAAGTACTGACCAAGATCCTTCTCATTGAGAATCTCTCGCGCCAAACCGTCGATCTCCTTGCCCTTCTTGCCGGCTCGAATCGCCGCAACGCAAGCCGTTTGGGCCTTCAAAAGCTGCTCATAGATTTCACGTTGACGAGGCGTGGCTTTTCCTAAAATCACCGTGCGAGTGATGTCGCTGCAGTAGCCATTCATGCGAATGCCAATGTCGAACGTGATGAAGTCGCCAACTTCAAAGGCTCGTGTGCCAGCTGTCGCATGAGGACGCGCTGTCCGAGGCCCGCTAACGATGATCGGCGGAAACGCACACGATGCGTCCATCGGCCGGAGCATGTCTTCGAAGGCCCACAACAACTCACGCTCAGTCGCACCCGGCTTAACCATCGCCAACAGCCGCTCCAGGCATTGCTCGGTGAAGCGACATGCTTCCCGAATCTTTTCAACTTCCTCAGCGGACTTCGTCATCCGCAAAAAGTCCACCGGGTCTTCCATGCCGACCAACTCAACCGCTGAAAACGCTTCGGTCCATTTCGTGAAGGTCGCAACGGACACTTGGTTGTGATCGAAGTACAATTGACTCACCCCCAGCTCAGCCAGCTTCTCTTTGAGAAAGTCTTCGAGCTTGACCGGGTTGGCAAACGAGCTCGTCGGCAGTGCCAGACACTCTTCACGAGCCTGAATCTTGTAGCGGCTATCAGTCACGAACATCCCGCCAGTAGGAGTCACGATCGCTGCCGCAAACGATCCCGTGAAGTTCGTAGCCCAGCGAATCGAGGGCATGTTCGTGAGCAGCATGGCTGCGATGTTCTTTTCGGCCAAGTAGCGTTGGAGTCGTTCGCAATTCGTCATGTCGAGTACCTCTAGGAACGGGCAAACCGCAGGCATTCTTGCCATTCGTCGAGCGCGGCGAAACTGTCTCTCAACGGTCAAGCGACCGGACCATCTATAGAATTCGGAGGATGCGAAGACTGTCAGGTTTCCGACCGCGGCAACTTCACGGCTAAGTCTAAAAAAACCATGACGAACAATTGCGTGAATGTCATGAGCGTGTACTTTGTTCCGATTGTGTCTGTCCGTCGAAATCAAGGCATACGAAGACAGTACCTGTTCGCTCCGTTTGACGTCTTTACGTGAGTTGAATGCTTTCGATTGCGGCGCTGTCGAGTCCGAATCGTCGCTTCGTTATTGTCCGACGCGTGGGATATCCAGTTTTCGCTTCGTCTAGGCGTTCCAGAGTCGGACGCCGGCTAGCCGGGTTGCCCCATAACTCACCACTCGGGACGGCAGGCAACTGCCGAGGGAGTTTGCAAATGTCTGACGAGATTGAACCTGAGGTTGACCCCTCAGCCGAATCCGCATTGGCTGCGGAAAAACCCAAACGCACTATCCATTGGGACGACGAGTTAATGACGACTCGCCAACTGATGGAGTTTCTGGGCCTATCACGCACGAAGATTTGGGAACTGGTCAACAAAGAACAGTTGCCTGCTTTTAAAATCGGTGGCGACTACCGCTACCGCCGCTCGGAAGTGCTGGAGTGGTTGGAGAAGTTCCGCGTCAAGCGGTAGTCCAACGAGCAAAGCAAGAGTAAAGAGCCCCTCGACTCACCGAGTGGGCTCTCTTCATTTAGAGATGATTCACGAGCGGAACTCCAACGGACCTTCCACCGCACTGCACGCGCAAGGTCGAATTTACAAGAGCCCTCGCTAACTCCTAATCGCCAGCGAGATCACTGCGAGAAAGTCGCAGACCAGGCTTTGTAACTTTGAGCATTCCGCAGCGTCGCCTATCGACAGAGTCGGACTCCATCTTGTCGCATCGAGCCATTCATTCGAATGTCCAACCGAACTCCAATGAGTTCGCCAATCACCTCGCGGCAAACCAAGCTTCTCTGCGACGCTAACGCAGACACTCACGCAGCTGGCTTGTTATTGGATTTCGACAAGTAGCACGGAGGCCTCACGTATGCGTCGACTATGGATGGTCATCGCGCTGTCATTCTCATTCATGACAGCCAGTATCGGTTACACACAAGAGATTGCCGAACCGGCCTTGCCGCCGACGAACCAGTCTCCCGATCTCAAAAAGCCAGCGGGCCTCGACCCCGGCCTGATCGCGTCGGGCCAAGCGGCCTTTGAAAGAAACTGCACCAGTTGCCACGACTCGGGCCGCTCGCTTCAAAAGCAGAAATCATTGGGAGCATGGCGTCGCACAGTCAGACGCATGGCTGCCATGGATGATGCCAATGTCCCCAGCGGAGATATCGAGTCGATTGCCGTTTACTTGGCGAGCCGCAATTCAAACGGTGCCAGTAACGATACGGAGTCAGTGCTTTCCAAAATCGAACAAGACATCTCTGAGTCTGATATATCGCTCTTCGGCACGGTCTCTCCACTCTGGAGAGGTGGCAGTCCGACCTTGCAAAACAACGGCTTCTTCCCGCAACTGTTTCTGGGAGCAGCCTGGGAGAAAGGCGCCTTCAGTGTGAAAGCCACGGCTTGCACGAGTTGCCACGGAGCTGGCGAAGATCCTGGGTTCTTGAATCGGATCGACTTGCTCAATGCCTCAGTCCGAGTCGACATAGGCAAATTGCTCTACGGCGAATGTACTCGCGAATGGCAATTGTCTCTCGAAGGCGGACGGTTAGTTGTTCCCTTTGGTGCCTTTGCATCGCAGGTCAATCCGGGCGTCTATCGCACCGTGTCGATGCCGTTGATCTACAACATGGGCCAACGCGTCCGCGATGACGACTTGGGCGATCCCGTTCTCCCCATGCCTTATTCGGACGAAGGATTGAACGTCGCCGGTTCGGTGGCACTCATCGACTTCGGGGGCTCAGACGTCATCAACTTGAGCTACGACTTCTATGTCGTGAACGGCCTCAACGGCAACGAAGAAGGTATCGACTTCGACCGCAGTCGCGAGCTGCTCGACAACAACAGCAATCCGGCGGTCGGTGGTCGAGTCACGATCGGTAGTCGATTCTTGCGACTGGGGTCGTCGGTGATGGGAGGTCGCTTCAGCGACAATCCTGGCTTACAACGATTGAACTATCTGATCTATGGATTCGACGCAGTCGCGCGTTACGAAAACTTGCTGAGGTTCCTATTCGAATACGCTCAACGCAACACCGACACGTTGCCCGCCGCAGACATCTTCACAGAGAAAGTCTCGGGCTATTACTTCGAACTCGAGGGCCGCCTGTGCAACGAGTCCAAGCTCAGCGCATTAGCTCGTTGGGACCACCAGAATCGCAACAACTCTCCGCCAGACACTGTGCTCGATCCTACACTTGGATTCGCCACCACGCGTTTCACTTACGGTCTGAACTACGCCGTGTCGTCGAACAGCTTGCTCATGGTGAACCACGAAATCTGGATGCTGCCACAACATCAACCTCACATCGATGTCTTCGGAGTGCGTTACTCACTGACGTTCTAAAGACCGACTGCGACATCGTTCGCGCAAGCCTCATTCGAGTTGGATCAGCCATGTGTTGCCCAACTCTGAATGAGGCTTTCTTCATTGAACAAGGTCGCTGCGATCAACCTCGCTTCGCCCGAGATGAATTCAACTGTCATGTGATCCCACCAACTTGATGGTTGGCTTTGGTTATCACGAGCTGCCTGCCAGAATCGCGAGACGTTTTTCATAAGTCTCGGTCTTCATCTCAGTGAGGCATCATGGTGGCTCGATCTTGGAAGCTCACGGCGCTGATTGGTTCGTTGAAAAGATTCGGAGTCATCCTATCGCTCGCCATGCTGATGTCTGGCGGCTCGGATCTGCGGGCCGATGACAAATACGCCCTCAGCCATTGGCATAAGCAGCAGCTCTCGGATGTGTTCTTTTCGGAGGGAGCAGGCTCGGGCGATTTCAATAAGGACGGCAAGACAGACATCGTCGCCGGGCCGTTTTGGTATGAGGGGCCGGAGTTCAAGAAGGCTCATGCTTACTACCCACCGAAGCCGTTTGATCCGCGCGGGTACTCGGACAACTTCTTTGCGTACTCGCAGGACTTTAATGGCGATGGCTGGGACGACATTTTGATTCTCGGCTTTCCGGGAGTGGATGCGTCTTGGTTCGAGAACCCGCAAGGCAAGCCCGGCATGTGGGTGCGGCATAAGGTGCTGGAGCCCGTCGATAATGAATCGCCGACCTATGTGGATATCACCGGCGATGGCAAACGTGAGATCGTATGTAGCTCGAACGGGTTCTTTGGCTTTGCGGAGCCCAATGCTCGAGACCCGCGCGCACCGTGGATCTTTCGTCGCATTTCCGGCAATGCGGCTGGAGGAAAATTTACACACGGTCTCGGAGTGGGCGACGTCAACAACGACGGCAAGCCTGATCTGCTCGAAAAAAACGGATGGTGGGAGCAGCCGAAGTCGCTCGATGGTGATCCCGAATGGAAGAAGCACGACTTCCAGTTTGCGGGGCCGGGCGGGGCTCAGATGTTTGCGTATGACTTCGATGGCGACGGCGATAACGACGTGCTGACGTCACTCGCGGCGCATGGGCATGGGCTCGTGTGGTACGAGAACCTCAGCAACGACCCGGAGATCAATTCGAAAGATGGAGACGTCGCGTTCAAACGTCACGACATCACGGGCGCCACTCCCGAAAAGAACGCTTACGGGATCGTGTTCTCACAACTGCATGCGATTGATCTGGCTGATATCGACGGCGATGGCGTGAAGGACATCGTCACTGGCAAGCGCTATTGGGCTCATGGTCCGAATGGCGATCCAGATCCGGGGGCTCCGCCGGTCATTTATTGGTTTAAGACGGTGAGAGGTGCGGCGATTCCTAGAGAGTCGACGCCACCAACCAGTCGGAAGATGGACTTCATTCCCTACTTGATCGACGACAACTCGGGTGTTGGCGTTGAGGTGAAGATCGTCGACGTCAGCAACGATGGCGTGCCGGATGTCATCGTCGGCAACAAGCGCGGGGCCTTCGTCCATATTCAACATCGTGAGCAAGTCACGCGCGGCGAGTGGCAAGCGGCTCAGCCGATGTCGCGCGAGCAGGCGGCTAAGGCAACGGGCAATGGGCTACCTCCGAATGAAGGGCTCAGTCCGCTCGAAGCTGCGAAGGCGATGACCGTTCCAGAGGGCTTCAAGGTGCAGCTCGCAGCCGGTGAGCCGCTCGTGCATCAGCCGATCGCGTTCGCCTTTGATGAGCGCGGACGCATTTGGATTGCGGAAGCTCATACCTATCCCGAGCGAGCTCCCGAAGGTGAGGGCAAGGACAAGATCATCATCCTCGAAGACAAGGATCTCGATGGGACGTTTGAAACTCGGAAGGTGTTTATCGAGGGACTCAATCTCGTCAGTGGGCTTGAGGTCGGCTTCGGAGGCGTGTGGGTCGGAGCGAGTCCTTATTTGCTGTTTATCCCGGACGCCGATGACGATGACGTGCCGGATGGAATGTCGGCTTTCGCTCCGCGAAAGCAGGCTTCCGAAGTAGGCGCGTCTCCAGTAAGGACTCCGAACTCCGAAGCGTCCTTGCGCGGAGCGAAAGGCGACAATCTTCAATTCCCCAAAGATGTCCCCGCCGGCGCGACCGTGCTCCTCGACGGCTTCGGCTGGCATGACACTCACGAGACCCTCAACGGTTTCATCTGGGGGCCGGATGGTTGGCTCTATGGCTGTCATGGCGTCTTCACTCATTCAAAGGTTGGCAAGCCGGGGACTCCCGATGAGCAACGCACTCCGATGAATGCCGCCGTGTGGCGCTATCACCCGGTGCGACATCAGTTCGAGGTCTTCGCGCATGGGGCCAGCAATCAATGGGGAGTCGACTTCAATGAGCACGGACAAGCGTTCATAACGGCCTGCGTGATTCCTCATCTGTATCACGTCATTCAAGGTGGGCGCTATCAGCGTCAGGCGGGGCAGCACTTCAATCCCTACACCTTCGACGACATTAAGACGATCGCTGATCACGCTCACTACGCGGGCAGCATCGCCGATCATGCCTGGTGGGGACGCAATACAGCGGTCGCTCATGACAGCACGCATGAGGCCGGCGGCGGGCACGCTCATGCCGGTGCGATGATCTATCTCGGTGACAACTTTCCCGAGCGTTATCGCAACACGCTGTTCATGGCCAACATTCACGGCAACCGCATCAACAACGACATCTTGAAGCCGCGCGGCTCGGGGTATGTTGGTTCGCACGGGTTTGATTTCGTGTTCGCGAACGATCGCTGGTTCCGAGCCATCAACTTGAAGACCGGCCCCGACGGCGCGGTCTACATCATCGACTGGTACGACAAGAACGCGTGCCATCGTCGTCAGCCCGAGATTTGGGACCGCACGAATGGCCGCGTCTATCGAGTGAGTTACGGCGATCGAAAACCGGTGAAGGTGGATCTGTCGAAGCTCAGCGATGATGAGTTGATCGCATTGCACACTCACAAGAATGAGTGGCAAGTCCGCATGGCGCGGAAGGTCTTGCAGGAACGAGCTGCGAAGCTCAAAGACGAAGATGTCGTCAACTTGTGGAAACGCTTGGTGGCGATTGTCTTTGCCGACAAGGACAAACCCTTTGATGCCGAACACACTCGGCAGACTCTGCGTTACATGTGGACGATGCATTGCATCTCTGCCGACCGCGACTTGCCGGTCATTAGTTCCACCTTTGTGTTCGATGCTTGGTATGGGATGGCCTCAGTTCCCGTTCGAACGTGGGCAGTTCAACTGGCTGCAGAGAACACGACGACGTTGCGGTTGCCGACGGCGTTCACGCACTTTCAACAGCTCGTGGCGAATGAGCCTGCTCCTCAAGTTCGCCTCGCCTGGGCCAGCGTTATGCAGCGTTATTCCATTGAGGGTCGAGGACTCATCGCCGAAGCCTTGTTGAACAGAGCCGAGGACGCCGACGATCACAATATCCCGCTCATGATTTGGTACGGCATCGAACCGCTTGTTGGTGCGGATCCGAATGTCGGCTTGCGACTCGCATCGAACTCGAAGATCCCAAAGGTCACGCAGCTCATCTATCGCCGGCTCGCGAGCGACGACGCCGGTCGAGCAGCTCTGCTCGAAGCTGTCGCTAAAACTACAGACGACGCGACGCAGCGGCAGATGCTCGATGAGGTCGTTGCCAGCATCAGCAAGCAGGGCCAACTGAAGATGCCCGCGAGCTGGCCGACGGCTTATGAAAAGCTCGCGAAGCATGCGGATGCCGGAGTGCGGCAGAAGGCACAGTTCATCACGGTGAAGTTTCGCGACAAGTCGATCTTCCCGGCCTTGAGAAACATCGTCGCCGATAAGCAGGCCGATGCGGACGCTCGGCATCAAGCATTGGAAGCACTCGTCACCGGCAAGGACGAAGCGCTGCCGAAGCTGCTGCAAGGACTGCTCGGTGATGCGACCATTCGTCGCGCGGCGCTGCGCGGACTGGCTCTCATCGCGGACGACAACACGTCGAACGCAATCTTGTCGAACTACAAATCCTTCAACGACGACGAGAAGCAAGACGCGATCACCACTCTGGCCGCGCGGCCCAATACGTCGCTCGCGCTGCTGACGGCCATCGAGAAGAAAGACGTTGCCCGCACGGATCTGTCCGCCTTCACGGTCGGGCAAATGCTGAGGCTCAAGAACGATGAACTCACGAAGCGACTGAGCGATGTGTGGGGCTCGATCCGCACGACCGCCGAGGACAAGCAAAAGTTGATCGCCGAGTTCAAACCGAAGTTTCGACCGGGACTATTATCGGCAGCGGATCTCTCTGCTGGTCGAGCGGTCTTCAACAAGACCTGCGCCAAGTGCCACAAACTCTTCGGCGAAGGCGGCAAGATCGGCCCGGACATCACGGGCTCGAATCGAGGTAATCTCGACTACATCTTGGAAAACATCTTGGACCCGAGCGCGGTAATCGGTCGCGACTATCAGATGACGGCGTTGGAACTGAAGGATGGCCGAGTCGTCAACGGGCTCATCAAAGAGGACAACGCAACGGCGCTCGTCATGCAGACGATCAACGAAGTGGTGACGATCCCGAAGGCGGACATCGAATCGCGGTCAGTGCAGCCAATCTCGATGATGCCCGAAGGCCAATTGCAGCAACTGAAACCGGACGAGCAACGCGACCTCATCGCGTACCTCGCCGCGACGTCTCAAGTCCCGCTGCCGGGCGCAGGACCGATCATGAACCCGCAAACGAAACGCATCGCCGGAGCCCTCGAAGGCGAGCAACTGAAACTGCTGTCGCGCACCGGCGGCGGCACGAGCATTCAAGGCATGAGCGGCTTCGCAAAGGCCGGTCATCAAT
>OMIV01000288.1 GCA_900299185.1 Planctomycetaceae bacterium
GGAAGCGAAGTGAAGCCCAGCTTCATTTATCGGAAGACCAATCGACAGCAATCAGCCAATGTCGCGATTGCGTGATGCGTTCAATCGTTCGGAGGGGAAGACACCGAGAACCTGTGGCAGTAAGGCAACCGCGATAGAACCCCTGAGTTGTGTTCGCGCCATGAGACTCTCATTCTCGACCTACGTTGCGGAGTTAATTGTTCTTGCCACTGGAAGTGTTGCGTGTCGGTATGTCTCAAGTGCTTGTCGTGGATGTGGTCATTGTCGGCAGTGGCTTTGCAGGGAGTTTGACCGCAGCCATCTTGAGTCATCACGGACTGCGAGTGGCATTGCTGGATCGAGCCCGGCACCCACGCTTTGCCATTGGCGAATCTTCCACACCCACCGCGAACTTCATTTTGCGAGATCTGGCCCAGCGACACGATCTGCCGGAACTTGTACCGCTCTGCAAATTCGGACCGTGGCGTCGCGCCTATCCCGAAGTGATGTGCGGCCTCAAACGAGGCTTCAGCTACTTCCAGCAAGTCGCCGGTCGAGAGTTCATGCCGGATGTCAGACATCGCAACGAACTGCTCGTCGCCGCGAGTGCCGATGACGATCTCGCTGACACTCAATGGTTGCGTGCTGACGTCGATGCGTTCTTGTTCCGCGTCGCTCAATCCAAAGGCGCGATGACATCCGAAGAAGTCAGCGTCGGGCAGATTGAGCGGCAATCATCCGGTGACTGGCGCATTGAAACATCGCAGGGTGAGTTCCGTTGTCGATTCCTCATCGATGCGACGGGACATCCTGATGCACTCAAACTCGCAGAGCGTTTCCCAAGATCCATCGACGAGCGTGACTCGCAGCGACCATCTCCGCCAAAGCTGCAATCCAACTCGCGTTCGATCTTCGGCCACTTCGCCGGATTGCCGCGTTGGGAAGATCTCATGCAAGCCAGTTCTCCAACGGCCACGCTAGACCACCCATTTCACGCCGACGACGCGGCGCTGCATCACGTCCTCGACGAAGGCTGGATGTGGTGGATCCGCTTTGCGAACGATGTGACTTCGGTGGGACTGGTGCTCGATAACCACAGATTCCCAGGCGACGAATCGCAAACCCCAGAAGACGAATGGCGCCGCGTCCTCGGTCGATATCCAGCCTTAAGCCCGCTGTTGAATGCAGCTCGACTGGTGGAACCTCAACGGCAATTGATTCGAACCGGACGACTACAACGCTGCGCAGCTCAATGCTTCGGGGATGGTTGGGCGATACTGCCTCACACGGCAGGCTTCATTGATCCTCTTCATAGCACCGGCATCGCGTACTCCTTGGCCGGGGTCGATCGACTCACGCAATCGCTACTCTCGCACCGAGACTTCACGAAGACCGAATTGCTTCCCTCATTGGAGCAGTATGAGCGGGCGATCTTTTCTGAATTGGAACTGATCGATCTGTTCGTAAGCGGCGCCTACATCGCCATCGAGTTGAGCAGCTTCCCGAAGTTCGTCGCCTTCGCCATTACTTACTTCGCCGCCGCAACAACGTGGGAGCATCAACGAATCGAATCTCCAGCAGGCACGACACCGCCTCTCTTCCTCGCTGATCAGGTCGAATTCCGGCAGATCGTCGCAGAACTTTGGCAGTCACTGGGAACCAAATCTGATGGCGACTTCGAAAGCCTTTGTGCCGAGCGATTGACGCCATTCAACCGAGTTGGACTATTCAGTCCGCCTTGCCACAACATGTATGGCCAGACGGCTGCGCCCGAGCTTGAACCACTCACATTCGAGGCCGGGAACGGCAATTAATCGAGGGAGAGGGCTCGCTTGAAATGCACTAGGTCGAGCCGTAGATTCCCGCCTCTTCTGCGAGAATTCTGAGGTTCCATGCGGAGCCAATTCGCCAGTTGCCGTCGTAAAAGTTAGTTAGAGTTCGTTCTAGGAGACCGCTCAATGGGGCGCTATACCGGGCCCAAGGGTCGCGTAAATCGTCGAATCGGATCCGTGATTTTCGAAAACGCAGGTGCTGTGAAGGCCCTCGAACGTCGCGACACCCCTCCTGGGCAGTACGGCAAACGTAAGAAGCCGACTGATTACGGTCTGGGTCTCACCGAGAAGCAGAAGATTAAGTACTACTACGGCATGCGAGACGAGCAACTGCGTCGGTTCTTCGACCGAGCACGCAGCCAGCAAGGTAACTCGGGTGCGAACCTGATGATTATGTGCGAATTGCGACTGGATAACGTCGTGCGTCGCGCTGGTTTCACCATCACCCGTATGCAGGCTCGCCAAGGCGTTGCTCACCGTCACTTCCAAGTGAACGGCAAGACGTGTGATCGGCCTTCCTACCAAGTCAAAGCCGGTGACGTGATCACCATCCGCAAGCGTCCTAACTTGCAGAAGTACTATTCGGAGATCGCTGGTCACGGCGATGCGACGAATTGCGACTGGATCCACTTCGACAAAGACAACCTGACGGCCACGATCAAAGTCGCTCCGACCTTGGAAGACGTCAGCCTGAAGATTGAAATTGGTCGCGTCGTGGCGTTCATGGGTCGCTAAACAGCTCCCGTAAAGTGTTCATCGATTGTGAAGCTACAAGCCCCGGTTTTTGACCGGGGCTTTCTTTTTATCAGAGCCAAAGTTGTGCTGTCCGGTGGCTGCAAGAGCTGGCCATGTTCTTGCTCGGGTCAGCCCTTCGAGAACTACCTTTGACGCAACTAGCTCTGTTGTTCGAGTAACCCTTCCATCGACTTCGAAGTGTGAGCCGAGGCATGTCCGACGATGACGCCAAGCCGCGAAAGACTCCGCCGAAGTGCAACGAACTAGGCGGCAAACGCTGGCTGCAAAACTCGATCAGCGTCTGGGATGACATTCGCAAGACGACCGAAGAGGTGCGACTGAAGCACCCAGCCATGTTCCCGACCATGCTGGTCGAACGGCTGATCGAGACCTTCTTGCGTCCCGAAGGCCACATCATTTTGGATCCGTTTTGCGGTTCCGGAAGCACGCTCGTCGCTGCGGAGAAGCTCGGCAAGCAAGGCATCGGGTTTGAGATCTCACCCGAGTTCATCGCGATGGCCCGGCAACGGCTCGCTCCCACGCTGCTCGATCCACCACCGCAATCGATCATTCACCAACGCTCGGTGAGGGAACTCATACAAGTTGTCGAGCCTGAGTCGGTCGATCTCTGCATCACGTCGCCGCCGTATTGGGACATCCTCAACCAAAAGAGAACTGCCGATTACAAAGCCATTCGCAACTACGGCAACTTGAATGAAGACTTAGGAACCATCGCCGACTACGAAGAATTCTTGGTCGCTCTTCAACGAGTCTTCGCGGATGTTTTCAAAGTCTTGAAGGCCGGCGCGTACGCGTGTGTCGTCGTGATGGACTTACGCAAGAAGGATCGCTTCTTCCCACTGCACAGCGATCTTGCTCGGCACATGACGGAGATCGGTTTCATCTTTGACGACCTCATCATTTGGAACCGACAGTCAGAGTACAACAACCTTAGACCTCTGGGTTATCCGTCTGTCTTTCGCGTCAACAAAGTGCATGAGTACGTCGTGCTCTTACAGAAGCCTCGTCGCAAGGGCGGAACAGCAGCTTCTCAGACACCTGACGATGAAGGATGAATCGTCGGACTCGCACGTCGATAACAGCCTGATCGCAATCCAAAGAACCCGGTCTCGCTCGCTTGAGATGTCCGCCACTTGCCGAGACTCTGCGTACCGCTGGGCAACTTTGCCGAGCCGTTTCAGCACATCGTTCTTGGAGATTCGCTTCGCATGACTGCTCGCATCATCGACGGAAAAGCGGTAGCCGCCGACATCCGTCAGCAAGTCGCCGCTGAGGTCGCGGCGTTTCAGGCTCAATCCGGAATCACCCCGCATCTCGCAGCCGTCTTGGTCGGCGAAGATCCGGCGAGCGCGGTCTATGTCCGTAACAAACAAAACGCCTGCTCGAAGGCAGGCTTCAAGAGCACATTGCACCGACTGCCGGCAGAGACAACTCAAGACGATCTCTTGAAGCTCGTGCGCGAACTTAATGCTGACCGAGAAGTTCACGGCATCCTCGTGCAACTGCCATTGCCCAAGCACATTCACGAACAAGCGGTCTTGGACACGGTAACTCCTCTCAAAGACGTCGACTGCTTTCACGCTGAGAATGTCGGGTTGATGGTCCAAGGCCGACCACGATTCTTGCCGTGTACTCCGCATGGGGTGCAGCAATTGTTACTGGCATCGGGGACCGAAGTCGCGGGAGCGCACGCCGTCGTTTTGGGACGCAGCGAGATCGTCGGCAAGCCCATGAGCATGATGCTGGTACAGCGCGGCGCGGCGGCTAATGCCACCGTCACGATTTGCCATAGCCGTACTCGAGACCTGGCCCAACTGGTGCGACAAGCCGACATCGTGATCGCAGCTATCGGCCAACCGAAGTTCGTCACCGCGGACATGATCAAGCCGGGAGCCGTCGTCATCGACGTGGGGATCAACCGAGTAGGAGAAGAGCTTGTCGGTGACGTTGATTACGAAGCCGTGAAGGAAGTCGCTTCGGCAATTACTCCAGTGCCGGGCGGAGTCGGACCAATGACGATTGCCATGCTGCTGAAAAACACTCTGACCGCGGCCCGCATTCAGTCAGGTAACTAAGGCGTTTGTCAGCAAGTGCCACCGGCGGATCAATTCTCGGCATTAGTGGCCAAGACACACTTCAGAGAGGCTCATCATGACTCAAGTCGAATCGCGACAACTCTTCATTCCGCGTGAGCAGGTTCCGGCTGGCGAGCACGTCTGCACGTACTGCACGGCCAAGTGTTGCCGTTATTACGCCTTCCCAATCAGCGAACCCACCACCTGGCAAGACTTTGACTACATGCGTTGGTTCTTGATGCACGGCACGGCGGCGGTGTTTGTTGATGAAAGCACGTGGTACTTACAAGTACACGCCGATTGCCAACACTTGCTGCCCGACAATCGCTGCGGCATCTATGAGACTCGTCCAGCGGTCTGTCGCAAGTACACGACTGACGAATGCGAGTACGACGTGGACTCGGAGCACCAGTTGTTCTTCGAGTCGGCAGAGCAAGTCGAGGAATATGCGGAAGCCATCCTGCCCAAGAAGAAGAGGCTGCCGTGGTCCCGATTCAAAGTCGATCCGCTCGCACTGCCGGTTGTGGCCTGAGTGCATCGTTATTGCCACATTCGGGCAGGATTCGAAAGCACTGGGCGCGAGCCCTAAGAGGCGAGTTTCGGCAAAACTTAAGGCCCAACGGTTCGTGACTGCATCGAGAGTCACGGACCGTTAGGCCTTTGGATTTTTGATCGCGACGTGTTCCCAGGTCGCTCGCCAGGGGCTTTCGAAGCACGCTCTTTTGGAGCTTGTACCAACCCGGAAACGGCCCGATCTGTTTGGAATGACGCAACGTCAAACTGGTGATTCGGGCTTGCGTGAGCGGCGACTGCGCACCGCACATTCGCACGTCGATGGAGTCCTTCAGCGCGACTCAGGCACTCTCTCGAAAGCGTGAATGCCGTTGCTCTTCTTCCGCTTCTTGTCGCAGCTTTCTCACCTTCTGGCTGAGCACTGCGGCGTCATACCAAGTGAAGCTAAGAGTCTTATCTGCAGCGTAACGTCCCAGCGTTTGCAGCAGGGCGGCAGTGCTCTCGTCGTCGTAAAGGAAGACGTATCGTTCCGAGTCTTTCACGAGAGCCAAAACATTCATGCTCCGCTGCATGGTCTCTCCTCGACCGCGATGCTGGACCGACGGACGAATTGGAACCGACGAGATCGCCGATTCGGTTGTTCGACTCACCAAGCCTCTGCAAGCAGACACTTGGCATGGTTCGATGCTGACATGACGACAGCATCACACGATTCAATGTCGTCGGTCGGATCTCGACAGCTTGAGACTCGTTGATGTCTCGCAATCGCTTCCTTCCGAGTTCTTAAAACAAATCACCGAAATTGCCGTGACTTCATGACCCAGCGGCGACGTGACTCGCCACCGTGCAGACTGAGCATCTCGGAGATCATCACATGGGCCGTAAATTTCTAGAAAAAGTCTGAGCGTCGGATGAACGCAGACACGTCGCCGGTTCGGGTCTCGCCACTGAGTTCGAGATAGTCCGAAAGCCGCGCGACCAAATTGGCGTCGGTTCCATCAAACATGCGGACGTAAGACATCAGCGGTTGGCGAGGATCGAATGAAGAACGCTCAAGCGATGTGGTCCCAGTTTGCGACATGCTCATGGCAACTCGCTCGGCCACTCGTTCATTCGCAGCGAGATCTTGTTCGACTCGTTGTGTTTCAGGTTGACGCGGCAATGCCTGATCAACGGCCTGTGTTTGAGTTCGAGGCACGTCAGCTGATTGCGGTGCGATCGATCGAGCTGCGTCATTAGCTCCGACCACGATTGGATTCGGCGGCAACGGCAAGGGGAGCGGTCCTGTCACTATCCCTTCGACAGCGTCGAGAGGCATACCCGCAGGTAGCTCGTGGGGGCCTTCGACGATGACCGTGTCCGAACTCAAAACCACAGGATCCATGACGACCACTCCCCCGTCAGGGAAGCTCACGAACTCGGGTTCTTCAATCACCGTCGCCACAGGAGTCTGGGTCGAATTGGGTAAGACTCGCGGCTCACCAAACAACGGACCGGGAATGACTTCGTAAACAAACTCCTGACCGACAACTTGTTGTTGAGGTGTCGCTCGATTCGAGTTCATCGCAGGACGAGCAATCGGCTGACGGTCGCGAGGCGGCAAGAATTCATTGTCCTGCGAAACCACGGCGGGCTGTTGATGCTCCACGGGTTGCCAATTGCCTTCAGGGATCGGATCAAACAACTGAGAGATTCCCGGATGCGGCTTGTGAGTCGAGGGCGACTGACCGCGAATCACGGCGGACTTCGCGGACTTGAACACGACTCCTCGCCCACTGCTCTCAGGTGCCTTCTTGCTCCACAGATGGAGAGACTCTGGCAAGAACGCGCGGCGTTTGGCGTTACTGGTCTGCTCGCTCTCCGGGATGTTCGGCAGGAACTCCCAGTCTTGACTCGAATACCAAGACACCTTCAATCCGACGCGCGGAACGTAAGGGTCGTAGTCAGTCACGGCTCCAACAACGACCGCGTCGACACTCAGAATCTGAGCCAGTCGCAGTGCGTCATCTGGGCCTTCCATCGTCAGTTGATTCTCTCTGATGGCCCGCTCGGTAATGCCCACAGGGACAACCTCGAAGCCCGGCACCTTCTGCAGTTCGGCGTAATACGCTTCGGCAAAGTCGTGGCCGCTGGCGGTTCGCTCGGAACTGAGATTGAAGAAGGGAGCGATCGCGACCTTCTCAAGTCCGACGACGGGATTGCGGACGCTGACTTGCACGATGGCGCAGCCTTGCAGGGCACCAGCGACTAGCAGCATCAGAAGACAACGCATCCAGCGCATCGAAAACCGCCATCCTTGAGGTTCGATCGAACGCAACGACGCCTGCGCATTGGCAGACTCTTCTGTTATCGGCACAACCGGTACGGTCGCTTTAATCGAAAACCTCGCCCCAAATTGCCGCGTCGTGTTTCCGTGTTCGCAGCAGGGTTCATCACTCAACTCGCAACTGCCGCTCTGTGATCGCCGCAGTTTCGAGTCCCTTGACCAGCGCTGACTCCCAACGAAACTCCGCCTCGCAGCTCGTCTTGGTATCGGGATCGTTCCTCTAACAGTGCATTACTCATGCTTCCTCTTCGACTCTCCGTCGCCACTCGGCATCTCAACTTGCCGCTGCCTCAAGCGCTTCGCACCGTCGCAGAAGCGGGAGCACGCGGCGTTCAACTTGATGTCCGCAACGAACTCAAACCGCATGAACTGGGTGAGACCGGTCGAGCAGACTTCTTGCACCAGATCAGCGAACAGCTCCTGAATATCTCGGCCTTCGAGTTCCCAACTCGCCGCGCGTTCTACGATCAAGACGCGCTCGACGGTCGCGTCGCTGCTCTCAAGGGAGCACTCGACTTCGCCTATCTGATGAAGGTGAAGACGGTCGTTGGTCGGTTGGGGCGCATTCCCGAAGATCCTCAGTCACCGAGCTTCGATCTACTCGTTCAAGTGCTCAACGACATTGCCCGGCATTCGAATCGCTGCGGAGCGACCTTTGCCATCACACCCACAGCGGATTCTCCCGAGACCGTTGGCCAACTGCTTGATCGAGTGACCGACGGGCCGATTGGAATCAATCTCGATGTGGGTGGCATGACCATGCAAGCCCTTAACCCGATCGACATGTACCGAGCGCACTACGATCGCGTGCTGGCCGTGCAAGCTCGCGATGGGCTGCGAGACATCGACGGACAAGGACAAGAAGTGCCGTTGGGAAGAGGCGAAGTCCCGTGGGACGAGCTGCTCGCGACGCTGCACGAAGGCGGCTACCGCAATTGGCTGACAGTCAGTCGGTCGGCTGGCGATGACAAACTCAGTGACTCATTGCGAGCCATGCGATTCCTGCAAACCGTCGCGCTTGGCGGATAGAACGTTGATGACCGAATGGCCTTTAATTTGATCCCTTCACAGAAATGGCAGCAGCACATGCTCGACCTCAAGCAGTTCATCCGCGACATCCCGAACTTTCCGAAGCCGGGCATTCTCTTCCGCGACATCACTCCCTTGTTGGCAAACCCCGATGCGTTTCGTGAATGCGTCCGTCGGATGGCCGACGAATTCCGAGACGCCAAAGTAACGGCGGTGCTCGCAGCAGAAGCTCGAGGATTCATCTTCGCGGCGCCGCTGGCTTTGGAACTCAACGCGCGGTTCATCCCCGTGCGTAAGCCCGGCAAGTTGCCGTTCGAGACCCACTCGTTTCATTACGAACTGGAGTACGGCACCGACACTCTCGAAATGCACACGGACGCCGTTCGCGCAGGCGATCGCGTGCTGCTGGTTGACGACCTGCTTGCCACTGGCGGAACGATTACAGCGTGCGCGCAGCTAGCGAAGAACACCGGAGCAGAAGTTGTCGGAGCGGCATTCGCGATCGAACTCTCGTTCTTGAATGGCCGCGAGCGATTGGCACCAACTCCGTGCTTCAGCGTGATGAACTACTCTGGCGAGAGTTAGTTCGCATCAAGCCAACAAGCCTCGACATATCAGTTGGGAAGCTAAAACGGGAGCAGTCTCTCGCCGAGGCGCGGAGGTTGTAGAGAAAAGACTGATACGTCCAGATTACAGGCATGGGCGCATCCATGAGGCCGTTGTGCGTCGTCGCCTAACTCCGCGACCTCTGCGGCTCTGCGTGAGACTTCTTACATCGCCTCACCACAGCCTGTTCGAAAACATCCGGCAACGGCAGGCTGACTCTACCCGGCCTTCGCGGCAGCGCATGCGAACTCCAAACGCACCGAGACCTGCCCGTTGACCGACACTTTGCCCGTTAGGAAGAAGGCATTTGCGACTCGTTCAGTCAGTTCGACTTCGATGTCGAGCGTATCGCCGGGCCGAACCATCTGACGGAACTTGGTGTTGTTGACTCGCGTAATGACGGGCACTTGTCCTTCTTCGACCTGCTGCGACTTCGCGATCAAAATCGCGCCTGCTTGAAACGCTGCCTCGAGCTGCAACACACCCGGCAGGATTGGGAAGTGCGGATAGTGACCTCGAAAGACATCCAACTCCGCAGCGATGTGCTTCTTGGCCACGATCTTGGAATCGGTCAGTTCGGTGACTTCGTCGATCCACAGGAATGGGTCGCGATGCGGAATGAGTTGTTCGATCTCGGTTCGAGTAAGGACTGGCATGGAAGCTCTTCGATAGACAACGGAATGAATATGATTTGAGCGACTCGTCGTGAGTGTCGCATTGCTTACAGGAAGCACAGCAAGGATCAGCGATCGATGCGGCGCAGTTCGATCGTTTGTTCGACAGGCTGCTTCAGACGATGAATCTCATCATCGAGCTTGGCGACAATGGCCTCGAACTCTTCGACTTCTTTGGCATTGTTCCCTTGCTCGTGCTTTCGGAAGAGAAACAAGTAGGTCACGTTCTGCGGCCGCCAACGATGGAAGAACATCGTGTCCTTCTCGATGACCTTCTGACGCAACGCTTCAACGGCAGCGGCGACCTTAGGGCTACTCAGCGAAACTGGTCGTCCGCCAACGATCTCGGCAACCATGTGATCGCGAGTCAGATTCCATCGATCTGGTTTGGCAACAGCGACGCCGCAAGTATCAGCGTCACGAGCGGCAAGGCCGACGCAGACTCAATGAAGTTCCAA
>OMIV01000289.1 GCA_900299185.1 Planctomycetaceae bacterium
CGTTGCTGAGTCTGATCTGCGAGCAGCTCAATGCGCGGCCCACTCGCAAACGCCGCGCATTGAGCTGCTCGCAGATCAGACTCAGCAACGGCGGCACGTTGTCGATCTCGCTGATGGGAACCGTCGAACTCTTGCCCGAAACCATCCGCACGATGGCTTCAGCAGTCTCGGGTGAGACGATCGGCTTTGCATGGCCAAGTTCTTTGACTCGTCGCAAACCCGGCTTGAACACGGCCTCTTTCGCCTGCAAACCCGAGAGCCGTTTCAGCTCGAAGCGGTTCTCCATCATGGAAGGCATCCTCGGACGCCAACGCTCCAGCAGATGCAGGTAGTCGTCGCGCAGAGTGAGTACGACTCGGCAAGGACGTTCGGACGGTGCGAGTCGATCGGCCAGGTCATCGTCGTGTTCAAGCTGCCGCCGCACGTCGGCGGGAATGCGGTTCTCAATCAAGCAGGCCAGCGACTCCATGAAGGCATCGGCCTAAGCAGCTCGCTTCTCGGCACCAAGCGTGAAGATCTCTTCAAACTGATCGAAGACCAACACCGGACGCAGCGGCAAAGCGGCTGACGCCCCCACGAACCCAAAGAGCGGGTCATGGAATAATTGCCACAGCGACGGAGCAGACTCGATGGGCTTGGACGTGGAGCACGATTCCATCGTGCTGCTGTCTTCATTGCGATGGATCACGTTGGAAACGTGCTCCACGCGTGCAGCACCAATGACCTTAGCGATCTCATTCAACACCTGTTGGACCAAGCCCAACGGCTGAATCTCGGGATCATGAATCAGTCGAATGGGGATCGGCAGAAAGCCATCGTCGCGCAGCTTGGGCATCGCTCCCGCTTGCAGCAGTGACGTTTTCCCCAGCCCCGATTGCCCGAACACAATCGTCAAAGGCCGATGACGAACGCGTTCGACAACGTCTTGAATCTCTGCATCACGGCCAAAGAAGTACTCGCGAACCTGCTCAGTAAACGACCGCAGGCCCAGCCAAGGAGCCTCGGCATTCACATCGCTGTGAGTGCTGAATTCGATCGGTTGCGAAGGAGTTGAAGGAACCATTCCGAAGGACTTTCAATCGGGCGTGAGCTGACGTTTTCAAAGACTGTTGAGGCAAACTTGCCGGAATCACTTTCCCTGCCCCAACGCTCGCTGCTGGATCGCATAGAGGCGATCGCAAAAATCGTCGTCGACCATTCCATCCATGAATTGCACGCGACCGATCGTTTGAAATGGTTCTGGCTCGCGAATCACTTTTCCCAACTCTATCTGACTAATGATGACCGGATGGTAGAAGTCATGTTTTTCTGGGCCGCTGTACTCTTCAAAGGGTTGAATCGCCCAGCTTCGCTCTTTGTGGGCGTAAGCCTTTGCTTGGCTCTCAGTGTTCTCTGAAATCACAGAGATGAAAGCACAACAATCCTTCTCGATGTACCGGCGAATTAGCACGTTGTAGTCGCCGCCCGACTTCAATTGCTCGGTGTCCAACCAAACGATGCAACCGCGATTTTCAAGCCGAGTTACGAGATTCCTCACCGCAACGAAATCTTCTCGAACATACGAAATGAAGATGGAGTTCGGTGGCATCTTTGGAGGCATGACGAGCTTGCCAGGTGCGGGAAGTTGAGGATCGTTCTTGCGACGCTCCTTCCATCTCTCGGCGAGTTCTCTAACGAACTCGCGCGGTTCGACTTCGAGAACTTCAACACTGTTCGATCGGCACTCCCACATCATCACCAAGTTGTCTTGAGAGACCGGCGTTACGGCCTCAGCGACATAGGTGGTTGAAAGGTCTTTGGCATCGACTCGGTCCTGCCAGGCCACGCGAAGGAATAATCGCAGCAGCCAATCTGAAAAGTTCAGACCGAGTGCCGGAAGCGAGACGTCTTTGTCCGAGAGGTCTTTGGAGAGATTGGGCATTGAGCCCAGTCCGGAAGCCGAACTCAGTTTGCAAATGAAGTCGAGCAAGTCTTCGTCCCACGCGACGAAGCCGCCGGCAATCGGTGCGACACGCCCGAGGATGTGAAGCACGGTCGCGGATGAGATTTGCGAGAGCCGTGCTTGTGTGTCGTAAGGACTCGACTTCTCTTGGCTCGGTCCATTTGCTGGTTCGTCCGATCCTCCCAACGGAGCGAAGACACGTTCCGTAGTGACGTCTCGGCCTGCATACCGAACCGAATTCAAGGCTTGCTTCAAGAGGCGATCAAAGGTGGTCGTCACGAAGAGATTGAGACCATCGACTTCAGCGAGTCGTTGCAAGGTCGGACCTGGAGTTGGCTTCTCTGCGTGCTTCTCCAAGATCGCGTGCAGGCGGCTGTAGACGAGGTTGGATTTGCCACCGCTCATCAAGTGCCGCACGACAACATCATTGAGCGTGTACTTATCGGGCAGCGAAGCAACCGGGACCTTCAAACTCGCGGCCAGTCGCTCTGCAAGCCACGGCCCCAAGAGTTGATCATCCGCCCCAAACGTCGTCACACCAGGACCAACGATCGGCAGAACTTTGCGTTCTTCGATGGCGTTCAACAAATCATTCCAAGCATCATCATCCACAGTGTCTGGCCCTTTCAGCACTTGGTCATCAGTTGTTGAATCGCCTTATCGGGAATGTCTTCGCGAAAGGCAATTGAGGGCTTTAAGCGGTCGCTGAGGTGGTGACTTCGCGATGTGCGAATGAAGTTTCAGATTCTGAATGTGGATTTGGTCGGCGACTGTTAGAGTCGCCGCGAGCTTGTCGGGGTGGAGTCGCTGGCCGAGGCAATGTGTATTGGTTGTGACAGTCTGCGGTCAGAGTGGCGACGGCTCTTCGTTGTAAGATGGGCGGCTTTTCTATTCTTGCTCGGGAGTCAAAACATGAGTCAGCACTCGCGTCGGCAGTTCTTGGCGGATGTTGGTCGAGGCGTATTGGCATCTTCGGTTGGTTATGGGTTAGCTCTGGATATGGGGCTCACTCCGGCACTCGCAGCGGCAGATACCGAGCGGCATAAGTTCGGCAACAGCGAGTCGCTCGTCGGGCTGATGCAGGACACTCCAGCGGCCAAGCTGCAAGCGGTGTTGGTCGAGAAGATCAAATCAGGCACCAGTCTGCTGGAGCTGGTCAAAGCCGGTGCGCTGGCGAATGCTCGAACGTTTGGTGGCGAGGATTACGTTGGCTTCCACACGATGATGGCGCTGGCTCCTGCGTACTACATGTCGAAAGAGATGCCTGCCGAACGCGCGGCATTACCGGTCCTCAAAGTTCTTTATCGCAACACAGACCGGATCCAAGAATTCGGAGGCAGCAGCAGCGAGGTTCTGCATCAGGTCGCAGGGTCGACCTTGCCCGAAGGTCAACAGCCCGCCGAGTTCCTGCATGCAGCCGTTCGCTCGAAGGACGCTCAAGCCGCCGAGCAAGCCTTCGCGACCGTTGCCAAGACATCGGCGATCGATGCGTTTAACTCGCTGTTGCATGCCGTGCATGATCAAACCGAAGTTCATCGAGTGGTGTTGCCATATCGCGCGTGGGACTTGCTGGGACTGATCGGCCAAGAGAACGCGCATACGCTCTTGCGGCAGTCAGTGCGATATTGCGTGAAGGCGGAAGGACGTTCGACAGCGGGGATCAATGATCCTCGAACTCTGCTGCCGAAGTTGTTCGATCAGTTCAAGCTGGCTGATAAGCAGCCCGGCAGTCGCCAAGTCGACAATGCGTGGGTCGAGCAGTTCACACAAACGTTGTTGTCAGCCACCGCAGCGCAGTCCGCAGAGGCCGCCGCCGCGGCCCTCGCTGAAGGGATCGCTCCTGATGCCGTCGGCGAAGCTCTGGTGTTAGCGGCCAATCAACTTGTCCTGCGAGACGTCGGACGGACTGCTCGGGAAGAGTGGGATCACAAACCATTGGGCAGCGTGCATGGTGATTCGATCGGAGTGCATGCCTGCGATTCAGCCAACGCGTGGCGCAACATGGCCCGAGTCAGCAACACTCGAAATCAATTCGCGTGTTTGATTCTCGGCGCTTTTCAGGTGGCGTTAGATCGAGTGCAGCGCGGCGGAGACTTCACGAACTGGAAGCCGCTGCCGTGGCAACAGCATTCAGATCGAGTTCGCTCCACGGACGCAGCTCAACTACTTCAAGAAGCCGAAGTGGCCATTCGGGATAATCTCCAAGTGCGAACCATGGCCATCATTCAAAAGTACGGCGAGCAGGGTCACGCCGAGCGACCGGTGTTTGACCTAATGCTCAAGTACGCCACGAGCGAAGACGGAGCGTTACACGCCGAGAAGTTCTATCGCACTTGCAGTGAAGAGTTCGCAGCCAGCCGACCAGCCTTCAAGTGGCGTTACATCGTGGGACTCGCTCGCGTGACAGCGAGTGAATTCGGTCGTCCTGCCGCGGGGCAAGCTGAAGCCGTCGAGCTATTGGGCTTGGCGAAGAAGTAACAGTCGTTTCAGAGTCGCCTACGCGAGATAGGAGCACTGCTCGATACCGAGATTGCCAGTCATGCGATCTTCGTTTGCTGTCTTGGTTCAATTCATACGCGAGATTGATTCGCATGAGCCCATGCGCAGCGAGCGGTGTCTTGTCAGCGTTACACCAGCGCGGTTCGAGATGAGCGAGGCCTCGATTTTTCACGGGCTCATTGACGTGAAAAGTCGAGGCGACAAGGGTGTTCAGACCCACGTTGACAGAGTAGTCGACCTACCTAGAATCCCGCCCCGCGTAGGACTTTACGACGATTTTCGAGGAGACGTTCATGGCTGGAAACACATTGGAATTCAACGACGGCACCTTCGCCGCCGAAGTTCTGGAATCTGCAACTCCTGTTTTGGTCGACTTCTGGGCTCCTTGGTGCGGTCCTTGCCGTGCGTTGGCTCCCACGGTTGAAGCGATCGCGACCGAGTACGTTGGTAAGGTGAAGGTCGGCAAGATCAACACCGATCAAAGCCCTGGGGTTGCAACCAAGTACGGCATTCAGTCGATCCCGACTTTGATGCTCTTCAAGAACGGCCAAGTGGTTAACACCGTCATCGGTGCTCAGCCCAAGGACCGCATCACTCAGATGATCAACGCCGCTCTCTAACGAGTTGTGGTGTCGATCAACAGCATTGCTTACCTAAGCCGTGACATGTCGTTGCATGTCGCGGCTTAGTGTCTTCAGTACGACAACTTGGAATCGGCAAGATGCCGATGGCCGCCAGAGTTTGGGAAAGGATTCCCTCATGAGCGATCGACGCTACCCGGTCTCCGGTTTCATGGCCGGACATGCCGCTGCTGATGCTACGACGGCGTCTCGCTCTTCGAGTACTTCCCTGGTTCGCTTCGGAGCGACCCCTCATCCGTCGCCACACGCAGCTCCGCGATCACCCGATCCCGTTGATGCCGAAGCCGAAGAACTGAAAGAGCTGGAATTCGACCTGCTGACTCAAACAAGTCAGATCGTGAGTCAAGTTCGCGAGCAACTGGCCGACGTTGCTCGGCGCGAGCAGTCTCTGCAGGCTCAAGTCGCATCCCTAGAAAACGAACGCCGCGCGTTTCGCATCGAGAAGCAACAACTCGAAGAACAATCGAGCGAGATTCGTGAGCAGTGGCAGTTGCGCGAGTCTGAACTGCGCGCTGAAACCGATGCTCTCAAACTGCTGCAAGGAGAACTCGCCGAGCGCGACGCCGAACAACAACGCAGTCGCGCGGTGCTCGATGCTGAGCGATCTAGCTATCGAGAAGAGCTCGATCAGCGTTTGACTCAAGAGCGACTCGAACTGCAGGCATCGCTGGTGGCTGTCGAGTCCGAGCGTGCCAAACTCGTCGAAGAGCGCCAAACGTGGGAGCGACAACGACTGGGCATGGTCATGGAGCTTGATCGTCAGCGACATGAGCTGGCGGCGGCTTTGCACTTTGAACGACAACGGTTGTCAGAAGAACTCACTGAGGCAGCGTTGTCTACCCAGGTCCGTGAAGACCGAGAAGCCCTGTTAGCTGAGCGCGATCGCTTTCAACTCACGGTGGATGAATGGCATCGCGACAAGGCCGACGCTGAAGCTGACCTGCATCGACGTCGAGACCAACTCGACGCCGAACGACTGGCGGTCGATCAAGAGCTGGCCGAGCTGCGACGTCAGACTTGGGAAGAGATTGACCAACAGAAGGCCGAGCATCTGCAAGACCTGCAAAAGGTCAAACAAGAGATTGCTGAAGCTCAGCAGATGTCCGACGTCGAGATCCGCAAGCAGCAAGCGTTGCTGGAAGGTCGCCTGCGATTTCAACAGGACCATCTCGATCGTTCGCGGCGCGAGATCGAACAAGCTCAGGACATTCTCCGTGCCGAGTACCAGCAGTCGCGACAACGGCTTGAATACTTGGTCGACTTGCAACGCAAGCAAGCTCGGCAAATCGAACGTCGGCGAGCGATTGTTGAAGAGTACGCCGAGTCTGTGCGCCGTCAGCAAGAGTCACTGGCGAAGCTGCAACAGTCGCTTGAACTCGCGGCTGAAAATGAACGTCAACGACTCGCGTCCGAGCGTCAGACTTGGGAGCTGAAGATTCAGACTCAGGCCGCAGAGAATCGTCGGCAAACCGATTTGATTGCTCTGCATGCCGAGAACCTTGAAGCTCGCCGCGAGCGTTTGGACAAGTTGCGTGAAGACCTCGAAGGTCGGCACGGCAAGTTGCTGGAAACTCAAATGGCAGTCGATGAAGCGTGGGCTCAACTGCAACAAGTGACCGGCGACGAGAATGCCACGGCGCGAGTCGAGAAGTCGCGTGAGACGCTCTCGGAATACTTCCGCATGCTCCGTGACAATCTGGGCGGCCAGCAGCGCGAGTTCGATGAGCAGCGACAGTTGTTCGAACAACAAAAGGCCGACTTCCGCACCGAGCAACAGTCCTTCACCGATTGGATCGCTCAACGCGAGCAGCATCTGCGTCGGCAAGAAGAGCAACTGCAATCGCAACTCACGCAGCTCACCGAGCAAGAGACCAGTTGGCATCGTGCCCGCGACACGTGGCTCACCGAACGGCTCGATGCCGAACGCATCATTCGGCAGTTGTTGACCGAACTCTCGTCCTCCATCGAATCAGCGACGGGACAGCGATCCATCGACTTGCCCGAAATGCCAAGCCTGCTGGGCCTGTCGCGTTTCATCGAAAACGCCGCTTAACTCGGCGCATCAGTCACCACGTTAGCTGCATCGACAGAGTTCCTGTCCGACATGCGACCTCCTGGGTCACGATCGTGTTGCAGTGCGAGATGCGATTTCAAACTTCGAGACGCCTCGACATTCAGCCGTCTCTTCTTCCCAGATTCATCAAAGCTGATAAGCCACTAAGCTCAGCCGCGAATCATGTGAAGCGTCGTCCCTTCATGACGCTCCGTCAGGCGGATAATCACAGCACTCCATCAAACTCGGAGTGCTCATGAATGGGGAGATCTGCAATGCGAGTGAGTTGGCTCCAAGCCTGCGTTGTGATTGCTATCTGCTTCGCCAAGGTTGTGATCGGTGCGGACCTCATCGTTCCTCGCAAAGGGGAACTCTCTTCGCACGGCATCCATGTGACGGTCCCCTTGGAGCCACTCGCGCGAGATCTCACCGCCATCGAATGGCCAATTAGCGAACGGCATGTCGTCATCGGTGGCATCCCATTTGATCTCGTGAATCGCCCCGATGCCGACAACCTGTTCCTTAAGTCTGCCGAGTGGCCGGATTGGAAGACGGACCCGAGTTCGTACTACGCCGCCTATGACAAAGGCCCCGAGCAACCAGGTGATCCGCGACGACCGCTCTTCAAAATTCCGGTCGGCGATTACTCGGCGGTCTATGTGTTGGCCGCCTGCGAGAATGATCCGACTTACTCGCCCAATATCAGCTTCCGCATCGGAGCTATGGACGGAGCGCGACGTGTGACGCTGCACGACTTCTCGGCGACCATTCCTCGCTTTGCAGAGACCAAAAAGCGCAGCACGGACATCGTCCAGATCATCCCCGTGAAGCAAGGCAATCTGTTTGTCGTCCGAGTGCCTCTGGGTCTCGCCTTTGCTCAAGACTTCTCTGATGAATGGGCCTTTGATGTTGAAGTCACCAAAGAGTTGCACCTCGCGGTGAGGCGTCCTGATCCATGCCGTTATCAGATTCGTCCGTTGGGTCTGCCGAGCGGCGTGCATCTTTACGGCATGACGTTTCAACGGGCTCAGGTCCAATTGCATGTAACTGGAACCGAACCGGGCCACGTCTTTAATCAACCACAAGTGCCACAATTCAAGGTCGACCTGCACAGCTCACGACGAGCGAATTACGTCATCGAAACCGTCGCGACTGACCATTATGGCCAATCCACAACTCATCGCAGCGACGAGATCCCTCTGCAACAAGATCAGAAGACCTCGCTCGATATCAAGGTCGACGTGCCGAAGCTCGGCTATCACGCGCTGGCCATCAAGGTCTTATCGGGTCGTGCCGAGATCCTCCGCCGCACGACGACCTTCGCAGTCTTGCCGCCCGATACGCGACAACATCGCGAGCATTCGCCTTTCGGAACTTGGGACTTCTGTGGGGGACACTTTACTCCCAGCAATCCAGACCAAACGGGACCGCTCTACATGAAGGCCGGTCTGCGATACGGCATGTTTTCGTATTCGGCAGACGCTCGTAAGAAGTACGGCATCTTGCCCGGAAGCGAACCTCGTAGCGCAGCCGACTTAGCCAAACGTCTGGCCGCCGACCCGCTGACGCCGCAAAACGTCTTGATCTTTCACGAGAATGCCATCAGCGGCCCGCACATCATGCGTGTGCCCGATGTCTTCACTGGCCGAACGCCGTATCAGCTCGATGCCAGTGAGCAAACTCGGTTTGATAAGCTGTGGGAAGAAGCACACAAGACCGCGAAGGACGTTCGCGAGCAGTTCCCCGCCGCCAAGCTCGCATTCGGCAACGGCAACCCACACTTGCTGGAAGAGTTCCTACGTCACAAGTTTCCGGCGGAGCTGTTTGATTCGCGTGGTAACGAATGCGGCAGCTTCATGCGGATGCCTGAGAACCAACCCATGGACTTCGTGGCGAACAACGCTGGACTGTGGATGGATCGAAAAATCCTCGACCACTACGACTACCGCGATAAGCCCATCACGCAGTGTTACGAAATCGGTTATCCCTGCACGAATCCCGGCAACCTGACACTCGAAGAACAAGCCAACTACTTCATTCGGCACATGCTGCACTCGCTCGTGTGGCAGATTCCGTTGATCCGCATGGGCTCGATCACCGACATGGGTAATTCTTATTACCACAGCAATTGGGGCGCATCGGGCATGTGCTTCGCCAAGCCCGACATCAGTCCCAAGCCGTCCTACGTCGCAGTCGCCACGATGACTTCACAGCTCGACGGAGCGAAGTTCACTCGCCTAGTCCCCACGGGATCTGCGTCGGTCTATGCCGTTGAATTCAAGCGACCCGACAATCGGTTCGTGACAGCCATGTGGACCTTGCGCGGAACACAAGCGATCAAGGCTGCCGAGTTGAATGAGAACTCAGTGGCGGTCGACCTGATGCACAACCCAGTTTCGCACTCAGTTTCGCCTGCTCCGATTTTTGTCACCACCACGCAGCCACTCGGCCAGCTCACACTGGGAGTTCCCGATTACGAACCGCTCCAGCCAAAGACCGACAAGCCAGTCGTCATCGCGCCGCTGGGCGATCTGGCCGACTGAAACATCGAGACCACACGATCGAGCGAGCTGGAGTTCTACAACTTCGACAGCCCTCGTCGGCTCGGCAGTTTTAAGTACGAGCCAGTTGCAGAACTGGCCGGAGAGAAGGCGGCGCTACGCGTGACTCCACAACTGCCCGTCGAAGGTTCGTCATACCTGCCGATGTATTCGGTGCTCACTCACAAGACGGGATTGAAGTTGCCCGGCGAGCCGACCGAGATCGCTCTGCAAGTGTTGGGAAACAGCGGTTGGGGCCGAGCAATCTTCGAACTTGAAGATGCCGAAGGAGAACGATTCATCTCAATCGGAGCAGCGGCCAAGGGCGAGCCGACACGCTGGATGGCCGACTGGATGCCCGCCGCAGAACTCGCTCGCATGAAGGCAATGTCGGTCAGCGACTGGAACACGAACGATGTCCGAGGCCGCAGTCGCTTCAACTTCGACGGCTGGCGCTACGTTCGCTTCCCTCTACCCGGCAACTACCCCGGCGAGAACTATCACCGCCCCGACAACAGCAACTGGAAGTCATCTGGCGATGGTGTTGTCCAATATCCGCTGACCTTCAAGAAGCTGATCTTGGAGTTGCCGGAAAAGATCCTGGTGGCCAACGACTATCGAGCCCCCGATCGTCCCGACATCGCCATCAAGAATCTATCAGTGACCTACTCCCCCTTCCGAGACGTTACGCCGAGAGCCAAATAGGTCGACTTGCCAGCATCGCACAGCCAAATCACCGGAACGAGGTCTCGAGCAAGCGGCACGAAACGAAGCAAGCCGCTCTCGACTGCCAGCGGCGTTAGCAACGCGGGCAATCGAAAGCGGCTGTCTTAAGTTTGCTGAGCAATGAATTGCTCTAGCGATTAATCCACCAGCTCGTTCGCGACGAGTTCTTCGTAAGTCTGTCGACGACGAATGACCTTCGAGTTCGCACCGTCGCACAGGATCTCGGCCGCCAAGGGTTTCGCGTTGTAGTTGCTGCTCATGGCGGTGCCGTAAGCACCAGCGCTGAAGATGCTCAGCAAGTCGCCGCGCTGCATCGGCGGCAGGTAACGGTCCTTCGCGAAGTAGTCCGACGACTCGCAGATCGGACCGACCACATCCACTTTCTCGCAACCAGCGATCTCGCCTTCGACGTCTTCTGGCATGGCGACTGAAGGAGCCACTGGCCACAGGCGGTGGAAGGAATCGTACATCGCCGGGCGAATGAGATCGTTCATGCCGCCGTCTTGAATGACGAAGGTCTTGCCGCCCTCTTGCTTCTTGAAGATGACCTTGGTGACCAGGATGCCTGAGTTGCCGACGATGTAGCGTCCCGGCTCCAACGTCAGACGACAGCCAGCTTCCTTGATGTACGGCACGATGACCTTCGCGTACTCGGAAGCAGCCGGACCTTCGTTCTTGCGATAGCTGATGCCGAAGCCACCACCGAGATTGATCCAGTGAATGGGATGGCCCTTCGAGCGGTACGCCTTCACGACTTCAACGGCCTTCTTGGCGGCAGCCTCGTAAGGGTCGGTCGTAAGAATGGGCGAGCCCAGGTGCATATGAATGCCGCTGAGTTCCAAGTTGGGATTCTTCAAAACCTTCTCGGCCAGTTGGTCAGCTCGTTCGATATCCATACCGAACTTGTTGCCCTTCTTGCCGGTGGTCGTCTTGGTATGTGTCTTGGCATCGATGTCGGGATTCAGCCGCAGAGCGACTCGTCCCACCACGCCCAAAGACTTCGCGACGGAAGCAATGGCATCGAGTTCGGCTTCGCTCTCCACGTCGAACTTGAGGATGTTGCATTCAAGAGCGAAACGGATTTCGTCGTCGGTCTTGCCCACACCAGCGAACACGACCTTGCTTGTATCAGCACCGGCCTTCTTCACTCGGAAGAGTTCGCCGCCGGAGACGACGTCAAAGCTGCTGCCAGCTTCGGCCATCGTCTTCAGGATGCTGAGATTTCCATTGGCCTTTACCGAGTAACAGATCACCGGATCGACTTCAGCAAACGCGGTTTGAATCTCGCGCAGCCGAGTGACCAATGCCGACTTGGAGTAGATCCACAACGGAGTCCCGTGCTGCTCTGCCAACTTCGCGACCGAGACACCTTCGCAATAAAGCTGTCCGTTCTGGTACTGAAAACCGCTCATGAATGGTCCTGAGGTTTGGTGGGACGAAAGATTGCCCATCCGGGCTGGTGCAATAGAAACGACAGGCGCTGACCGCGTGACGAAGAACAAGTTCGCTTCGCTCGGCGAACGGTCTGATGCTGATGGCGTCATTGAAAGTCGCGCCAACGAATCGGACTCACGAAGCGTCGAGGACGCTGCACACCGAGTCTGAGAGGCACTCATTCGAACGGAGAGGGCGTGGTGCTTTCGAGCAAAGCCCACGCCCCTAAACGTTTCCGAGCGCGTCAGCGATTGATCAAGTCAGCCTACGAACTAGCCGAGTTCCGCCATGCGCTTGCAGATCGCTTCGGCCATTTCGCGAGTGCCCACAGCGGTGGGATCGTTGCGATCTGCCTTCATGTCGTAGGTCACGTACTTGCCTTCTTCGATGATGCTGGAGACTGCTCGCTCCAACTTCTCAGCAGCGGCCTTCTCGCCAATGTGTTCCAGCAACAGCTTGCCGCTGAGGATCAAGGCCGTTGGGTTCACCTTGTTCTGGCCCTTGTACTTCGGAGCCGATCCGTGAGTCGCTTCGAAGATCGCTGAATCGGGACCAATGTTGGCACCAGGAGCCACTCCCAAGCCGCCGACCAATCCAGCGCACAGGTCGCTGAGGATGTCGCCGTAGAGATTGCCCATGACGAGGACGTCGTAGTTCTCGGGCTTTTGAACCAGTTGCATGCACATGTTGTCGACGAGTCGTTCGATGTATTGAACGCCGCTGCCGTCCTTGACCTTGCCAGCCAATTGAGCATCAGCCGTCACACCATTGGCGAGCTTGGCGTCTTCGAACTTGGCACCGTAAGCAACGGCGACAGCGCGAGTCTCGTCGTACCACAGACCGTCGGTGAACTTCATGATGTTCGCCTTGCTGATCGACGTGACAGACTTGCGGCCATGACGAACTGCGTAATCGAAAGCGTAGTTGCAAATGTTGCGAGTACCTTCGACGGACATCGGCTTGATGCTGACGCCGGTGGTTTGCAAACCGCTGTTGATCTTCTTGCCCGTCGCCGCTGCGTTGATGAACTGAATCAGCTCGGTCGTCTTGGCTTCGCCAGCCTTGAACTCGACACCGGCATAGAGGTCTTCAGTGTTCTCGCGGACGATGACCAGGTCGACGTTGGTCTTGTCGTAGTAGGAACGCACTCCCTTGTAGGTCTTGCAGGGACGAACGCAGGCGTAGAGCCCGAGTTCTTGTCTCAGAGCAACGTTGACCGAGCGGAAGCCCTTACCGATGGGCGTGGTGATGGGCGACTTGAGAGCGATCTTGTCCTTACGAATGGACGCAAAGACGGAGTCTGGAATCTTGCCTTGAGCTTCAATGACTTCGATGCCGCACTCTTGAACGTCCCAATTGATCTTCACGCCGGTGGCATCCAAGCAGCGACGAGTAGCTTCAGCGAGTTCGGGGCCGGTTCCATCTCCAGGGATCAGCGTGACGTCGTAAGCCATGAAAGTTCCTCACAAGGGTTAAAGGGTCATTGAAGTCATCAAAGTGAATGGCTTCGGAGTGCAACCGCCCAAGTCCGCCGAGGAGGCTCGACGGGAGCGAAAAAGCTGGCCAGCACGGGAACAGCCACTGTTGCAGCGCGGCACAGAAGCTCGTTCGCGAGGGACTTTGACCGCTGAAAACGCACAGATTTTCGCGGACTTCGAAAGTTACGGCGTAGCGTCTGGATTCTCAAGTTGCTCACAAGCACTACCGCAGCGAGCCAACTGGATGCCGCCGAAGATATTCATCGCGCGGCCAATTCCGGCCATGAGGAAGTCGCCTTCAAGCCTTCGCTGCATGCTCGCCCGAAGCGCGACGGATCGCGTCAACAGATGCGAGATCGCGCTCAATCAAACTGGGTGGCTAGAAACTTAGCGATCGCTCATCCTGCCCGGCGATCAACCACTCCTGCCGATTTCCATCACGCTCTCGTTCAGAAGGATGACTCGAATGCTGGCTCTCAAGACGTGGTTCGTGCGTGTAACGCTGGGGTTGGTACTGGTGAGCGGTTTGCAAACAGCGACCCTCCAAGCTGCCGATGTCACCTGGGAAAACAATGTAGTCTATGGCAAAGGTGGCAATGATGAACTCCAACTGGACATCGCCAAGCCGGGTGAAGGGAGCGGTCCATTTCCAGCCGTCGTGTTTATCCACGGTGGCGGTTGGTCCGGCGGCAATCGAGCGGGCTTTCGAGGTTTTGCAGAGCAAGCTGCTAAACGCGGCTATGTCGGGCTGACGATCAGTTACCGACTGACGCAGATCGATCCCGAAACGAAGGTCGGCAAGGTGCCGTTCCCGGCTCAGATTGAAGACTGCAAGTGCGCGATCCGTTGGTTGCGAGCGAACGCTGCCAAATACAACGTTGATGCCAAGCACATCGGAGTTGGCGGCGGCTCGGCTGGCGGGCACTTGAGCTTGCTGGTGGGTCTGACGGACTCAAGCCACAAGCTCGAAGGCAGCGGCGGACATGCCGACCAATCCAGCCGCGTGCAAGCTGTCGTCAACATCTTCGGTCCAACAGACATCAAGGCTTGCTGGGACACATCCGCCGGAGCTCGCCAATTCATTCAAGGACTCTGCGGCAAACTCGACGACCCGAAGAACACTTTCAAAGCCGCCAGCCCAGTCACCTACATCAGCAGTGACGATCCGCCGATCCTGACGTTGCATGGTTCCGCCGACACATTGGTTCCGCCGTCGCAAGCCACTCTTCTCGACGAGCAGCTCAAGACCGCCAAGGTCAAACACGAGCTTGTGATCCTCGAAGGCGAAGGACACGGCTTCAAAGGCGAGAAGCAGACTCAAGCCATGAACGCGATGTGGAAGTTCCTCGACGAGAATCTGAAGACCAAGCCGTAATGGCTTCGAGGTCGCTGTCGTGACGATTCCAATAGAACTTACTTACCTGGGCGCCACAATTTGCGAGGAACACCGGTACGACGGACTTGTAGTCCGTCGCGCGCCATCGTTTAGGAGCGACGGACTTCAAGTCCGTCGTACCCCAAAACTGACTGTGTTCTTCAGGAGTTTGTGGGGCAGGATTTCAACCGGCGAAACAGCTATCAGTAAGGCAGGTTGAAAACCTGCCCCACATCAACAAGCTAGTTCTGTTGGAAGCGTCTGTCATAAAAATGACAGCGGCAGGAGAAAGCAGCGAGTGCTCAGCTTGGCTACTTCGCACAGACCACGATGCGATTGCCGGAGACTTCCACGACTTCAATCGGTGTGCCGGGATCAATGAAGTCTCCGTTGCTAACGACGTCCACCAAGCGACCTTTGAACTGAGCTTTGCCAGCAGGACGCAAACTCGAATACGCAACGCCTGCTTGACCGACGAGTTCTTGATCGTGGCTCGTTGCCAGCGAAGACTGACTTCCGTTGATCAGGCGCGGATCAAGCATCGGCCCGTCATCGCCCGGTGGTGCCAAGATCATGTTTCGAATGCCAGGGATGTGCGGCAGGAAACGTCCCAAGATCAAGGCCACGAAACCGACAGCCACAATCGAGCTGCTCAACGTTCCCATCGACCACGCGAGCTGACGGAACTCTTCGTTCGTCGATGGCACTACAAAGGTCTGACTGGCCAACACGATCGAGGCGATAATCGCTAGGCCTCCTGACAAGCCGAAGACGCCAAAGCCCGGAATCAAGAAGACCTCGATGGCGACCAATCCGGCCCCGATCAAGAACAACATCACTTCCAGCCAGCCCGCCGTGCCTCCCATATAGTTGGCCCAGAAGAACAGTCCGAAGCTGAAGATTGCTCCGATGGCAAAGATGCCGCTGGTGGTATGCGCTTCGAGGTACAAACACAGAATCCCGATCATGAACAGCAAGAAGGTCACGGCCGGAGATCTCAGCACTGACACGAGTGTGTCGACCCAAGTGGTCTGAGCGATCGGCACCAGCTTGTCCTTCGGAATACCCAAACGTTGCTTGAGTTCCGAGAAGTCATGGACGGGCTCGCTGGCCAACCTGAGTTCGTAGGCACGTTTGCCGGCTACAGTCAGGAATTGGCCGCCACCACACTCGGGCACCGGAGCCCCCTTGATCCACTCGCCTTCCGAGTTCTGAATCTCGGCATCCGTCATGTAACTCATACTACCCGAGTCGCGTTTGGTCGCTTTGAAGACCTGTAAGTCTTTCGCCGACATCGATTCGCACAAGGCCGGAGAACGCCCTTTGGCTGTCGCTAATCGTCGCAGACTTTCTCGCAGCGGACTGAGCTGCTTCTCGGGTGCGAATTCGAATTGTCCGCCGGCTTCGGTCTCTTTGATCATGCCCGCGTCACCAAGTTGAGCATCTTGGTGCATGATGATGTCGTCGCATCCCAACGCGATGACCGCCGCACCGCTGATCGCCATGTGCGGCACATAAGCGACGGTCCGCATCTTCTTGGGATCGAGTTTGCTGAGCCGATCTGCCAACAGCACGCTGTCATGCACGTAGCCGCCGGGTGAATCGATTTCGAGAATCACCAGGTTCGCGCCTTCCTTCTCGGCTTGCTGCAAGTTGCGTTCGACGAACTCGCGCAGGAAAGGATTCACCATGCCTTCGACTTTGATGATCTTCGTGATCGGCACTTCGCCCGTGCCAATGTCCTCGCGCAGGTACTGCCGCTCGAAGCCGAATAAGTCGACCAGTTCTGAGCGTTCATGGGCCGTGTGCGAAACGATGATGTCGAGCGACTTGGCGCGAGCACCGGTGAAGACAGCGATGTCGCGTTGCTCTTTAATGGTCTCTAGCGAGAGGATCGGAACGTTGCCTTCTTGCAGTCGCTTCAACTCGTCCGAACCAATCAAGCGAGTCGTTTGAGCGTCGGGCGTCGCGGCGTCTTTGGTCCCGGTGCGAACCTTGTGCAGCGACTTGGCGGGGTCCACCAAACTGGCCGCGATCGAGCCCGTCAGTTTCGAGTTGTAGCGCTTCTCAACCATGTTGATGACGAACTGCTGCTCGTCGGCATCCAACGCGGCACCGCTGCCGAGATCACCAAACTCCGCATCGGGGTGCATCACAATTTCTTGGCAAGCCAGCGCGAGGATGCCGATGCAGCCATCCAAGCGGCGGCCCTCGGAATGCGACGGAATCCACGCCACCGTCTTCACACGCTGATACTTGGCCGAAGTGAGTTCCTTAGCGATCTCGCGCACGGGGCCGAACATGCTGCGACCACGTTCGAGTTCCAAGATCAGGATCGCTTGTCGGTTCTCTTGAGTCGCTTGCTGCTGCAATGCGACCAGCGAATTTCGAACTCGGTTGTAGAAGGTGTCCGTCACGGGATTGGTGACGGTCAGATACTTCGCGACCGGAGACTTCGGAGCCGCCGCTACTGATTCTTGGTCTTTGGCAATCGCCGGAACGTCGGGCTTGGCCGCATCAATCGGCGGCTCTTGAGCGACGGCATTCATCGCGACGACGAATCCGAGTAGCAAAAACCACACGGCTCGAACTCCCAACGTCTGCGACCAAAACCCACGACCGACATCAGAGACATGCAGGAACGGCATCACGGCTTCTCTCCCTCACATTCAATGGCGCGACTTCACGCCGTGCCAACGCTTCAGTCGATCCTTGGATCTTCAGTTAGCGACAGCAACGTTATGTCTTGCCGCTCGACAACAACGCCGCCGTGAATCCGACCAAATCGCCTTTCTCTTTCGCCGCCGCGCCCCACGCGTCCGTGCGACCGACTTTCACACACAGGTCCGCAAACGAGAACGACTGCTCGTCGATGAACCTTAAGTGCTTCTCGGCAATCGCCATCGCTTGGTCGGCGCGGCCACTGCGGACCAGCACATCCACCAGCACGTAGGCGATCATTTGCTTGTCTTGCTCGTCGGGATCGCTGTCGAGCTTGTGTTGGAAGTATGCCACGCCTTCATCGACCTTCTCGCCCAGCAGGATTCCAAAGAAGTGACGATGAGCCGGATAGAACTCTTCGAATGGAGCTTCGCCCGCGTACTGCAATTGAGCATCCAGCCTCTCGCCGTATTCCGCCAACTGCAACGACAGCTTGAGTTCCGGTGCTGCCGGTTCGAGGAATCGCGAGAACCTCACGACCGAGTTCAAGTGGGACACGTCGATGTGATAGTTGCCTTCTTGGAAGAGCCAATCGCGCCCCAGGATCAGCTCACGCAGGTTGTTTGCCGTTGGAGCAAACGGCATTCGTCGCTGCACGTCGGCCTGCACGTTCTGCTGTAGTTCGTCATACAGGTGCCGCACCATCAATGCCGCCGCTTGTTGTCGTTCGGTCGCTCCCAATTGCGGCATCATTTGATCGAGCGTCGTGATCGTGTTGCACGTGCCGTTCGACTTCAGCAAGAACTGCAAGCCCCGCACGGGGTGAGCCCCTTCATAGAGCGCGATGTTGATCAGCTCTTGAGCCTTCTCGTAGTCATCAGGCAAAGACATCTTCTCGATCGCCGCCGCAATCGGTTCCTTCTCTTGAATCGTGCGGAAGCAAAGCCACGCATCGTTGAGCTGCTGATTCTCTAAGAACCCCTGGCCGACCTCACGAGCCGCTTCGATGTAAGCCTTCTCGAACGTCTCGCGCTTGTCGGCGGGCACATCGGTCAGCGACGACGGACGCAGCAGCGGCAAGCCCAGTTCGAACTTCTTCTTGAGCATCATCGCGTCAAACAATCGATGAAAGTTCTTCTCCGCTCGCATCTGCTGAATGAGCAAATCAAGTGTCGCTGCGGGGCCAGAGGTCGCGGATTGCTCGGTGAGTTGATCGAAGAGGGTCGGCATGAGTGTTCTCGGCAGGTGAAGAGGACAGTTAAAGCGTCGTTGAGTATGAGAACGCTCTAACTCACCCGCCAGCGAGCGCACGTCGTGTCGACAGCTATGACGATGCAGAGGTTTCGACGGTCGGCTGAGTTTCCAAGAACACCGTCACGTAGGCCGAGAGTCGATAGCCAACTTGCTCTTCATCACCGATGACGGCATCCGCTCCGGCACGTTCGAAGTCAGGGAAGTGGCGTTGATAGCGCGACCTCACAACGATGTGAGCTGTCGGAGCCAACTGCTTCACGCATTGCAGGGAATTCATCGCCCCTGACAGCGCAGGGATGGTGATCACGATCACTCGCGAGCATGCGACATGCGCGTGTTCGAGCACTTCGAATTGGGTGCCGTCACCGATATGACCTTCGAACCCCAGCGAGTCCGCCAAAGCCACACCTTGCGGATTGATGTCGAGCACCAACACTCGCTTCGACTTCCCAGCCAGCGATCGACCAACTGCTTGCCCTGCTGGCCCGAACCCGATGATGACAACGTCGAGCGGCTCGTGCTTCGCGGCCTCGCCGTCGACCGAAGCAGCGGCTGACATCGACATGCGCGGCGTGAGCCAGTTCCCAACTAGGGGAGCCAGCGTCACGAGATACGGCGTCACGAACATCGAAGCGATCGTGGCCGACACCAGAGTCAGATGCAGTTCGGGTGAGATGACTCCACCACTGCGGCCAGAACTGGCCAACACAAAAGCGAACTCACCGACTTGCCCCAAGCACAAGCCAGTCGCCGCAGCCACGGAGTGAGTTTGGCCTGCGACTCGCAACAAACCCCAGATCACGCTCGCCTTCAAGATGATGATCAACGCCGCGACGCTCACGACCATCGGGATATGAGTCATGATCCACACCGGGTCGGCCACCAATCCCACCGCGCCGAAGAACAACGTCAATAAGACGGTCCGCAACGACGCAACATCCGCCCGCAACTGCACAGCAAACGGAGAACTTCCTAAGAACATTCCCGCGATGAAGGCTCCCAACGAAGGCGACAACTTCAATGCGTGCGCAGCCCACGAAGCTCCCAGGCCCAAGACGATTGCCAATACGACGGTCAGCTCTCGGTTATGGTCGAACGACAACGCTCGCAGGACTCGCACAGCAACTTGGTTCAACACCACGTACAGAGCGGCAATAAGTGAGACAGCCAGTGCGATGATCTTGCCCAACAGAACGAGCACTTCTCCGGCAGTCCCGCCTTCGGCCAAGAGCGTCATCAACACAACCAGAGGTACGACGGCCATGTCTTGCACCAGCAAGATCGCGACCGATTGCCGAGCATGCAGACTGTCGATGTCACCTCGATCAATCAGCACTCGCAAAACAATGGCGGTGCTACTGAGCGAGACGACCGCACCCACCGCGATTGCTTCTTTGGCTCCCAGTCCAAACAGAGCCGCAGCACAGGCTCCCACGACCGACGTTAATCCGACTTGAACCGCGCCACAGGCCAGCGTCTTTGATCCCAACGCCAGCAACTTCTGTAAAGAGAACTCCAGCCCCAGACTAAAGAGCAGCAGCGCCACACCAAGCTCAGCAATAGCTTCGAGCTCATGTTCCGAGCGGACGACATGCAAGCTGCCAGGACCACCCAGAATCATTCCCGCAGCCAAGTACCCAACAATGGGGCTTTGCTTCAGCCACGAACAAATCGCACCAAACACGAAGCAGCCACCCAACAGCAGCACGACTTCGAGCAATAAGCCCCACGCATCCATTCGTGATCCTCTCCCGGCCCGTTGCGTCTCGCGAAACATCGTCAGGCAGTATAGAGCGGCTCACCAATCGGCAAATTTCGGGAGTGAACTTCGACAATGCGCAACATGGTCGCGAAGCGTGATACAGCTCACGGCAACGAAAACGTTCTCCACACCAGCGTTCAATGACTCCACGCGAGAACTCTTCCACTTCTTCATTCAGAAGAAGCAGTTCCAAGAGGGTTGCTTACCGCGCTGTCCAGCCGCCGTCGACGACCATCAGGCTGCCGGTCGTGTAGCTCGACGCGTCGCTGGCGAGATAGATCGCGGCGCCTTGGATTTCTTCCATCCGACCCCAGCGATTGAGGGCTACGGCACCGACCACGTTCTTCTTCGCGTCTTCTGTCTCGGCGATCGGCACATTCATCGGAGTTAGGAATGGACCAGGACATATCGCGTTACACGTGATGCCGAACGGAGCCAACTCCAACCCCAGCGTCTTCGTGAGTTGAACCATCGCACCTTTGCTCGCGGCGTATGGCGTTCGATTCGCCAGACCGACGATGCCGATGGTGCTGGCCAGAATCACGATGCGACCATATCCCCGTTGCTTCATGTGCGGTACGACCGCGCGCGTCGTCAACCACACGCCATTCACATTGACGTTCTGCACTTGCTGGAATTGCTCGAAGGTCAGGTCTTCGATTGGCCCGCGAATGTTGATGCCCGCGTTGTTGATCAGGATGTCGACCTTGCCGAACTCCTTGAGGCAGGCCGCGACGAGTGCATCCGCTTGCTCGGGTTGCGACACGTCCGCTTCAAAGCCCACGACCTTGCGTCCGTAGTCGGCTGCGATCTGCTTGGCGACAGCATCGACTTCGTCTTGATGGCGACTTACCAAAAACAAGTCAGCTCCTGCCGACGCCAAACCTTCAGCCATCGCTGCGCCCAACCCCTTCGAGCCGCCGGTGATGATCGCCACCTTGCCAGTCAGGTCGAACAGCTTGATTCCAGGAAGCATTTGCGGGCCTCTTATTGGGTTGTGGCAGAGATACGAAATACGAATCGCGGATCGATACGCAGTCAGACGACGGGTATTCCCAATCCTCCGTCACGCACCGAATGGAAATCGGACGAATGACCGAGGACCACCAACTCTCCTTGCAGCCCGGCTATCCCCAGCCGCAGGGAGATCGACTACTTCATGAATAGCGAACTCACGCTGGTGCGATCGTGAATCGAACGAATCGCGTCGGCGAACAGTTGAGCGACCGTCACAACTTCGATGTTGGGCGGCAGCGGGTCTTCAAAGGTCTCGATGGTATCGGTGAGGAACATCTTGCAGATGCGACTTTCGCCAATGCGTTGAGCCGCCCCCTTCGACAGCACGCCGTGCGTCACAGCCGCGTAAATGTCTTTAGCTCCGCGTTCCTTCAACGCATCCGCCATGCACACGAGCGTGCGTCCGGTGATCGTGAAGTCGTCGACGAGCACGACATTCTTGCCCTCGACATTGCCGATGACTTGATGCACTTCAACGGTCTCGGTGTGATCGGTGCGAACCTTTGAACCGATCACCACATTGGCTTCGAGCGATTTGCCATACGACACCGCCGACTTAGCGAACCCAACGTCGGGACTGCAGACGACGAGATCGGGAATGTTCAACGATCGAATGTGATCGCAGAGCACGCGGCGACCGTAGAGATGATCAACAGGGATGCTGAAGAAGCCTTGGATTTGAGGACTATGCAAGTCGACGGTCAGCACTCGATCGCAACCAGCCGCTTCCAGTGCGTCGGCACAAACGCGAGCACGAATGGAAACGCGCGGCTCGTCCTTCTTGTCGCCTTTGGCATAGCTGAAGAACGGAATGACGGCCGTCACTTGCTGAGCACTGGCACGCTTCAGAGCGTCGATCCAAAATAGCAACTCCATGAAGTTGTCGTTGACCGGCTTATGAACGCCTTGAATCACGAAGACGTCGCGTCCTCGGACGTTTTCCTGAATCTGCACGAAGACATTGCCTTCGCTGAATGTGTGAGCTCGGCATGGCACCAGCGGCACTTCGAGCTTATTCGCAATCGCTTGAGCAAGCAGCGGGTTTGCAGAGCCAGGCAGGATCGCCAGATCGCCTTGAGGCGGCTGAAACACTTGCGGGCGAGGACCAGACTTCGGCGATAACGGCATGGAAATTAGACCGACAAAGAGAAGGGGCCGGGGAGCGGGCGGCGGATGATAGTCCGGGCGATTGACCACACAAGCCGCGCCGACGACCGCCGATCCATGGACCAGGAGTTCTCAATGAGGAAGCCCCCGCCACGATCTAGGCCCTCAAAGTTCTTGATGCTCGCTCAGTTGGATCGTTGCGATGGGTTCGTTCCAATCCCGCCTCGCGCTTGCCGTTGGATGCGGCCAGTCGCTCTTTGATCAAGTCTCAATATTCAAGTCCGAGCATCCTTATGAAGCAGTGGCTGACGTTCTCTTGGTGTGTGTTGTTGGCTGCGATGGGCAACGTCGCGCTCGCTCAACGCAATCTCAAAGACATTCCCGATCCTGATCCGGAAATCGAACGCCAGTCGTTCGTCGTGGCGGATGGTTTCGAAGTCAATCTGTTTGCCGCTGATCCGCAGATCGCGAAGCCCATTCAGATGAACTTTGATCCGCAAGGCCGATTGTGGATCGCGAGTTCCGAGATCTATCCGCAGATCAAGCCCGGTGAGAAAGCCAATGATCGCATCCTCGTGTTGGAGGACACCGACGGTGATGGCAAGTCGGACAAGACGTCAGTCTTTGCGAGCGGGTTATTAATTCCTACAGGCGTCGCTCCCGGTGATGGCGGCGTGTATGTCGCTAACAGCACCGAGTTGTTGCACTTCAAAGACACCGACGGCGACGGCAAGGCGGATCAAGAACGAGTCGTGCTGTCGGGCTTTGGCACCGAGGACACGCATCACATCCTGCATACGCTCAAGTGGGGGCCGGATGGGATGCTGTATCTCAACCAGTCGATCTACATCCATAGCCACATCGAGACTCCGTGGGGCGTGAGGCGACTCAATGCCGGCGGCATTTGGCAGTTGCGGACGGAGAATTTGAAGCTCGAAGTGTTTGCTCGCGGCTGGGTTAATACGTGGGGGCACATCTTCGACGCGTATGGCCAATCGTTCGCAACCGATGGAGCAGGCGGCGAAGGTATTAATTATGCCATCCCCGGCGCGGCGTACCCGACGGCTCAAGGTGTGCCGAAGATTTTTCATGGACTCAATCCCGGCAGTCCGAAGATGTGCGGACTGGAGATCGTCAGCGGTCGGCATCTGCCCGATGACTGGCAAGGCAACCTCATTACGAATGACTTTCGAGGTCATCGCGTTTGCCGCTTCGTGCTGAGCGATGCCGGTTCGGGCTTCGCGGCGAAGGAGCAAATCGAGCTCATCAAGACGTCGCACGGAGCCTTTCGTCCGATCGACATGCAGATGGGACCGGATGGAGCGATCTACATTGCCGACTGGTACAACCCGATCATTCAACACGGTGAAGTCGACTTCCGCGATCCGCGTCGTGATCACACTCATGGCCGCATTTGGCGAGTCAGTCGCAAGGACCGCAAGCCAGTCGCTCGCATCAATCTCGCAAAGGCCGCTGTGCCCGAGCTACTAGAACAACTCATGGTGCCCGAAGGTTGGACGCGACTCAATGCGAAGCGCGTCTTGAAGGAACGCGGTGCTCCAGCCGTGCTGCCGGAATTGGCCGCATGGACGAAGAAACTTGATCGCAACGATCCGCTGTTCGAACGACATCAGCTCGAAGCGCTGTGGACTTATCAGTCGCTCGACGTGCCGAATGCGGAGTTGCTGGCTTCGCTGTTGCGGGCAGCGAAGCCTGAAGTGCGAGCCGCCGCCGTGCGCGTCTTGCAGCATTGGTCTGATCGAGTGCCCGGAGCGATCGAATCACTTTCCGAATGCATCAAGGACGAAAGCCCGCGCGTCAGGCTCGAAGCGGTTCGCGTGCTGGGCAATGTTGGCGGGGCACGAGGAGTGGAACTCGCGTTACAGGCACTCGCGCTGCCGATGGATCAATTCCTCGACTACGCGTTGTGGCTGACCGCATGGGAAAACAAAGACAAGTGGCTGCCGCTCGCCGAGTCCGGCCAGATGACCTTCGGCGGCAACGTCGATCAGATGACGTTCGCACTCAAAGCTGTTGGCTCACCGGCAGTTGCTCCGCGACTGCTCGCACTCATCAGCGCGAACAAGCTCGAAGGTCAGCAACTGCTCGATGCGGTCTTGCTCATCGCGAGCCTCGGTTCGGCGGACGATCTGCGGAAGCTCTTTGATCGCGCGATCGCTGCTGAGACTCCGGCAGAGCAACGCGCCGCGCTGCTCCGTACGCTCGTCTCAGCGTCGCAGCAACGAGATCTCAAACCGACCGGCGACTTGAGTGCCATCGCGACTCGGCTGGATGCTCAGAATCCGATTGCGGTTCGAGCTGTTGCGGCGGAAGCGATAGGAGTTTGGAAGCTCTCAGCACAAGCGGCAGCGCTCGATGCACTCGCCGCGAAGGCCGATGAAGATGTCAGTGTGAGGAAGGCCGCGATGGCCGGACTGGCGCGACTCGGAGCAAGCGACGCGGTGACGAAGCTCACCGCATTGGCCGCGACTGCTGGACCGATCGAAGTGCGCGAGGCAGCAGTCATCGGAGCCAGTTCGCTCGATGCCGCAGCCGGTTCCAAAGCAGCCGTTGCGTTGCTGAGCAGTGCTCCGGCAACGACGGATCCGACGCCGCTCGTCAACGCATTCCTCGGAGTGAAAGGCGGACCGCAAGCTCTGACGGCATCCCTTAAAGATGCGAAGCTAAATGGCGATGTCGTGAAACTCGCGGTTCGCGCGATCGAGTCTTCCGGTCGTAAGCTGCCCGAACTGACTGCGGCCTTCACAACCGCAGGCGGAGTGCAAGCTGGTCCCAAGACGCTGACTCCGGCGGAGCTGGCCGCGCTGCTCGACGAAGTGAAATCAAAGGGCGATGCGGCGCGAGGCGAACTCGTCTTTCGCAAAGCGGCGAACGCGTGCTTGAACTGTCATGCGATCGGCGGAGCGGGCGGTCGAGTCGGCCCGGACCTCGCCAGTATCGGCGGCAGTGCTCAGCCGGACTATTTGGTCGAGTCGCTGCTCGAACCAAGCAAGAAGATCAAAGAAGGCTTCAACACCCTCGTCATCGTGACGCATGACGGGCGCAGCGTTTCGGGCGTGAAGGTGCGGCAGACTGATAAGGATCTCGTGCTCCGCAACGCCGAAGACAAAGAGTTTTCGATACCGCTCAAAGAGATCGACGAGCAAGCCGACGGACTGTCGCTGATGCCTGCTGGACTGACCGAGAAGCTCACACGCGGCGAACTGGTGGATCTCGTCCGCTTCTTGTCGGAACTCGGCAAAGTGGGCGACTACCAAATCAGCCGCAAGCGAGTCGTGCGGCGCTGGCAATCGTTGCTACACACCGAAGAGTCCTTCACCAGAATCCGCCGCAACCGCATCGGCGCGACGGCTGAAGACTCTGCTGACTTCACATGGAATTCGTCGTACAGCACGGTACGCGGAGTCTTGCCCGTCGCCGACTTACCCGTGATCCCGTTCAAAGGCCCGTTCCAAGATTTGCCCGACGGCATCTCGGTGCTGCGAGCTGAGTTCGATGTCAGCACCGCCGGCTCAACGCTGATCGACCTCGGCGAGACGACCGGCTTGAGTATGTGGCTGGACTCAACGCCTCTCGAAAGCAGCGGTCCTCAGAAACTGACGGTCGGTCGCCATCGTTTGACGATCGTGATCGACCGCGCGAAACGCACGACTCCGATTCGAGTGGAACTGAAAGACCCGCCGACAGACGCCGCTCAAGTGCAACTGGTCACTGGCAAGTAGCATGAATATGCCGCACAAGTTCAACATGCCGATCAAGCAGTGCCGTTGCTATTCTGATTTCATGTCATGAATGCGTTGCCGAGAAACAGAAGGACTGAGCCATGTTGACCGCAACCACTTCGGAGCTGATGAGCCTGGATGAGTTCGTCCGCCGACCAAGCCCGATTGATGGGTCGCGTGAAGAACTCGTGGAAGGAAAGGTTGTCACGATGCCACCACCTCGCTTCCTGCACGGTCAAGTTCAGCTCAACGTCGGAGCTGTTCTGAAGGCATTTGTGAAGTCTGGAAGACTAGGCCGCGTCGTTACCGAGTCCGGGCTCGTCACGCATCGCGATCCCGACACTGTGCGTGGCCCGGACGTTGCCTATTGGAGTCGCGAGCGATTGCCGCTCGATGCCACTGTCGAGGTCTATCCCGATGTCGCCGCAGATTTATGTGTTGAAGTTCTCTCTCCCGATGAGCGACCGCGCGATGTTCAGCAGAAGATCCGAGACTACTTCGAATGCGGAGTCCGCATGGTATGGGTCGTCGATCCCGAGGCTCGATCGGTAACTGTCTACCGAAGCGTTAGCGAAGGGAGACTTCTTTGGGACGATGCGATGATTAGCGGCGAAGACGTCCTGCCGGGCTTTGCGTGCTCGGTCAAAGAATTGTTTGAGTAAACGCTGAACTCGTTCCCATGCTCGGCTTGGGATCGAGTGGTTCACCATGTGATTGTGATTTGAAAAGGAAAGCCCCTTATGCCCTCGCCCAGTGAATGGATTCGCAACGGCACGGGGTTGCCTCCCAGAGTGACTTGGGCTTTTGCGACGGATGCAGAACTTGTCTCTGTGTCGCTGGCGACGGAGTCTTCTGAGGTCTTTGCAATTGATCGCGCGGGTGGTGTTTATCGGCTGAATCGAGCGGGGCGGATTGAGTGCCTGACGCGGGGATTGCATGAGCCACGCATCATTCGGTGGGCTCATACCGGAGATGCGGGCATCGTGATCGAGGGGCAGGACCAGATCTCGTTGCTGGACTCGGCATTGAATGTGGCGTGGACGGCGGGTGCTCCCAAACCAATTCTTAATGCTGCGATTGATGCCTATGGCCACAACATCGCCATGACGCTCGAAAGCAGCGACACCGTCGTCATCAATGCTGATCGGCAAAAGCTGAATCAATTCACGACAACAGTGCCGCTGCATCACATCGAGTTCAGTGTCGGCATTCCCAAGATCATTGGCGCGGCGGACCACGGCTTGTTGTGTTGCCATGACATGGATGGAGACGAAGTCTGGATCGAACGTCTTTATGCCAACTGCGGCAGCCTGAGCGTCACGGGCGACGCGAAACGAATTCTCGTCGCCGAGTACTCGCACGGCTTGCAGGTCTTTGACAGTCGAGGCCAAAGCCAGGCGTCGTTTGTTTTGGATGGAACACCAGCACTCGTTTCAGCCAGCCACTTTGGTGAGCGAGCTGCGGTCTCAACGGTCGAGCAGCAGATCTATTGGCTCGACGCGGACGGCACGTTGCTGTGGGCTACGGAATGTCCCGAGGAAGTTTTGTCGCTGCATTGCGACCCGTTGGGCGAATGGTTGGTCTTGGCGTTGAAGTCGGGACGCATCTTGCGGCTCGATTGGGATACGGCTTAAGAAGCCAGCGGCACTTTTGCCTTCGCGGCTCACTCTCGATGATGTCCAACGAGATCACCAAGACGATCTGACGGTCTCAATGAAAGCGGATGATTGGCTCTAGCATGGATGTGAAACCAACGGCTCTTCCCGGCGTCTTGCTGATTGAACCCAAACTCTTTGGCGACGCTCGCGGCTGTTTCATGGAAACGTTTTCGGCTCGACGTTACGCCGAACACGGGATCGTCGGCTCGTTCGTGCAAGACAATTACTCCAGATCTCGACACGGCATCTTGCGCGGCTTGCACTTTCAATTACACAAGCCTCAATCCAAGCTCGTTCAAGTCCTGCGCGGCGAAGTGTTCGATGTCGCCGTCGACTTGCGTCGCAGCTCGCCGCACTTCGGGAAGTGGGCCGGCGAAATCTTGTCAGCCGAGAACCATCGGCAGCTCTTCATTCCCGCAGGTTTCGCGCATGGCTTTGTGGTGCTGAGCGAGGAAGCCGACTTCGTCTACAAGTGCGGCGAGTACTACGCCCCGGAGTTCGAGCGAACTCTGATGTGGAACGATCCCGCCATCGGCATCGAATGGCCTATCGACTTCGCCCCAGTGCTCTCGGCTAAGGATCAAGCTGGCAAGCTGTTGGCCGACTGCGAATGCTTTGAGTAATCGTCAGGCGGTTGCTGTTTGCCAGGAGTGCTCGGACTTCGAATTGTCCTCGAAAACGACAAGCTCGACGCTTCAGCGAGTACCAGTGACCGGGTCAATGCACGTACTCGCTGTCGCTTCGGGCTTGTAGGTTTGCGTTCCGTGTCGGCTTCAAATCTCGTCGACGTGGACCGCTCGGGTGGATGTACTGCTTATTCCATCGCTTGGAGCAAACCGGTATCGCTGAGCCACTCGGTGAAGCGTTCGGGCCAGCGAGCGGCTGCTGAAGGTTTGGCGTTGTGGCGATAGCCAAAGCCGTGGCCGGAGTTTGCAAACAAGTGCAGTTCGGCAGGCACCTTCGCAGCTTTGTACTTGAGATAGAGACTGGCCATGCCCTCGGAGATATCCGGTCGGTCGTTGATGCCTGCCGCGATGAAAGCCGGTGGCATGCCGGTCTCGACCGTGAAAGTCGCCGAGCTGCCGGGATAGATCAGAGCCTGAAAGTCGGTGCGACAGCTTTGTTGCTCGATGACATCAGTGGCATCCTTTTGACCGGCGTCATGCTTCATCGCCGCATAGGCCGCGAGCTCACCACCCGCCGAGAACCCCAAGATGCCCACTCGATCGGTCTTGATGTTCCACTCTGCGGCTCGACTGCGGATCAGTCGCAAGGCTCGCCGAGTATCTGCCATCGCATGCACTTGAATTGTGTAAGCGCTGCCTTTCTCGCGAGCCAACCGATACTTCAAGACGAAGGCCGCGATACCTCGATCTCGGAACCATTCAGCGAGTGCGTAGCCTTCATGTCCGAGACACAACTTCGAGTGACCGCCGCCGGGGCAAATGATGACCGCTGTTCCCGTCGCTTTATCTTTGGCTGGCACATACGGAGTCAGCGACGGGTTGTGGACGTTGCCGCAATTCTCGCCAACGAACTCTTCCGCTTCCTTCATGCGTGATTCGGAACCTGGAGCACCTTGGCTCCACAATGGAATCGCAGTCGGGATGTCTTTCGGTAGTTCGGCAAACGCCGTCGCAGACGACAACAAGACAATCAGTCCAACCAACACAGACTTCATGACAGCTCCTGAAACGTGGAATGCGGACAGCGAATTGAGCAGCACGATATCAAGCTCGAACTCTGCTTGAGTATCTCACGACGTTCGCTTGTGGAGGCCAAAGTCTTCCGCGTTGAACCGCGAAATCAACGCGGACTCGCTACAAACTCTCGCTCGATTTGGAACTCGAGCATCGTCACTCAAACCTTGGAGCCTCATTGTGAAGAAACTGTCTTGCTTACTCGGACTGTTGCTCGTCGCGATCACTGCGGCGCGAGCTGATGACAACTCAAAGTCACTCATCGCCCCCGGAGCGAAGGTCGAGAAGATCGCGTCGGGCATGAAGTTCACCGAAGGACCGGCGTGGATACCAGCCGAGAAGAAGCTGGTCTTTTCCGACATCCCGAACAGCAAGCTCATGCAATGGAGCGAAGCCAAGGGACTGTCCGTCTTCCGCGATAGCGAGCAGTCCAATGGCAACATCTTGGACTTGGAAGGTCGCTTGATTACGTGCCAACACGCAGCTCGAAATCTGGTTCGCACCGAGGCCGATGGTCGCATCACGGTCATCGCCGATAAGTACGACGGCAAACGATTCAATTCACCCAATGATGTGGCCGTGAAGTCAGACGGTTCGTTGTGGTTCACCGATCCGCCGTGGGGGCTGACCGGTGCAGCTGAGATCCCCGGTCACTGGGTCTTCAAGCTCGATACAAAGACCGGCAAGGTTGAGCCCGTCATCAAAGATCTCGCGATGCCCAATGGCATCAACTTCTCACCCGACGAAAGCCGCCTCTACGTCGCTGACACCGGAGGCCACATGAAACACCCCGACCCAGCCTTCCACAAGCTGCCGGGTACGGTGAGCTGCTACGAAGTGTCGAAGGATGGCACGCTCGGCAAGCGACTGTTTCAGATCTCTCAAGGCAGCGACGGCATGACTCTGGACGTGAAGGGCAACCTCTACACGACTCACGGTGCCGTGCATGTCTATGACGCGGACGGCAAACACATCGAGAAGATCGAAGTCCCCGAAGGCCCAGCCAACTGCACCTTCGGCGGCGACGACTACCAAACGCTCTTCATCACCGCCAAGACCTCGCTCTACAGCGTGAAGATGAAGAACAAGGGAGCAAAGCCCGTCGGAGCGAAGTGGTAACTCACAGAATTGAGATCGCGCGAATGTCACGCAGTGCAAAATCAAGCTCGCTCGTTTCGTTCGCGCGACTACTCCTTCGGTCCAACAACTGGAATCAGCACTTATGTCGATTCGAATTCTCGGTCTGTTGATCGGTTCGATCTTCCTCGTCACACCTGCAATCACGGCGGACGATGCCGCCCCCTTCGACCAAGTCGTGCGGCCTTTCTTTCAGACTTATTGCTCGCGTTGCCATGACGCTCAGAAGCATGAGGGCGAGTTTCGGTTGGATACGCTCGCGCGGGACTTCACCGAGCAGACGGTGGCTCAGCGTTGGAGCGAAGTTGTCTTTCGAATGAACTCGGGCGAGATGCCGCCGAAGAAGGAGCCTCAACCGAAGGCGGAGGAATTGGGGCGCGTCGTTGATTGGCTCTCCACGAGACTCAAGCAAGGCGAAGCCGCTCGAATGGCCAAACGCGGGCCGGTCGCTCATTACCGCTTAAGCCGCGAAGAATACGGGCATACGGTCTATGACCTGCTCGGTGTTTATTACGACGCGAGCTTCCCTGGAGCGTTCATTGACGATCCGCGTTGGCATGGCTTCGAGCGAGTCGGCACGCTGTTGACACTCTCGCCGTCGCATGTCGAGCGATACTTCAAAGCCGCCGAGACAGTGCTCGTGCGAGCGTTCCCGGATCAACCACCGAAGTCGCAGACCGTCCGTCGAGAAGCCAACGCTGGGCAAGAAAAGCTGCTGCAAGAGCAAGGTCTGACCGGACCGGTACGGTGGTTGTTTTGGCCGGGTCATAGTCAGCATCTCTTTAACGCCAGCACTCCCGGCCTGTATCGCATCAAGGTGAAACTCAGCGGCGTGCCATCTCTCAAAGGTCGCTTGCCGCATTTGGCGATCTGGCATCAAGGGCTCAAGAAGTCTTTAGTTGGTCGAGATATTCGCGCTGCAGAAGACCAGCCCACGGTCATCGAGATCGAAGCGTTTCTGCCCGAAGGCGGCTTCAACTTGATGAATGAGTCGCCGGGAATGCTGGCCGATGGGCACACGCTGAGTAACACGCAATTCACGTTCGTCAGTACGCAGGTCACCAAACAGCGACGACCAACCGGCTACAAGCTTTTCACCGACGAAGGCGAATCGATCTTCCCGTTGCTGATGGTCGATTGGGTCGAAGTCGAAGGCCCCATCATCACGGAACCCGACGCGAAGAAACGTGAAGGACTCGTTCCAAGTAAGAACAATGACATCGCTGAAACGCGAGAGTGCTTGCAGCGTTTCGGGACTCGTGCCTGGCGACGCCCCGTTACCGATGCCGAGATCGCTCCTTATGTGAAGATCGTGGAGGCCGAACTGTCGGCGAACGAGCCGTTGGCGTCCGCATATCGCTCGGCGATGGTCGCGATTCTTACATCAAAGAATTTCTACTACCTCGAAGAAGGTTCGGCTCAGCAACGACGTGACCTCGTCAACGACTGGGAGTTGGCATCACGGTTGTCGTACTTGCTGTGGAGTTCTCTGCCGGATGAAGAACTCTTTACTGCCGCTCGCGAGGGCAAGCTGCATGAGCCAACTGTGTTGAAGCAGCAACTGAATCGCGCTTTGCAGGACCAAAAGATCGGACGCTTCACCGAGTCCTTCCCGCGTCAGTGGCTGCAACTGCATCGAGTCGGTGCCTTCCCGCCGGATGCGAGTCTCTATCCCGATTACGACAAGTGGCTCGAACGCAGCATGGTCCTGGAAACGACCGGCTACTTCGAAACGATGTTTCGCGAGAACCGTTCGTTGCGTGAGTTTCTCTCGTCAGATTGGACGATGCTGAATTCGCGATTGGCCATGCACTATGGATTGAACCTCCAGCGGAACGGACAGCAATCCAGCTCATCCAGTAACGGAGGCTTCGAGAAGTACGTCCTACGAGCCGACGATCATCGCGGCGGATTGCTGACTCACGCATCAATCTTGTCGTTGACTTCCGATGGCACTCGACATCGACCGGTGCATCGCGGCGTTTGGGTGTCCGAAGCCATCTTCGGTCGCACGCCACCGCCTCCGCCGCCGAATGTCGAACCGCTGCAGCCCACTCCCAGCAACAAACCGAAGGCCACGATTCGCATGCAGCTCGAAGCGCATGCCACTCACGCGATCTGCGCGTCGTGTCATCAGAAGATCGACATGCTGGGGTTTGCCTTCGACAACTTCGACGCCATCGGCCAATGGCGCACCACCGAGCAAGTTGCAGGCGGCCAGGGCGACAACCCCGCCGTGAACGCGACGGGAATTCTGCCAGACGGTCGATCGTTCAACGGGCCTGATGACTTCAAACAATTGTTAGCTCAAGACGTCGACCGTTTCGCCGAAGCCTTCGTGGAGCAACTGGCGACGTATGCTTTGCGTCGAGTCATGACGATCGACGACGCGCCACGCATCAAGGCCATCGCGCAAGCCAGCAAGCCTGACGGGTATAAGCTGCGGTCGGTCATTGAGAACTTTGTCCTGTCAGATTTGTTCCAGCGCCGCTGACAGAGTGACGTGGCGAGATAGGCTCTTGTCAGCATGGCCGAAGAATTGAGCCAAGTCGCGGAGCGACTCGGCTACGTAGCTCAGTCGCTCCGCGACTGAGAGGCTGCGTTTCAGCGAAGTTGCCCGCAGCGAACGATTTGAGCTAACGATTTGGCAAGTTACGCCGGGCGTTCGCAGCTAGTCGTAAGAAGGACGGGCTCTCTCCATTCGCGAAGATGGAGTCCGCTGCACGCAACTCGGCACACTTCAACGCGGCTCTCGTTCCGTCGCTGCGATATCTCTTTGCCGTCTTCATTCAGAACCTCTGCATGCACTACTGCCCCGAATCCTGCCGCGAGTTTCTCGACGATCAGCCGATCGGTGGTTCCGCCGCCGATGCGGGGAAGAGCTTTCATTATCGCTCAGCCCCGATCTATCTGCTGACGTTCATAGTCGGGCTGTTGTTCGCGGCGGACATCGGGTTGGGATGGCTGCAAGATTGGGGCATCCCAGATTGGTCTGCGTACCGCAGCGTTTACGGTCTCAGACTTGCACTGCTGGCCTCGATCATCGGTGGCGCTCGCATTCTTTATCAGACCACCGAGCGTCTGTTGGATGGCCAGATCGGAGCCGACTTAGCACTCGCGATCGCTTGCTTGGCAGCCATCATCTTGCGCGAGCACTCGACAGCGGCCCTCGTCGTCTTCATCGCGCTGTGTGGTGAGAGTATTGAAGGTTACACCGTCGACTGTGCTCAACGCGCGATACGCGGAGCCTTTCAGCTCTGCCCACCGACTGCGATCTTGTTGGTGAATGGCGAAGAGAAGTCGATCGACGCCAACCAAGTGACGGTCGGTCAAACGGTGCTCGTGCGACCCGGCGAGCGACTGCCGGTCGATGGAGTGGTGCTGAATGGCGACACGTCGGTTGATGAACGCGGACTGACGGGCGAAAGCTTGCCAGTCGAGAAGCGACCGGGCGATTCCGTCTTCGCTGGCACCGTGAATCAGTTCGGTGCGATTGAAGTGCGAGCCACGCGTGTCGGCAGCGAAACCACGTTGGCCCGAGTCGTCGGTTTGGTGGCCGAAGCGACCGATCGTAAGGCCGCGATTGAACGCGCGGCGGACCATTACGCGAAGTTGTTCTTGCCCATCGTGCTGGGCGTATCGGCCTGCACGTTGATTGGTTGGCGGATCTCGTCGGGCCAATGGCAACCCGGCTTCTTGCCCGCCTTGAGCGTGCTGGTTGTCGCCTGCCCTTGCCCTTTGGTGTTGGCCACTCCGTGTGCGGTGATGGCGTCGTTGGCGTGGCTCGCGCGAGCCGGCATCGTCGTCAAGGGTTCGGCGGCACTCGAACGCTTGGCCGACATCGATGTCTTCGCGTTCGACAAAACTGGCACACTGACGCGGGGTGAATTGGAACTCGGACTCGTCCGACCGCTCGTTGAGATCGATGACGTCGACCTCGTTCGCACGGCAGCCATCGCCGAGCGACGCAGCGAGCATCCGATCGCGCGACTGATCTGCCGCGAAGCCGAAGCTCGCGAGTGTGTGATTCCGGGCGTCTATGAATTCCGCGCTCATCCGGGTTGCGGAGTGACGGTGATGATCTCGCCGGAGCAGCTCGGTGAATGGGCCGTTGAACTCGCCTTCGATGCCGCACCACAACGCGACGATCGGCTACATAACGACGACGAGCGTCCTCACTCAGACGTTGGCCTTCGACTGCGTCGCGATGACGAATCATCAACCGGCGGACTCAGCCCGCGATTGCCGCTGCATGTCGGCAATCGGCGGCTGTTGGAAGAACAAGGCATCGCTGTCAGTCACGAACTGCAAGCAACGCTCGACGAACTGGACTCGCTCGGTCAGTCCTCGTTGGTTGTCGCCTATGCCGGACAGGTGCTGGGTGTCATCGGCGTGCAAGACTCGTTGCGAGACTCGGCCAAAGATGTGCTGCCTGAGTTAAAGCGATTGGGGCTCGGTTCGTTGGCTTTGTTGACCGGAGATCGTCCGGCACCAGCGCGGCGCGTGGCCGGAGAACTTGGTCTGTTCGAGTCCATCGAAGCGGCGTTGCTCCCGGCTGATAAGGCGACTTGGGTGCAAGCTCGCCAAGCCGAAGGTCATCGCGTGGCGATGGTCGGAGATGGCGTGAACGACGCGCCGGCATTGGCAACGGCCACTGTGGGCATCGCACTCGGAGGAGTCGGCAGCGACATCACCGCCGAAGCCGGTGACCTGATCTTGATGGGCGATCCTCTGCGACCACTTCCGGGATTGATCCGCCTATCGCGGCAGTTCGTGATGACGGTGCGGCAAAGCGTTTATCTCTTTGCCTTCGGAGTGAATGGCTGCGGCATGGTGCTGGGTGCGACGGGTGTGATGTCGCCCGGTGCGGCAGCGATCTTCCACGAAGTCGCATCGCTGGCCGTCATGCTCAATTCGTTGCGACTGCTGGCCTTTGAACGCTGGGACGGAACCGCATTGGGCCGCGCGGGCGAAGCCATCAAGAACGGGACAGACAAGCTGGCCGAAGCCTTATCACCCACGCGCATCATCTACGGCATCATCGATCATTCAGCGTTGCTCGCGCGACTGGGCGGAACGTTGCTGGGCTTGTTGTGGCTGTGCTCGGGCATCGTGTTGTTGAGCGAAGATGAACGAGCCGTTGTGACTCGGTTTGGTCGTTACGCACAAACGATTGATCCGGGTTTGCATTGGCGTTGGCCTGCTCCTTTCGAGCAAGTGCGTCGCGTTCGAGTTGCGGAACTGCGGTCGGTTCCCATCGGATATCGCAGCCCGATTGCTAAGCCGGCCACTGCCAACGTCGCATCCACCTTGGAAGCGGTCGCTGCTCCGATCGAATGGACGACGCAGCACGCAGAAGAGACACATGAAGCGGTCGCTCCCGAATCACTGACGGTGACGGGCGATGAAGTCCCGGTCGAACTGACTGCAGAGTTGCAGTATCGAGTCGCCGACGTCGAACAGTTCGTCTTTCAAAGTTCGGCTCCCGATGCCGTCTTGCGATCGGCTGGCGAGAGCGCGTTGCGACAAGTGATCGCGACCATCGCGCTCGATGACGTACTGACAACCGCGCGTCCCGAGATCGAGCGACGCACGCTCGCGAAGCTGCAGGCGGTCGCGAAGGACTACTCACTCGGCGTCACGGTTGTGGGAGTCAACCTGTTGGATGTGCATCCTCCCAAGCAGGTCGTGCCGGCGTATCGCCAAGCTGCCGACGCGCTCGAACAACGCGAGCAGTTCATCAACGAAGCTCAAGCTTATTACTCGCGCAAGGTTCTGAGTGCCGCGGGCGAAAGAGCGATCCGCGAACTCAGTGCCTCGATCGAACACAAAGGCCGACGCAGCGAAACCACCACCGGCGAAGTCGTCGATTGGACTCTGAGTGATGAGCTTTGGAAACGCATCGTCGGCGATGGCCACGACTCGATGACGCTCTCTGGTGAAGCTGCCGCGCGGTTGCTGTCGGCTCAAGAAGAGAAGTTGAAACGCACCTCTCAAGCCACGTCCGGTGCTCAGCGTTTCGAAAGCTTATTGGCCACGCAAAAACAACATCCGGCTCTGACCGAACAGCGGCTGTATTGGCAGCGAGTGATTGAAGCTCTGGCATCGCGACCGCTGACGATCATCGATCCCGAGCTGAAAGGACGTCGGCATTTATTACTACTCGATGCTCCGCCGCCACCGACTCTGTTGAGGCCGGTAATCGCAGAGGAAAGCGTTAGGGAGAAGTAGGTCCGCAATCGGCGGGGTCAGGCACTTCGGAAATTCGGAATTCGGCGAACGAGTGCTGCGACTGCAAATGGATCCCCCTATCGCCGAATTCCGAATTTCCGAAGTGCCTGACCCCTCTTCAGAGAGTTGATATGAGCCCCGTTGAATCACCGACCGATGTTCCTGACGCCGACCAGTCGACGCTGCTGTGGCGCGCGACGAAGTGGGTGGCAGGATTATTACTCGCCGCGTGGTTGCTGACCTGCATCGTGTTCGTCGATGAGACCGAAGTTGTCATCGTCGAACGTCTGGGCCGCATCGTGTCGGTCCGCGACGCCGGTGGCGGTCTGGAATTCAAAGCACCGTGGCCGATCGGAACCGTGCGTCGCTTCGATAAGCGACTGCAACTTTTCGATCCACCGGGGCGTGAAATGTTTACGCGCGACAAGAAGAACGTCGTCGTCGATGCCTACATCTGTTGGCGCATCGCGAACGTCGATCCGACTTCGAACGCAGCATCTCTCGACCGACCCGCCGTGCGTTTCTTCCGTTCGTTGGGCTCACTCACCGCAGCTCAATCGCACTTGGAAACGCGGGTGCGATCGTCTCTAGCCACGAGGATCGCACAAGCCGAACTCAGCGACTTGCTCCGCGTCACTGATCCAGAAAGTGCCCCGGAGCCAACGCCGAAGATCTCACTAGATTCAATCGCTGCCGACCTGCTGAAAGATGTCCGACAACGAGCTGAAGACGCCGAGCCGATCGAACAACAGCTCGGCATTGAAGTCGTTGACGTGCGCATCAAGCGCATCAACTTTCCGCTGGGCAATCAGCAGTCAGTCTTCGAACGCATGAAGAGCGAACGTCAGAAGATCGCCGATCGGTATCGCAGTGCGGGACTCGCCGAGAGCACGGTCATTCGCAGTCACGCGGATCGACAACACAACGAAGTCATGACCAAAGCCAATGCCGAAGCCGAACGCATTCGCGGCGAAGCGGAGGCGGAGTCGCTCGCCATCTTGAATCGAGCTCATGCCAAAGACCCCGAGTTCTACGCCGTCCTGCAAACGCTGGATGCCTACAAGAAGTTGCTCAACGACAAGACAACGTTGGTGATGTCCGCATCGAGCAGTCTCTTCAAGCTGTTGGTTGAAGGTGTGCCGCCGCAACTCACGAACGAGTCGAAGACGCAGCCGCTAAATGCCGACAAGCCCGTCGATAACAAACCTGCCGCAGAAGGAGCGAAGTGATGTCGCTCGCTCAAAGATTGCGACAACTCCCGTGGCGCGGCAGCGTGTTGCTGGGCTTGTGGTTGCTGACGGGCATCTTCGTTGTGCGCGGCAACGAAGTCGCTGCACTGCGTGTTTGCGGTCGACTGGTCCGTCTGCCGAATGGTCAACCGGACTTGAAGCCCAGCGGCCTGTACTTCTCGTGGCCATATCCGATCGCGCGAGTTGATCGCGTCAACTTGAGTGAAGTTCGTACGCTGACCGTGGGCGGATTGGAGAACGATGCGTTCTCGAACAACGAGTTCTTGCGAGCAGTCGATGCGTCGCGGCAATCGCAATTCCTGAGCGGCGACAAGAACGTGCTGCATGTGACGTTGAAGGTGCAGTATCGAGTCTCGCGTGAGTCCGTTGATCGATGGCTCTTCGAGTCGGTCGCTCCCGAACCTCGATTGCAGGTCTTATCGGGAGCAGTGCTGGCCGATGTGGTCCTGCGGTGTGGCGTCGACTTCGTGCATACGCTTGGGCACAACGAGATTCGGCAGGAGACGTTGAAGCGACTGAGAGCACTCGCTGAGCGAGACCGTCTGGGTGTCGAAATCGAAGACGTGACCTTGGCCGGAGTCGCGCCGCCATTGCGAGTGAAGTCCGAGTTTCTCGACGTCATGAATGCGCGAGCTGATCGCGAGACCTACATCAATCGCGCGCGAGCCTATGCCGAGCAACGCCAAGCAGATTCGTCGGCGCTGTCTCGCAAGACGCTCGACGAAGCCGAGTCCTTCCGTCAGCAAGCCATCGAACAAGCTCGCGCGGAAGCCGAGTCCTTCGATCGACTCGTCGCACAGCTCAAGCAAGACGCCACCAGCTCCGGACGCTCTTACGCAGCAGTCCGCAAGCTGGCTCTCGATCGCCTAACGATCGAGGCCACGGCCAATGCCATGAACCGCATCGGAGCCAAACACGTGCTGTCTTCGAACGAAACCGTGGACCTCACGCTGCAGCCTCGCGCGCCGAGTTCAGTGCCGAATGTCACGGTTGCCCCGGTATCGCCGACTCCATTCGAACGTCGCGTTGATCCAGTCCCGACTCCCGTTCCCGGAAGCAGTTCGCAGTAGCAATCGCGAGTTCGAGCAGGCCGACTCAGCTCGGTATGGCTGCTGTAAGGTTCCCGACATGAGTCCGTGGCGCAGGTTTTCAACCTGCGAAACAGCAATGAAACAGGCAGGTTGAAAACCTGCCCCACGGCGAGATGCGACGTTTGTCGGAATCGTCGTCTCGGCATTCTCTGTTTCTCTGCGGTGACGAAGAATTTCCACAACCGAGCAGCGGAGAACGCCGCGAGAAAGATCCGTAGGATGATCGGCCTGACCGCCCTTCATCCTCTTCAGCCGTAGCCGAGCATGCCGGATCAACCGCCAGAGAAACGCCGACCGAGTTCAACCGCCAGCGATCCAACTGCGGCTCGCAGTGTGGCAACTCTTCCATATGCCGAGCTGCATTGTCGATCGAACTTTTCGTTTCTCGAAGGTGCTTCGCATGCGGATGAACTCGTCGAGCGAGCCGCAGCGTTGGGGATGCAAGGCATCTCGGTCACCGATCGAAATAGCCTCGCAGGTGTTGTGCGAGCACACGTCGCGGCGAAGCAAGCGGGGCTCAAGCTTCTGATCGGAGCGGAGATCACTCCATCCGATGCTCCTCCCATCTTGTTGTGGGTGATGAATCGAGCGGGCTATGGGCGGCTGTGTCGACTCATCACGCGCGGTCGGCAGCAAGCTCCCAAAGGGTCGTGCTTGCTGCGTCTGGACGACGTCATCGAATTCTCGGCGGACCTACTCGCCGGAGTTTGCCTCGCGCCGCTGATGCGAGGTTCCACACTGAGCGACGACGACACGGCCAGCATTCAGAAATTGAAGACGACCTTCGGCGATCGGCTGTATCTCGTCGCCGAGCTGCATCACGGTCCCAACGATCGCACGTTGCTCCATCAAATGCAGCGATTGGCCGAGAGCTTCAACGTGCCACTCATCGCGGCCAATGACGTGCACTATCACGTGCCTGCTCGGCAGCGATTGCAGGATGTGCTCACTGCGACTCGATATGGATGCACGCTGGCGGAACTCGGTGAGCAACGGTTTCCAAATGCCGAGCGTCATCTGAAATCAGCAGCCCAGATGCTTGAACTGTTTCGCGACTTGCCTCAAGCAGTGACTCGCACGATGGAAGTCGCTGCACGCTGTTCGTTCTCATTGGATGAACTGCGTTACGACTATCCCGAAGAACTCTGCCCGCAGGGGCAAACTCCGATCGGTTATCTCACTCAGCTCACCTGGCGCGGCGCGCATGGCCGCTATCCGAAAGGCGTGCCAGACAAGGTCCGACGGTTACTCGACTACGAACTGCAGTTGATCGGCGAACTGAATTATCCGGCGTACTTTCTGACGGTGTGGGATCTCGTTCGCTTCGCTCGGTCGCGTGACATTCTGTGCCAGGGACGAGGATCGGCAGCGAACTCGGCGGTGTGTTATTGCTTGGGTGTGACGTCAGTTGATCCCGATCGAGTCGACACGCTCTTCGAGCGTTTTATCTCGAAGGAACGCAACGAAGCACCTGACATCGATGTCGACTTCGAGCACGAGCGACGCGAAGAAGTCATCCAATATCTCTACGAGAAATACGGTCGCGAGCGAGCCGGCATGACCGCCGCCGTAATCTCTTATCGGCCTCGATCGGCCATGCGCGATGTCGGCAAGGCACTCGGTTTATCACTCGATCAGATCAATGCGTTGACTCGCCACGTTGACCATTTGCATGAGCGTGAGAAGCTCGAACTTCGCATGCGCGAAGCGGGTGTTTCGCCCAACTCATCGCTCGGCAAGCGATTGATTGACCTCGTCTTGGAGCTGCTCGAATTCCCTCGTCACTTATCGCAACACACCGGCGGCATGGTTTTGACCAACAGCCCGCTGTGTGAGCTGGTGCCGATAGAGAACGCCAGCATGTCCGGTCGAACGGTCGTTGAGTGGGATAAGAATGACCTCGACTCGTTGGGCATCTTGAAGGTCGATGTGTTGGCGCTCGGCATGCTGACCGCGATCCGCAAATGCTTCGACTTGGTGCGAGCACATCATCATCGCCGCTACTCGTTGGCAACGATCCCCGCTCATGATTCACGTGTGTTCGACATGATCTGTCGAGCGGACACCATCGGCGTGTTTCAAATCGAAAGCCGCGCTCAGATGGCAATGCTGCCTCGACTAAAGCCGCGCTGCTTTTATGACCTCGTGATTGAAGTCGCGATCGTGAGGCCGGGACCAATTCAGGGTGACATGGTGCATCCCTACTTGCGTCGCCGCTGCGGAGAAGAGTCCGTCGAATATCCCGATGACCGCGTGCGAGCAATTTTGCAAAAGACGCTCGGCGTGCCGATCTTTCAAGAGCAAGCCATGCGATTGGCGATCGTTGCGGCAGTGTTCACTCCGGGCGAAGCGGATCAATTGCGTCGCGCGATGGGAGCATGGCGGAAGCGCGGCATCATCGATCAGTTTCAACAAAAGCTCGTCAACGGCATGACCGCGAACGGGTACTCCACCGAGTTCGCTCAACGTGTCTTTCAACAATTGCAGGGCTTTGGTGAGTACGGTTTTCCTGAGTCGCACTCGTGCTCTTTCGCGTTGCTAGTGTGGGCCTCGGCTTGGTTGAAGCATCATTACCCCGCAGCTTTCGCAGCAGCGTTGCTCAACAGCCAACCGATGGGCTTCTACGGACCGTCTCAGTTAGTGAGCGACGTGCGGAAGCATGGAGTCGACGTGCTGCCGATCGACGTCAACCACAGCCAGTGGGATTGCACGCTCGAAGCTGTAACACGACCTACAGCATCGCCCTCTCAACCACGATCACCCGACGCGGCCTCGACGAGGTTCGCACTGCGGCTGGGCTTCCGATTGCTCAAAGGCATTGGTCACGAGGTCGCCGCAACATTGGCTGCGCGACGAGCCAACCAGCCTTATTCATCGACAGAAGATCTGGCTCAAAGGACCGGACTCTCCAAAGCCATCCTGCTGCAGTTGTCGCGTGCCGGAGCGATGCAGTCATTGCAGGCTCATCGCCGTGAAGCAGTGTGGGAGATGCTGTCCGAGCGAGAAGACTTGCCGCTGCTGGATACAGTTCCGCCGCAGAACGACGAACCATCTCCGGGGCTCGAACGGATGACCGAAGTCGCGGAAGTGGTCGCTGACTATCGGCATTCAGGACTGTCGTTGAAGAAGCATCCGGTCGCCTTCTTAAGACCTCAATTGGATCAATTGCGAGTCGCCACTGCCGCGCGTCTGGCGTCACTGCGACACGGTCAATTGGTGCGAGTGGCGGGGCTTGTCCTCGTGAGACAACGACCGGGCACTGCTGGGGGAGTGACCTTCGTCACGCTCGAAGACGAGACCGGCGTCGCGAACTTGATCGTCTACTCGACGATTTGGGATCGCTTCCATGCGGCAGCCAGCACGGCTTCCATGCTGCTCGCCACCGGATCGCTCCAGCGCGAAGGACAAATCATTCACGTGCTCGTCGGAAAGCTCGAAGACCTCTCGCAACAGCTCGCGCAGTTGCCCGGCCAATCTCGCAACTTCCGTTGATCACGTTGAAAGGTGCAACTGCGAGTACTCAGCAACTCACAAGATCAGACGGCTGCATGTTGGCGCGCTGCAACAGCATCAACGCATCGGCGACAGACTTAGAATCAAGCCGTCGCATCAAGCGAGCACGGCGATCTTCAATGGCTCGTAGAGATAGTCCCAGGTGCGCGGCGATCTGTTTGTTGGAGAAGCCTTTCGCCACCAACACCAGTACTTCTCGCTCTCGGGTGGTGAGCTGACCGATACGTGAGCGAGCCGCTTCGCGTTCCTGACGGACTTCCCGTTCGGACTGATCAACTCGAAACGCGAACTCGATCTTCTGCATCAAATCGTTCAATCGAAACGGCTTCTCAAGCACGGTGATTGCGTTGAGCTGCATGGCTTCAACGGCGATCGAGACCGTGGCATGACCGCTTACCACAATGACCGGCAACGTCGATGTTCGTTGCCGGAGCTCGCGCAGCAGATCGAGTCCCGAACGACCTTCGAGCATCAAATCCAAGATCAAGCAGCCTGTTGCTTCGAGCGGCACTGACATCAAGAAGTCATCAGCGGATGCGAAGCTGCGAACTGGCACGTTCATGAATTCGCCGACGCACTCCAGTGCATGAGAAACAGCAGGGTCATCATCAACAATGAAAATCGTTTCGGACATCAACTCTCACCTTCATCAACGCGGCTTGTTTGTGTGCGTCTAAGAACTCGAATCATTCCAACCAAAGTTCAATGGACCTCGCATGATCAAAGCGTTGCTTCAGTCTGCCGAAGACTTAACTGAGTTCAGGTGCTTCCGGCGGTAGTTCAATCGTGAAGGTTGCTCCAGAAGGTGCCGTCGCATGCTCTAACCAAATCCGGCCTCCATGTGCCTCGACGATGGATCGGCTCATGGCCAACCCAATGCCCATTCCATCGGGCTTGGTCGTGTAGAAGCGATCGAAGAGTTTGTCCTCAATCTCGGGACTTACTCCTGGTCCAGAATCTGAAACTGAAATTCTTACTCCACCCATCGACACCGCAGTCCGCAGCGTGATCGTCCTCTCGACAGCATTGCTGCTGAGAAAGGCATCACAGGCATTCTGCAAAAGGTTCAAAAGCACTTGTTCGAGTTGAACTCGATCGCCGACCACTGAGGGCAACTGCTGTGCCAGCTCGAGCTCCAAGCGAATTCGATGCGGCCTGGCTGACGGCTCGAACCAGCGCAACGCCGACTTCACGAGTTCATTAGGAGCCACAGTCGAACGCTCACCCCGCCCGTTCTGCACGAGCTCTCTCAAACTTCGCAGGATGGAACTCGCTCGCTGTGATTGCTCGACGACATTCTCAAGTAGTGGCCGCAGTCGCTGACTCGTGCCGCCAGTCTCCATCGAAGCAGGCATCAACGCCAAAGCAAGTTCGGCTTGCAGCGAGCAAGCGGCGAGCGGTTGATTGAGTTCATGAGCAATCGCCATTGCTAGATGCTCGACCGTCTGAGCACGTTGAGTTCGCGCGAGAACTTCAAGATGCTTGCGCGACTCTTCAGCGGCTCGATTGCGCTGAATACCGAGTGTCGACGTGACGGTGATAGCAAACAGAGCCAACCCGCGATTGACCAGCACTTTCCAATACTCAGTGCTGCCCGGCCCCACCGAGACGAAGAGATCGAGGATCGTCAACACGTAACACAAGGCCGCCATCGCGACCGTGAAGCGTGGCTGCGGACGACTGAGCGTTAGCAAGATCACAGTGGCATATGGCACCGCCGACGCGACTCCCAACGGAGTCACGACATCAACCAAAAAGATGCCCAGCGCTAACGCAACCGCCAGCAATCGACGATCGCGATTCCAAGTGATCGCCACGATTGATTGACCTCTCACCACACGAATTAGGTCTCTGGTCTCACTGACTAAAGTGATGACGTCGACCGACAACTCCTTCGAACCGTCCGCGCGAGCACTTCGACCGCGCCTGACGAATTCGAGTTATCGAGAAGCACGTCTCGAATCGTCACGAGCTTGCCAACTCGCGAACGTCGTACCGTCGACCAACTCCCGTCGATACCCGCATCAAAGTCGTCGCATCCTCAGGCTCACTCTCTGCTCTTAGACACTCCAAGCTTTTGACTCATGGAAGAACTCATCCAGTGAAACGCTGATGCGGCAATTGATCTGATGCGTTCTGGAAGCAGTGCCTCGCAACGGGGCGTTGTCGCGCACTTTGCTGGCAGCGAAGGTTTGCTGACGGACTCGCAAGTTAGAGCGATCCGGATCACATCGCCGCCAGAACCCTCGACAAACGCAAAAACGCGTGGTGAACCACGCCTCAAATCTGACTTACGAGTGGTAATCCACTTGTGCCACGCCCCTTGCCATGACCGCTGGCGACGCTCGTCACCGCCTGAGGCATAGACAAGGAATGGCACGATGGCAGAACTGCATCCCGCATTTCTGGATTCGGCGAGCGTTACAGGTCCGATGTCAGACGCTCGACATTGGGAGACTCTTTATCTCGACACACGACTTCTAGCCGCCAACCACATCATTGAATTGAGTTGGCGTGAGCGGAAGACGCGGTGGACTCGACATGACCTTGTTCGAGTCCTGATCGATGTCCTGCAAGAACTGGTGACGACACCCATCGGCCAGATCCCGCACGACGAAGTTAAAGAGGTGCTGCGCCACGTTTATCTCGGTGCCTGGGATGTCATCCCAGCGGACTACCGTGATTTCTAGGTCACTCTCCAAGGAAAGCATCCGATGTCGTCTCGTATCAACCCAGCCAACACATCGCAGAGATCTACTTCGCTGAGCCGGCGTCAGTTCCTGACCATTGGGGCGGCAGCATCCGGTGCAGCCTTGCTTTCAGGTTGTGGAAGTTCTGCAACACCCCCAGTGGCGACAGAAGGCACCATGCCTGCTCCGGGCATCAGCCCGACCACCGGAGTTGCCACAGCCAGCGACGCGCCTGAAGTGACCGACCTGAAGTTTGGCATCATTGCTCTTACCGATTGTTCGCCACTGGTCATCGCTCATGAGAAGGGACTCTTTAAGAAGTACGGCATCAATTCGACGATCAGCAAAGGAGCCAGTTGGGCCGCGATTCGAGATGCCTTGTCGAACGGTGACATTCAAGGCACTCACATGCTGTTGGGAATGCCAATCGCTTCGACGACGGGACTGTTGGGATCTCCGAAGAAGCCGATGGTTGTGCCGTGGTTGATGAATCGAAACGGGCAAGCCATCACGTTGAAGAAAGACCTGCTGGGCAAAGTTGCTGGCGACCCGAAAGCGCTGAAGCCGCTCGTGGATGAAGCCAAAGCAGCCGGCAAACCCATGACATTTGCCATGACATTCCCACCAGGAACTCACGCGATGTGGATGCGGTACTACCTCGCTGCTGGCGGTATCAATCCAGATTCCGATGTCGCTCTTTCGACAGTTCCTCCACCGCAGATGGTGGCGAACATGAAGGTCGGAAAGATGGATGGCTTCTGCGTGGGTGAGCCTTGGAATGCTCGCGCAATCGCAGACGACATCGGCTTCACGTCGGTCTCGACACAGGAGATTTGGAAGGATCATCCCGAGAAGGTCTGCGCCTTCACCGCTGAATTCGCTGAGAAGAACCCCAAGACCGTGAAGGCCGTTTTGAAGGCTTTGCACGAAGCGAGCGTGTGGCTGGATGACCTCAACAACCGCCCCGAGCAATGCGACATCGTGTCACAAGCCACCTACATCAATTGCCCCAAGGAGATCATCCTTGGTCGGCTGCAAGGTCACTATGACTACGGCGATGGCCGCAAACTTGAAGATCCCAACTACATGATCTTCAGCCAGCGCAACTGCAACTACCCGCAGCCGAAGTACGCCGTCTGGTGGCTATCTCAATTTCGACGCTGGGGCATGGTCGAAGGCGCTCCCGATTACGAAGGCGTCGCCAAACAAGTCATGCGAACGGACCTCTATGAAGAGGCCATGAAGGAATTGGGGTACGCACACGGCGGTCTCAACAACGAACCCGAGACACTGTTCGATGGTGTGACCTTCGATCCCACTGCTCCCGAGAAATACGCGACTTCATTCGCAGTGAAAAACCTGAAGGGATGAGTGTCCAAGATGTTGGCTCAACCATCGACGTGGGATTTGTGGAAGCAAGCACTTTCGCACTGGGGAGTCTGGAAGCGGTCGCTGGTCATTGGACTGACCGTCGGCTGCATCCAGTTGATCGTTAATCAAGGCGATCATTGGCTGCATGGACGAATCGATGTGGGAGTCGTCGTGAAGACAATTATCACGCCGATCATTGGTGTGGCGGTGGCCCTGTTTTCAGCGGCTGGAGCCTTCGTTGAGTTGCGCAGGCAAGCAACTCGCATTGATGAATAGAGGATGACAAGACATGGCTGCTCGGAATTCCTTCAAAGGCGATTGGCTGGTGCTGCCCTTGGTCGGCATCGTCGCAGTGCTCTTACTGTGGACCGCATCAAGTGCCTCTTGGGCGAAGAGTTTGCCGTCACCGCTGAAGACATGGGAGATGAGCAAGCTCTATGTGATGGAACCACTCGCTAAACGCGGAGAGTTGGATCAAGGAGTCGTCAGGTTTACCTGGTACTCCTTGGTGCTAGTGACGAAGGGTTATGCCATCGCGTTGCTGGTTGGGACTCCGGTTGGCTTCTTGTTGGGATGTTCAAAGCGACTGACGCTGATGTTCGACCCCATCATTCAGTTCCTGAGACCGGTCTCTCCGTTGGCCTGGTTGCCTCTGGGTTTGGTGCTCTTTCAAAAGTCAGAACCCGCTGCACTTTTCACGATCGCCTTGTGTGCCATGTGGCCCACGGTCATCAACACGGCGGTCGGTGTAAGAGCGGTTCCACAAGATTATTTGAACGTGGCTCGCGTGCTGAAGCTGTCTCGCACCAAGACGCTCTTCAAAGTGCTCCTTCCGGCGACGTTGCCCTACATGTTTACCGGCTTCCGCTTAAGCCTTGGAATTGCTTGGCTGGTGATCGTCGCGTGCGAAATGTTGATCGGTACGCCGGGCGTCGGTGGCTTCTTATGGCAGGAATACAACAGCCTGATTTACGAGCACATCATCCTCTGCATTCTCACGATCGGCCTCGTCGGCTTCGTGCTCGATCGGCTGATGGGCATGGTCGAAAAGCGTTTCTCAGCCGTGTGACAGAGCGTTGATCTAGAGGCTTCGGCAGCCACTCATCGCACTGGCCCGTCCCCCGAAGTTGATTCGATCAACCACCGCTGCACTCAATTCAGAAGGCATGGACTCGATGTCTATGCCGCTCAGACAGTTCGTCAGAAGAGGATCACGATGTCGTTCTTGGAACTCACTGCGGTTGGCAAAAGCTACGGGCAAGGCTCGAATCGAACTGAGGTGTTGCGAGACATCAATCTGTCGATCAACGAGGGTGAGTTTGTCGCCATTGTGGGATATTCAGGAGCCGGCAAAACCACGTTGATCTCGATGATCGCAGGCTTGCTCGCTCCAGACACGGGTGAGGTGCGTTGCGGCGGTCAGGTTGTTGCGGAACCTGGTCCCGAGCGCGGGATCGTGTTTCAGAATTACTCGCTGCTGCCTTGGTTGAGCGTTTACGAAAACGTCGCCATGGCCGTCGATCAAGTCTTCCCGCAAATGTCCTCAGCGGAGCGACGTGCTCGAACAGAGCAGTACATCGCGATGGTCAATCTGACGCCTGCGAGCCACAAGAAGCCGCGCGAACTTTCGGGAGGCATGCGGCAACGCGTTTCCGTCGCACGAGCACTCGCGATGGATCCCAAGGTCTTGCTGCTCGACGAACCGCTTAGCGCGTTGGATGCCCTCACGCGCGGCACACTGCAGGACGAGATCGCTCGCATCTGGCGCGAGTCTCAAAAGACGATCGTGCTCATCACAAACGATGTCGACGAAGGACTGCTGCTCGCCGATCGCATCATCCCTCTTAGCGCTGGCCCGTCAGCCACGCTCGGCCCCGCGACCGTCGTTGATCTTCCGCGGCCGCGCGACCGCAAAGCGTTGATGAAGGATCCCGCTGCGAAGCGAATGCGACTACAGGTCATCGAGTACTTATTGGGCGAAGGCCGACGCCGCGCTCCCGCACAAGCGGTTGCCGCCGATCTAACAACCGCTCCAGAGCGCAGCGCGGTCGCGGTTGTGGCTTAGTGCTGATGTAAGAACTCATCCCACACATGCTTCTCGCCTGCAGACGGTGCCCCATGAATTCGAATGACAAGTACTTGGAGATCTGCGACCTCACGAAGGCATTTGATGGGCCGACGGGAACCATCGAAGTCGTCAAAGGCTTTCAGCTCAAGGTGAAGTGCGGCGAGTTCATTTCATTGATTGGCCACTCGGGCTGCGGCAAGTCGACGGTGCTGTCGATGATCGCGGGACTCACACTGCCAACCGGCGGCGGCATCATTCTCAACGGGCGAGAAATTGACGGCCCCGGCCCTGACCGCGGAGTTGTGTTTCAAGCTCCCTGCCTGCTGCCGTGGATGACCGCCGAAGAAAACGTGCTGCTCGGCGTGCAACAAGTATTCGCCAACGACTCGAAGCAACGGCAGCGAGAGATCGCACGCGAGTACCTGGAGCTGGTGGGACTTGGTGGGGCATTTCATAAACGCCCGGCAGAGTTGTCTTCAGGCATGCGTCAACGAGTTGGCATTGCTCGGGCCTTCGCCCTCTCGCCCAAGTTGCTGTTGCTGGATGAACCATTCGGAATGCTCGACGCCCTTACGAGGCTCGAACTTCAAGAGATCCTGCTCAGCGTTTGGCAGCGGCATCAGATGACGGCGGTCATGGTCACTCACGATGTCGATGAAGCGATCTTGTTGTCGGATCGTGTCGTAATGATGACGAATGGCCCACAAGCGCGAGTTGGTGAAATCGTCAACGTGCCATTCGCGCGACCTCGAGATCGCATCTCGTTGCTGGAGTCCGCTCAGTACGAAGACGTCCGAGACAATGTGTTGTCATTTCTCGAAGAGCGATCGAACATCAAGCCACGTCTGCCGATCGAAAGCGGTGCTGTCAGCAATGCCTCAGCCGAGATCGCAACTCGCACGTAAGCACGAGCGTGAAAACGAGTCCCCACTGAACTCGTCCCATTGGCGACAGAAACAAAACAGCCACCGCTCTTGGGAGTGGTGGCTGCATTGTTTTCGTGGCGTTTGCGAAGCGTCGTTCTATGCGACGTCGCGAAGCTGGTACGGCGTGCCCCATTGGTGCTGACTGATTGCTGTCTGAATGGCTCCAGCAACCTGCAATGCCGACAAGGCAGCCTGCCCATCGCAAGAAGGCTTCTTGCCTGCACGAGCACAATCAACGAACTCTTGCAGTTCGAGAGTCAGTGCATCGCCTGCGGCAACATCACGCTGATCAACGCGGATCATCTTGCCGAAGACGTCCTTCTTCATTTGTTCGATGTCGGCACCCGGACGTTGAGCACGCTCGACCGGCGATCGATCAAACAGCAATTGCTCGCTCGGCGAATAGTTCGTCACTTCTCTCGTTTGGAAGTCGATCGAGACGCATCCAATCGCCGACCAAACTTGCATAGCTCGTTTCCTGGTGGGGTTTACTCGGCTAGCAGTCAGATCGACCACGCAGCCGTTCTCGAAACGCAAGCGTGCATTGACGATGTCTTCGCCCGCTCCCATCAAGCCCACTCCGAACGCTTCGGTACTCACTAATCTCGATCGCACTAAATCCAGGACGAGATCAATATCATGAATCATGACGTCATGTACGACGTTGATGTCGGTCGAGCGGAACGGGAACGGACTCAGTCGTTCCGAGCGAATGTACTTGGGCTGCCCGATCACTCGACGAGCAGCGGCCATCGCGGGATTGAACCGCTCGACATGACCAACTTGCAGGACGGCATCGTGCTCCTGAGCAAGTCGGACCAACTCTGCGGCATCATCGACATTGCCAGCTAACGGCTTCTCAATGAGCAACGGAATGCCGCGTTCCAGGAACTGTCGACCAACCGAGAGATGCAACGATGTCGGGACCACGATGCTGGCCGCATCAATTTGGTCGAGTACCTCTCGGAAGTCGGGCAGCCATTGAGTGCCACTGGCCTCTGCCACCGTGCGACCAACGGACTCACGAGGATCGCATACAGCAACCAATTCGACATCCGGCAAACTCGCCAAGATGCGTGCGTGATGACGGCCCAGAGCACCCGCTCCGACAACCAATAACTTGAGTCTGCTCATGCTGCCTTTCGATGCTGTTCAACAAGGTGATAAGCAAAAGCGGGAGAGTGACGAATCGCTTCGCGTGCTCGTCCGCTGGCGCCTTTGGCTTGAGCTTCCATGAAGTTCAGAAGCGTGCCGAGTTCGATGGGAATGACTCCGCCCGTGATCATGCCGAAGTGATCCCGTACTTCGGTCAGAGGTTTGTGTTGCCGCCAGATCATCTTGAAGGCTTGCCGCAACATGCCGACGACTTCTTCGTTGACTCCGTTGCGTCGCACGCCAACGAGGTTCACGGTGACCGGTCGTGGTTCGTCATTGCCGGTAAACATCATGAACGGAGGGGCGTCCGTCGTGACGCGACTAACACCACCAACAAAGGCCAATGTCCCCACCGTCGCGAACTGATGAACTCCGGTGTTGCCACCCAGGATTGCTCGATCTTGAACGTGAACGTGCCCCGCCAAGGCAACGTTGTTGGCCATCGTCACATAATTGTGGACGTGGCTGTTATGACCGACGTGCGAGTTCTCCATCATCACGTTGCCGTGACCAACTCGCGTCCAACCGTCTTCCTTCTCCGCACCACGATGAATGGTGACGTTCTCTCGAAAGACATTGTCGTCGCCAATAATCACTCCGGTCGGAGCACCCTTGTAGCCGGCATCTTGTGGCGCACGGCCAATGACAGCGTTGTCGAAGAATTGGTTTCGATCCCCAATCTGCACGCGACCAACAATGCTGACGCGCGGAAAGAGAATGTTGTCCGCACCGACCTCAGTGTGAGCATCGAGCTGCGAAGTGCGCGGGCCGGTCGTATCAGCCCCGAGATAGCAATGCGGAGCCACGCGCGTTCGCGCTCCCAACGTGACTCGCCCGTTGGCAACGATGTGACTTTCGAGCTTGCTGCCGTCTCCGATCGCCACGTTTGGCCCGATCAAGCAAAAGGGCCCAATCTCGACATCCGCGCCGATCTGCGCGTCGGGATGAACTTGAGACAATGGGGAGATGATCGTCGGCATGCGAGTCCCTTCGATGTTGAGGCACATCCATGTGCCGTTGCAGGTTTTGCGAGCATCTTCCAAATCGACCAGCTCAATGGTCGGTCTTGATCGTGTTTGTCTCTCAAACGATCCGAGAGGAACCCTTCTTTAGTCGGCCATGAGATCGCGGCAATCGACGTTACTACGCGGCTCGACGAGCACCAGTACTTGCTCCGTGACTCGAAGCGACCAACTGCTTCATCATCTCATGATTCTGTCGATGCCCGGTGCGCCAGGCGTGGAAGAAGCCATGAATGTCGCAGCCCGTCAATGCAAAGTCGCCGATGCAGTCGAGCAACTTGTGCCGAGCACATTCATCGACGGCTCGCAGTTCGTTATCGATCAATCCATCGCGGCCAAAGACCAACAAGTCCTTCGCAGTCGTTCGTCGTCCAATACCCTGAGCTTTCAACGCTGCCACTTCGCTCTCCAAAACAAACGTGCGAGCAAAGGCGATCTCGTTGACGAAGCCCTCGGGAGTCAAATTGAACGTATGCAACTGAGGCCGAATGGGGGCATCAAGTCCGTAGTCGAGCAAGTAGCTAATGGTCAAACCGCCGCGTCCGACATACGGCTTAGCTTTCAACAAGCTGCCGTCGTCACCTTGCACTGTCGAGAACTCACTGACAATGAGTTGAGGCTTGATTGCACTCTGCGTCTCGAAGTCCGCGTCCATCAAACAGTCAACGACCGGCAAGCAAGAACCATCGAAGCCCGGCATCTCGGGAGCATTGGCTTGCACAACGCAGTTATCGACTTGCAAACCAGCAAGCGCAGCCATGACGTGCTCGATGAGATCAACACTGGCACCGTTCGCACCGATGCCCGTGCGACGTGAACGCGGCACCAAATTATCGAGAGTTGCGGGAATGAACGGCTTGTTCGCGAGATCGACTCGTTGAAAGACAATGCCCGTGCCCGCAGGTGCTGGCAGGAATCGCAATTTGACGTCAGCGCCCGTTACGAAACCGATGCCCTCAGTGGACGCCTCGTGTCGAAGCGTGCGTTGTGCTCGTTGAGGCATGCTGTCTCCACACAAAGAAACCGGGACGACGCACCGCCGTCCCGGTCTTGTTGAAATTCAGAGTCGATCGAAGACGACCGACGAAGCGGCTCTTCACCAGCACTGATTAGTTTCGGCTGTTCGCGCCAGGCTTAGCCGCCGCGCGATCAGGAGCAGGTGCCGCACCCCCTGAAGCAGGAGCAACTCCACCCTTCTTGGCGTATTGCCGATTGAGATACTCAATGACGGGTTCGGTGATGTCGTCTTGAGCGCGGTGATAGAGCACCAGCTTGTTGAGACCATTCGCCAACTGCTGTGGGCTATCAGCGTCGATCTGGTCGCTGTTGAATCTCAAGACCAGCGTGTACTTGTAAAACTCCGCGTACATCTTGATGACGTCAGCAACTTCGAGATAAACGTCTTCGAAGATCTGAGCTTCCTTACGAGCCATGTCCGGCGCTGCAATCTTGGCCTTCGTATCGAAGTCTGAAGTCAGTCGGACGAGCTTCTCTTGGAGAGCCTTGTACTCCTTGCTGTCCTTGTTGAATCCCTTCATCTCCTCCGCAATCTTCTCGGCCTGAGCTTTGACGCCTTTGGCCTCGTTTTGCATTTGAGACATTTGAGCCTGCAGGTCTTCGCGCAGACGTGTGAACTTGTCGTACTTTTTGAAGACCTTGGCCATGTCGACCAGACCAATTTTGGTTGGAACATTCGCAGCCGCAGCGGGCGCCGCGCCTCCGGCCTTTTCGCCCTGGGCGAATGCAGTTTGCGAAGTCGCCAGCATCGAAAGCGAAGCGACGGCCACAAGCGATAACAGAATTCTCTTCACAGCAATTGCACTCCTTTGCAGGGCCTAACCGCATTCAGACGTCGGGGCCATCCTGTTCCCTTGAGAACGCCAAGCGGTGCTAGCAGGTCGGTCGAGCCGTCGTATCTTCAACATTGACCGAATTCGGTCAATACGGAGTTTTGCAGTCACAAGAGCCAACTCGCAGCACTGAATGCCAGCCTCTGTTATGAAGCGGGCTCCTTCCAGTAAGGCAGTTCTGCAAACAGAAATCATCGCCGAAGGGGCGACGCCAATCTCACACGCAGACTCCAAATGAATGACAAACAAGAGGTCTGCACTGATGGTGATGTGGCGAATGAATTGAAGTGCAACGGTTGCTCATTCCAATGATCGTGCGACTCATCTGCCAAATGGAAACAATGGACCAAACCCATCAATGCTCGGGAACAAAACTCGAAGTTTTGACATCTACCGTGTTGGCTGGAACCGCTTAGGTTCTCTAGAGTCCGCCGCCGCTTTTTGGGGCGATTGCCGACCTCTTTCGGGAGGGTTCGCAGTCGGCGGGCCTGCTGACAAGTGACGCTCAGCGACCAATCGTCCGCACCACGCAGTGGCACACACGACCCTCCCCCGGGCAGAGACAGTTCGGCGGCGGTGAAAGCCGTCGTCTGGCAGAAACGGTTCCAGGGGAGGGTCGCCCTATTGGGGGACGGAATTCAGGCGATTTGTGGCCAAGGATTCTGTCGGTTCTACCATGTTTTCAGGAAAATCCTGTAATTGCTTGCGACGGACATCAAAACAAACCAACCCCACTCTTCGGCAAAACCGGAATATTTTCACAAGTCAGCGCTGTCGGTGGTTCGATACCTAACCCCAACAACAGCTCGCTCCGTTTGCGGACGCGAGAAGATCCGACGCTCACTTGGCGGTCACGATGACCGTCTCCCTTTCCGGCGATTAGCCCAAGGTGACGCAGATGAAAAGGATGTCTCTGTTCGCGGCTTTAGCCTTGCTGGCGATCAGCTCAACAGGCTGCACGGCTCTGTACGGAACCGTGACGAATGTCTTCGCGTTTTCGAGATTCTGGATCGCGACGCCGCTGATTCCGGTCAGCCCGTACTACAGCCAGATGATCGAGGACACCTATCACGAAGAAGAGCACTACGGCAAAGTCCCGGTGCTTGATCCCGTCGAAGGCGAGAATGCTCCGCTGTATTGCTTGGATCCCCCAAGCCCAGACGAAGTGATTCGCGCGCTGCCAGCTAGCCATAAGGGAGCCGGCGGTTTCGCGTTCCTCTCAGAAACCGCGATAAACAACGTTCGCATGGTGATCGAGCCCATCGTCGACCGAGTCGATGAATGTCGGTTCTTCCCACTCGTCGGACCCGCCCGGCTGCATCACTGTCACTACAAGTGCACCTTGTACTTCGACAAGACGATGCGATCCGATTGGCCGATCCCGTTCACTCATACCGACCAGACGACGGAAGTTGTCTACGTCGACCACGACCATCTCATTCGCTGTGCTGGTCCTGAGACGAAGTAATCACAACTCGATTCAGAGCGACGTCAATCGCAAGGCCGGCTTGCTTTCCCGCTGGGGAGCAGGCCGGCTTTTCTTTTTTGAGGTAGCTCAAACAGGCCCTCACAACAGCCACTCGACAAACCGAATTGCGTGTCGGCGATCAAGCCCCATTTCCGTCTTCAGACAGCTCCCGCAACGCAGCGATGCCCTGCGGTGAAGTTGGTCTCCATGAAATCAACGCCGCTCGCGAAGCCAGCTCATCGGTGACTTCTCGCAAGTACGGTGTTTCAAATTGCTGACGCCCTTTGAGCAATGGATCGGTGACCGGCAACTTGGCCAAGCTTTGATTGATGACCCAAGCAAACGGCTCGATGCCGGCCCGCCGCAGGTCTCGTTGTAAGGATGCGGCTTCATGCACCGGAGTCGCTTCAGGAAGAGTCACGATCAAGATTCGAGTGAACTCGGGATCGCGCAGTCGCGGAAGCAGATGCTGAATCGCTTCGCTGAGCTGACTTGATTGTCGAGTGACCTCGCGGTGATACGCCAATGCGGCATCCAACAGCAAAATCGTGTGCCCAGTTGGGGCTGTGTCCAGGACGACGAATTGATTGCCTCCTTCAGCGACGGCATCGGCGAATGCTCGAAAGACGGCAATCTCTTCTGTGCATGGCGACCTTAGATCCTCCGCCAAGAGAGCCCTCCCGGCGGCGTCTAGTTCTCGACCTGCTGTGCTCATGACTTCCGCAGAGTACCGCTCAATTTCAGCAGCCGGATCGATGCGACTCACAGTGAGGTTTGGGAGTGACTCGCTCGCCAATGTTGTTGCGAGATGTGCCGCAGGATCCGTCGTCGAAAGATGCACTCGAAGGTTGCGTTCGGCCAAGGCGACTGCGACGGCTGCCGCCACTGTGGTTTTTCCGACACCACCCTTGCCCATCGTCATGATCACTCCATGACCTGGCGCGGCGAGTTCATCGATCAGAGTTCGCAGCGACAGCGGTTGTTGGAGCGCGGCTATCGTCGGTGGAATTTTGAGATCAGTCGCGAGCGGTTCTTCTCCCAGCAAACGCAATGACTCAACACCGAGAACACCCCGCATCGCCAACGGAACCGTCGATCGCGGCAACGACTTCAACGACTCAGGTATGTTTTCCAAAGCTCGTTCGCCACGTTGCTGCATGGCAACGGCGAAGCGGTCGTCGAGATCGACTGCGTGAAAGACACCGTTCACGACCAGCTTCTGATTACGAACGCCCAGCGCGGACAATTCATGGCTCGTTCGAGCAGCTTCTCGTAGAGCGGTCGCTTCCGGACGAGTGACCAATACCAACGTCGTCAGCTCGGGTTTACTCAATGCTCTGACGGTGTCCAAGTAAAGCTGTTGTTGCCCCTGCAACCCGGCCAGCGGTCCTAAGCATGAAGTGCCCGTCGAGTTCTGTTTGATGAAGTCAGACCACGCCGAAGGCAGCGTCAACAGACGCAAGGTGTGTCCCGTCGGTGCTGTATCAAAAATGACATGATCGAATTCACTCGTAGCCTGAGCGTCGCCAAGCAAGCGAGCAAACTCATCGAATGCAGCGATCTCTAATGTGCAAGAACCGGAGAACTGCTCTTCCATGCTGGCAATCGCCGATGCAGGAAGGAGCTGGCGATAAGGACCGACCATTCGTTCTCGGTACTCGCGAGCGGCTTGCTCGGGATCGAGATTCATCGCCGTAAGTCGCGGAACAACGGCGACCAGTTTCGGATGAGGCCCCAACTCTTGACCGAGGACTTCATCAAGGTTCGATGCGGGATCCGTCGAAACGAGCAGCACTCGCCGCCCTGCATCGGCAAGTTGCACGGCCGTTGCACAAGCGACCGAAGTCTTCCCGACTCCGCCCTTACCAGTGAAGAACAGGTTGCGAGTCGGATCCTTCAAGATCTCCAACATGTCAGCCTCGTCCCTAGCTCTTGATGTGGATTGAAATTGGCTCGACAGGGTGCGGCGTCAAATCTCGAGCGACCGAGATACCGCCACAGCGGGCTTCAGCAGCAAGACGTCCCGCCGCAACAACTCGCGGACTCGGTCATGACCGGCAGCAGATCCACCAACTGCGGCATGCTTATCGATTGGCCCTGCGACAGTTGGGAGAGTTGCTCGCGAGACGGATAGCTCTGCCGATTGACGATCTGCCCATCGACCAAGATGAGCGGCAAGCATTCCGCACCGTGCTGCATCAGAGCTTGCTGCACGATCGCGTTGCTCACGAACTCTTGAGGATTCTGAGCCAAGTTGAATCGATCCACCTGATGACCTTGAGACTTCAACCACTCCAAGTCCGCCGCAAATCGCGGCAGCACGGGATCGACTTGCGGACCGCAGATGCCGGTCGAGCAGCACATCGGTTTGTCATAAACCTGAATGAGACTCACTTCACACTCCTACTTGAAGTTTTGCTTCCATCATTCTGGAAGGCTGATCTTCGTCAGTAATAAAGATGACATAGCCAAACACAGTAACGACTGAGATTCCTCATACCGACTTCATCACGGAAGTCTCTGCAACTTGCTGGCCAAGGCGTCGAGCTGCGGCATGTCGAAGTGTTCGAGCAAGCCGAAGCACAACAGCTCGGGTGCATCAATCGCCGTGCGGTCGTTCTTGATGACGTCCTTCAAACTGGCGAACGGTTGTCGCAGTTCGAGTTGCTCGATTGTTTGAGGATCCAACGCGGCAGCGAGGTGTGCAGCTAAGCCAAGTCGAGGACCGATTGCCGTCAGTTGCACGCGTTCGGTCTTGAACTCCGACGCTGCCCAACGAGCGACCGCATTGATCTGATTCGCCTGCAAACCAATCGGACGTTCGCCAATTGCAGAGACCAACAACGAGAACAGCCAACCTCGTGCCGCAATCTTCGATTCGCCGAAATAAAACGGGTCGACAGCCACGACTCGGTGCCCCGCAGCCACGAGCGTCTCGATCTCCTTCGACACTGCGGCCCGCCCCACATCAGCGACGAGGATCGCGGTGGTGCGACTTTGCTCGTTCGAAACTTCCGTAGCGGGCAGCGTCCAATCGTCTCCGATTTTCAAACGCCAACCTCGCACCATCAGGCTGGTGGCATTCGAGTCTTCTAGATCCATCGACTGTGCGGCGGAGACCTTCAGCGTCTTTGCTTTGACGATGTCGCTCAGTTGTTGACGTCGTTCAGCGGGAGTGCCCGTGCTCGGCTTCGGCAACGAGTCAGCCAACTTCAGTGCCAGCGAATGGAAGGATTCGTTTTGCTCAGGCAGCGGAACTTGGAGTTGCTCGACGGACTTGAGTTCGTCCTGGCTGGGAATCTCGCGAGGATCGAAGTCCTTCACGTCAGCAAAGAAGAAGTCACCCAGCATCTTGTAGAGCGCTTCGCGATTCTCTTGCCCAAAGTTGTGATCGCCGGGGACATCGTTGCTATGAGTCCTCAGTGCATCAGCCTGACCATAGAGATGAAACACGGGCCGCGCGGCCGCGAGCAACGGCGGCAAGGCATGTCCCGTCGCGAAGCAGCAGTTGTCCTTCGCGTTAAAGGTCAGAAGAGTCGGACGAGGAGCACGCATGGCCGTGAGCTGCGCGTAGTCCGCTGTCGTCGCGAGATCGACCGGAGTTTGTTCGCTGTCACCCAAGTCCGAGTGATGGCGAATGCGCGTTCGAAAGCTCGAATAGCCCGCGACCGGATTCGACAACGTCACTCGTTCGTCGAGCGCGCTGATGACAATGGTTTGCCAGCCGCCGCCCGAGAGGCCCGACACCGCCACTCGATTGGCATCGGCATTGGGATGCTGCAACAGAATGTCGAGACCACGACTCATCGAGAGATAGAACGGAGCCAGTCCGCTGGTGCCACACAGATCCAGCTGATTCATTTGCACGTGTGAGAAGCCCGGACTTTTGAGCTGGCCCATGCCAACCCATTCCAGGTTCAACACCAACATGCCGCGTTTGGCCATGTTGATGCATCGCATTTGTTTGTAGTCAGCCGCCTTGCCTTTGCCGTCATGACCATTCACGGCCAACGACACCGGCACCTTCCCGGTGATGTTCTCCGGCACGTACAAGATCGCCGGCACCCACATGCCCGGCACGGCTTCAAACCGCAGCTTCTGCAATCGATAACCGGAACCGCCTTCAAGCTCGCCCATCCATTCAGCCTTGGTGGGCAGCTTCCTCCATTCGGCGGCAGCACCTCGAAAGACGACCTTATCGAGGGTCTCTTGGCGCATGCGTTGAGCGTGCTTGTTCCACTCCTCAGCCGTCTTCGCTTCAGGCACCGGCGGGACTCGGCGTTCGAGATAATCCTCGACTTCGCGCTGCACCGTTTGAGGTTCCAGCACGGCTTGTTGCAAACACTTTTCGAGCGGCGAGGCTTCTTGAGCAATCGCCCATGAAGTGCTGGCCCAACTCAGACAAACCGCCGCAGCACATCGCACCAAGCGTCGAGTCTTCATCACAATCCTTTCGAAGAGAGCCGAGTTTCTGCCCGTCGAGACTTCAGCATGCGGAGCTCGATTCCACAAACGACTACATTACGAGATTCGAAAGGCGGCCTCTTCGAGGCTCGAAGAACAAACTCGGCGCATCAGCGATAGCGAGCACTCGGACCAGTCTTATTCGCGCTCCATTCCATTCGCGCGACCCTCTTGAAGACATCCGCGCGAATGGAATGGAGCGCGAATGTTAGAAGTCGGCGAACTCTCTGTTGTTCTTCGTCTTCGTGTCCTTCGTTCTCTCCGGTTCCAACTCTTAATGAAGTCAACTGGAACAGGAGCAAACAGAAGGCACAGAGGAAGACCAACAGAAAGGAGTCTGCATCGACAAACTGACGAGACGATCGCCGACGGTCGCCTCACCACTGGATCTCAGGAGCGTCACCGCTGCGTGATGCGATGGACTCGGACTCGCCCGCTGTAATGAGATCGACAGCATTTCGGTTGATATTCCAAAGGATGTAACGTTGAGCGAGCCAGCCCCAACCGAGCATCACTGCCGTAGCGGCCAGCGACAAGCCTTCTGATTTGCCCGCTAGAAATAGCCACACAGCCGCCCCACCAGCGGTTATTGACGGCGGTATGCTGAGGAACCCGGTGATCATGTTTTGATACCATGGGCGCGGCGAGACCATTGGAATCTGCCGGATGAAGGCCCACTGATGCATAGCCACTACAACCAGCGCGGCCTTCGCTGCGATAATCGCTGCCGCGATGAAATCCCAAGTGCCACGGATGCCATAGCTCGTCGACGCCACGATGCCGAACACGAACGGTGCGAAGTAAGCCGCTCGAACAACTCCCAACTTCATCGACAGCGTCAGGATCTCTCGAATCGAGATTGGTAGAAGCCCCGCAATCGAGATGCGATGCCCCGTCTTCGACCTCCAGATCGCAGCTCGAAATCCCGCTCCAAATAACGTCACGGCCGGAGAGATCGTCACCATCAACCCGATCATCGATCCTGCGCGACCAAGTCCTCCGCGCAGCATCTGAATCACCATCAACAAGAATGCTGGCCGCATCGCTCGCAACACTCGACGCGACCAATCCACGCGCGGACCAACTGCGATCTCTGCCACCAATTGCTGACGCTCATCCACAAGGTTGAGGAACGACGATTCCAGCCAGCCATTCTTCGGCCACGGATCGTTCGTCAAAAACATGCGAGAGCGAATGAGTTCGCGACAGTCATCCGGATCGATCTCAATGACGGCGTGCTCCAATGGATCGTCATCGACCGCAGGCCAAATCCATTTCCAAAAGCGACCACTCTTTCGAGGAGGAGCCACTGCAAAAGGTTGCTCGTCGTTGTCTTCGGATACCGGGGCGTCGAGGGCTTCGGATTCAAACGTCGGCCAGTCCATCACTCCCTGAGCTACAGGTTGTAGAACCGCCGTAGCCAACGCGTGCTCGCCAAAGTTGATCTCAGAGATGATGTAACTCGAACGCATCCGCTGGATCGCAAAGCCCGCCATCACGAGCAGAAGAAATACACCCACCAGCAAGAACCAAATCTGCGGTCGACTTTCAATGACTCCGTATCGGACCAGCAACAACGGCCATCCCGTCGGCAAGATGCCCATGATCCAGGTCAACACGGTCTCAACTGCCAGCAGCTTGCGAAAGCCGGCGATGATGCCCGCTACCAACGAGATCATGGTCACACCGAACAGCAGCCGTTCGGTGCGTCTTCGTTGCATGAAGGGAAAGTACGCCGGCACGATCACTGACAACGCAGCGATGATTAGCCACTCGACGCACCCCATTCCGACGACAGCCACCGACTTCCCCAAAGGCATCCTCGCCCCGACAGCGATGCCGAAGAAGTACGCCAAGCAAGCAGCCAATGACGCGGTCGACAGAACCCACATGCGTTTGAGACACACGCCGAAGTAATCGCTATCCGAGATCGGTAGTTGGCTCGCGATTGCTAACGATCGAGATGCCACGATGTCGCGCAGCAGATTCCTCGAATGCCCCAAAGCCAGACTGCTTGCCACCAACACCGCCAGCGTGCTCGCGAAGGGGACGTCTCGACCGCCGTTGCCGATGGCCACTCCAGCCTTCAACGGCAACGCGAGCAACAACAGTCCCAGTCCCACCAGGCCGATGCATCGCAACAACCCCAGCCCGACTTTGCCGAACCAACTGCGCGAGTGCTGACGATAGATCGACCACTGCTTGGGATTCGCTCGCAACCGCGCGACCGCCATTCGCCGAGCGAACTTTTCGAAGCTCTTTGAGCGGTTCATTCCGGCACCTCGCGGAGGCGATCGAACAACTCTTCGAGCACGTGGCCGTCTCCCGCCGAACTGCTTTGACGCAGATGGCTCATCGGATCAAAGGCATGCACTCGACCTTCCGCGATGATGCCCACTCGATCGGAAAATGACTCCGCCAATTCCAGCAACTGAGTCGAGTAGATCACCGTCCGTCCGCGTTTGGCCGCGTCGCGAGCACGACGTCGAAAGGCTGCGATGCCATGCGGGTCCATGCCCGATGCAAACGGCTCATCCAAAATCCAAACTTCAGGATCGACCGCCATCAGCGCCACAAGAGCCGTCTTATAAATCTGCCCGCGTGAGAGCTTCGTCAGGTTGCTTTCAATGAGTGTCAGCAACTCGAAGTCTTCCAGCAACTCGATGACTCGCTCTTCCACTCCCGGCTGATCCGCCGAGTACGCCTTCAACACCATTCCAATGTGCTGCAACACCGTGGCTTCGGCGAAGAAGAACGGAAAGTCGGGCACGAAGTGATAGCGAGCACGCAGATCAACGCGGTCTCGCGAAAAGGTCTCGCCATCAAACAGCAGCTTGCCCGAGTTCGCTTGATTGATCCCAGCCAGGCATCTCAACAGCGTCGTCTTGCCTGCTCCATTAGGACCGAGCAGCGCGACGACTTGCCCGGCATCGATCGTCAGGCTGACGTCATCCAAGGCCCGTTTGCGGCCATACAACTTTATGAGATGTTCGGTCTGAATGAGCATGAGTCAGGTCGGTCGGAGGATGCGGCTAAGAGGTGCCAGCATCGTAGATCGAGCCTGATGAGAACGCCTCATCGAGCGACACAGCTTCCGGCTTTTCCAGATCCGTGTGCGAAACATCCGTGTGAAATCGATGAAAGAAATCCGTTCGCGATCGAAAAGAATCTCACGCGGTCACTGGCATCGGAGAAGCCCCCCAGCCGGGCACCGTATCATGCGAAGTCGTTTCTCAAACGGGCGTCGTCGGTCTTTCACACATCTCGAAGAACTCAATCAAACCTGCACATCGAGCAGTTGGCCGCGGTAGTCATCGGACTCATAGGTCGATCGCCGCGACTTGCGTTCGCGAGATGACGCTTCGCCTTCAGCATTTGGAGCAGCTGCCACTTCTTGAGCTGATCCGTCACTGGCACCGCTAGAGGCATAGAAGCCATCGGCATCTCGATCAGATGGACGTTCCGACTCGGTCGCTTCATGCAATTCCGCCGTCGCCATCGCGCGATGATCGGACTCCACGGCGCGTTGAGCAGCATTCGTCCGCGCCGCGTCACTGTCGGAATTGTTCCGCAATGCTCCGGCGTATGAACTGACCTGAGCCATATAGCTGTAGCCAGAGGGAGTAATCGCACTCATCGGAGTCGCCTTCCTGCCTTCGCGAGACAGTCGTTTCGCTGTCTCGTCATTTCAGAGAACCGCCATTATTTCGGGCGATCGTTCCCTAGACCTTGCTTCAAAACTCAGCGGCAGGCGGACTCAACGCAGTGCAATACAGTTCTTTTCGGCAGATTCAGCACGTTGAATCGTCGTAAGTTGACCAATCGTCGGAAATGGCTCGGAACCGCAGGCAAAAACTTGCCCAGCCACAAACGCCGACAAGCCCGAAACGCCAGCGAGTGCGTGCCTTTGTCGAGGCAAGAATTGCACACACTCACTGTCACTTCGGGCTTGTCGCGAAACCGGAATGCCGGGTCTCAAGTGATCCGTAGACTCTTCTCCGCTCTTCGTTCCCTTCGCGTCCTTCTGTTCCAACCGTCTTCAGCAAGACATTGAACAGGAGAAAACGGAGGGAACAGAGACGAAGACAAACAGAGCGGCTTTGTCCGGTCTTCGATTCGTGCTCCATTCCTTTCGAGCGGCCTGCTTGTTTTCCCAACGAGCGGAAGCTCGGCAGAAGTCAGAAAGCTGACCATCGCGAGAACAGGCACGAAGCACGGCTCTTAGAACCCGCGCGCCGCGCGGATGTCATCAAAGTTACGCAACCGGTAATCGATGCCGACATAGTCCAGCACCGAGCACAAGGCTCGCACGGCGACGCCCATTCCATCCGGGCCGCTGAAGCCACCGAACTGGCCTCCGCCCTTTAGATGCGGCTCGACCTCCAAGAAGAAGCCCGGCACTCCCAGACGAGTCAGCCGCTTCTGAATCTTGGGCAAGTGTTCGCGTAAGGCTCGCAGAGTCAGCTCGTGCCCCGCATCGCCCACGTTGGCCGGAACAAAATTCTTCAAGCGTTCCTCATCGACCACTCCGGTCCACTGCAACGTGGGGTCGATCGCATAGTCCTTCACGTGCATCCAACCCAGATACGGCAGCATGTCGAGGAACTCGGAATAGCACTGCAACCGGTTCTTGTTTTGAGCAGCGATGTTGCCGCCGTCGTAAATCAAAACCATGTTGGGGTGCTTCAACTGCTTCGCGATCTTGGCGAGCAACGGGCCGGTTTCACCGATCAAGTTCGGTTCGATCTCAAGGCCGTAAACCAAGCCAGCGTTGGCACACTTATCCGCGATCTTGCCGATCTGCTCGGCGGCTTGATTGATGTGCTCTTCAGGCTTCGAACCGCGCGGGTGATAAAACGAAAAGCCGCGAAGCAACTTCGTCCCCAGCGCCACGCCCGCTTCGATCGACCTCGCAACTTCGCCCTTCAAGTACTCGTTGAACGGGACGAACTTGTTGTGCGAGCCGTCACTCACGTCCTTCAGCTTCACCTTGCCGATGCGCGACCCAATACTCGTCACGCCCAAGCCGTATTCCGCCTGCAAGGTCGCCAACGTTTTGAGTTCGGTCTTATCGAGATCGACGACGTGCTTCACTTGGCCTGTTGAGTTCACGTCGATGAAACGCGGGCTGTAGTACCGCAGTCCAACGGCTGCCAGAGCCGAGAACTGTTCGAGTGCCGTCTTCCGATTGGCAGACTCGTCCGCGAACGCGCTGAGAAGAACTTGAGGGTTGTCCGACATAGAAATTTCCCGAGAAAATGCAGTGATTGGAAGCTCAATGCGAGCACTCAACTGGTAAGCAGCGACGGAGTTTGTCAGAGCAATTACAGACTGACAAGCAGGCTCAAGCAGCAACGTCTCTTGCCCTTTTACTCATTGGGAGCCACGTTGATTGAGTGATAGTACGAACCTAGACTCCGCCGCCCTTTGGTGAGCCGTCGCGAGTTATGAGAACCGCAGCGACTCAATCAATCCCCACATAATCTGTCTGCCGAGGAGCCTTCACATGCGTTGGTCGGTGCTCTGGATCGCGTTGGCAATGGGCGTGGTGAGTGCGCCATGCGTGTTCGCTCAAGGTGCTGCGAAGCCCGCCGCCGCTCAGAAGAAGGGCGAGGCCAAGACACTCCAAACCAAAGATGGTTGGTCCATCGCGATCACCTACTTTGAATCCACGCGCGAGAAGGACGCTGCTGTCGTCGTCCTGATCCCTGGCAAGAACGACAACCAAGCCATGTGGGCCGCGTTCGCCGGTGAACTCAACTCCGTGCATGACATGGCGGTGATCACGGTCGATCTTCGTAAGCAGCCCAAGGGCAAGAGTTCGCCGCCGACGGGAGCAATCGGAGCCGCCAAGAATCCGATGGTCTCGAAGCTCGACGTCGAAGCCATGCTGGCCTTCGACCTCGACGTCGTGAAGCGCTTCATCTTTGAAGAGCATCAAAACAAGAAACTCAACATGCGCCGCTTGGCGTTGATCGGTGGCGACACTGGAACCGCACTCGCCGTGCAATACGCCGCCCTCGATTGGGCCAAGCTTCCGTATGACGACGCTCCCACGTTGGCCAATCGCACGCCCAAAGGCCAAGACGTCCAAGCTCTCGTCTTGTTGTCACCGACGGACACCTTTCCCGGCACCAACATCTCTCAAGTACTGCCCGTGCTGCGAGCTGCCGGTGTCGCTTGCATGCAGGTGTATTCGAACAAGGCTAAGAAGGACGTCGAAATCGCGGACAAGATCAACCAAGGCCTGGGCGGCAACAAAGCCGACAAGCCCAAAGATGGCGATAAGGACAAGCCCAGTAAGTTGGCTCTCGTGCCGCTCGACTCCACAGCAGCCAAGGGAGTTGACGTGCTCGGCAAGCCAGTCGTCGTGGGGAATCAGACGGTGCCGGTTAACGCTCTGATCGGCGGCTTCTTGGCGAAGCAACTGAAGGAACCAGAGATCGAGTGGCGCGACCGCAAGTCCAAGCTCGATTAACGCTCTGGTGACCAGACTCGCCAGCGCGGATTCAAATTGAATAGCTCCTCAACCAATTCAGAAAGGACTCTGAAGATGAGTGATCCAGTGGCCGTCGTACTCGCTGCCGGCAAAGGCACGAGAATGAAATCAGACCTCCCCAAAGTGCTGCACGAGGTCTGTGGCAAGACGATGGTCGAGCATGTGTTCGACGCAGTGCGAGCAGCCGGTGTGAAGAAGATTGTTTGCGTCATCGGTCACATGGCAGACCTCGTGCGCGAGCGACTGGCCGCTCACACCGACGTCAGCTTCGCCTTACAAGCCGAGCAGAAAGGCACGGGCCACGCCGTCCGCATGGCCGCCGCTGAGTTGCAGAATCACGACGGCCCCGTGCTGGTGCTCGCTGGCGACACACCGTTGCTCCGAGCCCCGTCGCTCATCGGCCTATTGGATGAACTGCGTTCCAAGTCCGCCGTGGCAGTGGTGGGCTCAGCCATTACGGAGAACAACGCCGGTCTGGGCCGCGTGGTGCGAGACGCTCAGGGAGATTTCGAACGCATCGTGGAAGAGAAAGATGCCACTCCCGAGCAGAAGCTGATTCGCGAGATCAACACAGGCTGCTACGCCTTCGACAACAAGTCGTTGCTGTCGGCGTTGGATGAAATCAAGCCGCTCAATTCGCAAGGCGAGTACTACCTGACGGACTGCCCGGCGATCTTGAAAGCACGCGGACTCAAAATCTCAGCCGCCGCCACGTTCGACATCCACGAAGCGATGGGCGTCAACACGCGCGAGCAACTCGCCGAAGTCGAAAGCGTGTTGAAGAGCCGCACTTAGAGTTCTAGCAGCGGGTTTGGAAAGATCGTCCGACCGTCTCTTGGCGATCAAAACACAGCCCGCTATCTTCCCGCCCCCGACGCCCAAGCGTCCGAGGATTGCCCCGTGGTGTAACGGTAGCACGACTGACTCTGGATCAGTTGGTTCTGGTTCAAATCCAGGCGGGGCAA
>OMIV01000290.1 GCA_900299185.1 Planctomycetaceae bacterium
CCATCGCGAGTCCCGTGACCAAACACCAACGCCAAGCATCTCCGCCTTGGCGATCTTGCCATTTCAAATCGAGACCAATGGCACCGGACTCGACGGGCTGATGGCCGTAGTATGTGAATTCCTTGAAGTTCGAGTTCGCTGGAACTTCGAGTCCCAGTGAGAGTGACAGCAGGCCCGTCTTACCGGTTGCTGCTTGCCGACCTCGACGCACAGAGCCTCGGCCATTCGATGATTGATCGGCATCTTGATCTGCGGGTTGGGCAGCGGGTGCGGCAACAACTGGAGCAGCGGGGACGGCCACTTGCGGATCAACAGCACCGTCATTGGCGTCCATGACATTCTTGAGATCCTTCCGCGCATCGTCGAGCTGATTTCCCGCAACCGGTCCGTCAGCGGGCTTCGCATCAAGAGCTGTGAACAACTTTTGCTTTGCATCGACCTCAGCTTTGCTGAATTCGGATTGAGCCTTCTCAGGCATCGGTTCGGCCGCTGCTGGAGGCGGCATGGCACCTGACGCGATTTCAGACTTCGGTGTAGCGGTCACGGTGTCTTGCAAGACCAAGTCTGACCTTGCAATTGAGTCGTCCATGAGTGCTTGGGCATTACTTCTAAGAATCGTCGGTGCTGTTGCCGGCGCTTCACTCGTGACATAAGCCGCCGACTTGTAACTCCTCGCCGATTGAACGCTCGGTAGCAACAGCGACACGAAGATGACCGGGATCGCGACAATGACCGCGCCGCATCCCAACTTGCTGACTCCGTGTCGTCTCAGCAGAGCTGTAATCACCACTGCCAAGACCACCGTGCCAAAGATGTACGACGCACTGTGGAATAACGACATGGGACTCATGCCGGTGAAGCTCTGACGCAAATCTCCCAGCAAGCTTTGCGAATCCAGTTCGCCTTGCGGCTCAAAGAGTCCATCGCTGCCAGTGATCATCGAGTCGTTGGAGTAATGCACTCGCCAGGCTTGGCTGAGGATCTCCAACGGTTGCTCGGCACCTTCACTTTGCACGACCGCCAATACCGGCGGTTGCTCGCGCCAACGTTGACTGGTCTGCAACGCATCAATCTGCCCGCGATAGAAGAGCGAGAGATGTCTCTCGGCATCAACGGCGCGGTCTCGGGTGAGCGGAATGAGATAGCTCACCGCGTGATTGTGAGTGGAGTGATTGCTGTGACCGACGTGGCCCGAACTGTCTGTTCTGCGGCGAACTTCCACCGGCTGGCCATCGAGTTGCACGGCCCACAACTCGGTATCGCCTGGCAACGTCAAGGTCATGGCCTGAGCGGTGACAGCCACGAAGGCATACTCGGCTCGATGCTGCAACTCGCCGGTGCGACTTAGCACCGACTCATAAGTGGCGGCTCGACAGATCGCAGTTGGAACAGCGAGTCGCTCAAAGCGTTGCTCTTCCAAAGTGACCACATAACCCGGCTGTAAGAACCGATACGCGGCCACGATGCGTTGTTGCGGTGCGTAATGGCAGAGCGGCAAGTCGATGGGATCAACTTCACCAAGCACTCGCTTCTGTCCGTCGTTCGCGTCGATGGCCAGCTGCTGGTCTGCCGCGCCTTCGATGCCCAGGTAGCCGCTCACTCGTTCGGCTTGAGGCAGTGTGAGTGCGGGGACCGAGTACTTCTTCTCGTCCTTGCGGACTTGCGAGACGTTGGCTCCGATTCGCAACGCTCCGCGGAAACGGCGATCAAGTCGCAGCGTCCACACACGAGCCTTATCGGCAGGGTCTTCCGCAACTTGCTCGGCAATACCGACGGTGCCTTCGAGCACCACAAACCGAATGTCGTTGCCGACTTCCTCGGGCAGCTTGACCTTCAGTTCGCGCAAGCCACCCCCCGTGATGTCGATCATGGCTTCCAGATGAGTTTGCCAAACTTCGCGATCCAGGCGGCTGTACGAGATCGTCTGCGCCGACATGCGAGAAGCTCGGCGTTCCACTTTGACTTGGCCTTCAAAGGCCGTGTCTTGATACGCAAAAGCAGAGCGTGCTCCCGGACTGGTGCTGGCTGTTGGATCGAGTGCTGTCAGTGAATCGAGATCGACATCTAAGTCCTCATCAGCTTTCAGCACGAGCGTGCCTTCAACGGTGGCCGCTTGTGGCAATTGGAATGAGGGCAGCTTGAATTCGATGGGCTCCGCTTCGACCGGCCACGATTCCATTTCGCGACGTGCTTGGATTGTTAGCCCCGTGCCGCTGCCTGGTTGCACGGGCTTGGGCAAGTTGATTCGAAGGTCGTTCCATCCCGCTTCTTTGGCGGCGGATTGCCACTGAGTGGGCTGACCATCGAGCACGATGCTTTGCACGTTCCAATCAGCGGGCAGCCTGACGTCGACTTCAAACAACGGCGCGAACAACGTCTCTAAGGAAGCCGTCAGCACGAGATCAACTCCGCGTGCATTCAGATCCACTGTGGTGGCCGTGGTGGCTAAGACCTCGCGTTGATGCGGCTGAGTTTCCAGCACGAGCCGGAAGGACTCGCGCCACAAGTCGAAGGTGAGCGTTGCGGCTTGATCACTGGCTGCGGCTCGCGCTCCAGTGGCTTCAATCAATCTCAATCTCACGCCTGGTGGATGTTGAACGACGCACCGCCCGATATGCGAAGTCACCTTGCGAATCACGATCTGCGGTACGGCCCAACCTTGTCCGACTGGGGTGCTCATCACGCCTTTGAACGAGATGTCGCGACCAGCATCGATTGGTTGGCGATAGCTCAAGGTGAGCACCGTCGATTGCGGATCGTCTTTGCTGTCGGCCAGAGCCCAAGCTTCGAGACCCGTAGAAGTCACGTCGGTGATTTCGAGCGAGCGAGGAACGACGCATTGCAACGTCGTCAGTGGAGTGCCGAAGACCTGCAAATGAGTTTGAGCTTCCCACACGACTTCACCAGGAGCGACGCGCACTCCGTAACCTGTGGAAGCAAAGGTCAGAGAGTCGGTGGATTGCTGAGTCTGGTTGCCCGTGAACAACAGCAGCACGCTGCGTTGGCCACCAACCGGGAGGCGATAGGTCGCAGGTTGATCAGCCGGAGTGGGGCGATCGAGCGTGCGGCCAAACCACTTCATCGTGCGATTGGCAGCGACATCAACTTGCAGCACGGAAGCCGGAGCATCAGCCAGGTCGAATCGCGCGGACTTATCTCCACCGACGGATTCCAAGATCGTCGATAGCTCTAACTTCAAAGTTGCTGCGCCCACTTGATTGTGAAACAGCACCAACTGAGCTGGGGCCGGCGCAGAGATCTTGCTTGCTGGAGCGGACTGAACTGCTGGCTTGGGTGGTGCCGGAACTCGTCGCACGAGCTTTGCCGGTTGATCGTTCACCGTAGCGCGTAGCACCGAGAGATTGCCGAAGTCCAAGGGCAGTTCGACCCAGCCGTGGGTGAATTGTTGAAAGCGAATCGTGGCTGCAATCACGAGATGATCGCCGTCGATCTTGGCGGTGTATTCAGCACTGGTGGTGGCGACGGAAGCGGGGAGCTTGGGTTGAGCCTCTGCGTTCTTCTGGGCGGCTTCGTAGAGCTTTTGGAACTCGGCTTTCGACAACAGCACCCCGGCTTGATCGCGCGCGATGACCACATCCAGGTCTTCCACCGGAATGAAGGTCTGTCGCTCGATGAGGGGCTTCGAGTCTTGAGCCAATGTCGCTCCCAGCGACAGCAGCCATACCGCACTGAGCAAGAGCGGCAGTCGAATTAGAAGTGATCTCAACATGAGAGTGCTTCGCTATGAGAGAACGGCGACCAAGTCGCCCAACCTGCAATGTGGGGGCGGTGACTCTTCACCGCCGTGCGGCCATGCCGCGACTCTTTCGCTGCGACGACGAATCGTCGCGTTCGATGTCGATGCGACTTACTTCCCAAACTCGCGTCGCAATTCGTCAAACACTCCTGGTGGCGGAACACACGCTGGTGCCATGCCTTCGTTCCACGGGGTTGTGGGAATGACTTCAACTTGGGGAGCCTCAGTCTCGGTCTTTGGCTGACGTGCTCCGAACAACGTGTTCAAGATCCACAGACCGATCATGACTGCTAAGCCGTAGCGAGCTGCTCCTAAGACGACCAAGACCCAACCGGGATGACTGATCGAGAAGCACGCCGCGATGAATGCCGCGATCAACAGCAACGCGGCCTTGCGATCCCAGCTCCAACGAATAAGCAACAACGCAATCGCCACAAGGACTCCGCTAAACAGCCACGTATGCAACGGGCGGCTGGCAAAGGTGATCGTGATTTCTTGAGTGCCGCCTAAGTTGCTGTAGCGATACTTCGCTCCCTCTTCGGGGAAGTCGATGATGCCGGTAGGTGGCACTCCGACCCATTGGCCGTAATCGAAGTAGTCGCGCGGTTCGTAGCGGCGGCGCGTCAGCACGTCTTCGAGTTTCAAGGACGACTCAGCAACAAAGCCTTCGGGCTCGCCAACCAAATCGAACTTACTGGGCACCCACACGACGGCTTGCGTTTGTTGCACGGCAACACCGCCCGCATTCACTCCACCCAGTTGAGGTAGCCGGAGCCTCAAGCCCCCCGACCATTGCTCGAACGGCGTCTTGCCGCGTTCACCCACTGGAGTTTGCATCTGCAAGGTGATCGAGAACGGCTCGTTGGATTCTTTCGAACGCCCGATGTTGAGGTAATAAGAATCCCACGCAGCCTTCAGATCGTCGCTGCGAGTCTCTGTGTTGTTCTCAGGATTGATCTGCCGACCATCGACAAAGACGCCCAGCAACTCAGAGCCAATCGGCACATCAACGCGAAGTCGTTGCCGCTCGCTCGACTTCAGCCAATACCGACAGCGGTAACTGGCCTTCACATCTTTGCGAGTCACCACTTCAACCAACGATCGCATGACGACCGTCTCGACCACTTCTTGAATGTCGTACTTCCGCGCATCGACCTTCACTGCGGCGGGCTGCCGGTAGTAGCGGTAAGCCTGAGCTCCCGACTGCGGCAACAAGGTCAGCTCGCGAACGTCGATCGCTTCCAGGGTATCGTCCAGCTTCTTGGCATCGATCGCTAAGGCTCGCGATTTGTCGATTACAACTTCGCCAAAGACGGACGACAACGAGACTTCGCGGCGCTTCGCATCGGTACCATCGAGCCCCAAGGCTCGGGCCACTTGCACGACCGATTGCAGCACTCGGTTCTGGGCCGCCGACTTCGGATCCGCATCTTTCTTGTCTGCCTTCTTCCCATCAGCTTCTGCGGCATCGTCGCCACCGAGCACTTTGGGAATCAGGTCATAAGACACTTTGAAGCGATAAGTTCCGGTGACCTCGCGTTGCAAGGTGATCGTCCAGCCGATCCAGCCATTGACCGCTTCTTTGTCGCGGACCTTTTGCTTGATCGGCGGGAGCGGCGCTGATTCCAACGAGACAATCTGCACGTCACCGGCAATGGTCTCGGGCACTTGGAAGCGGAACGTATCGAGCCCCGCGTACTCCACGATGTAGTGCAGTTCGGTCGCGACTTCGGTGGTTTCTTCTTTGATCGAAATCGTGGTTGCCGTTTGAGCCGTCAGACGAGTCGGCTTACGAACGGTCTTCACGGGAATCGCGACTGGCCGTCGGTTGAACTGCCAGGCCGAAGCCAGACGCAAGCCCGGTGCGATGGCAACAGCTTGTTGCTCAATCGGCAGTGGCTGAGCACCTTGCACTGAAGTCGGGTCTGTAATGACTTCTACAGAGTCGGAAGCCTGCACGAAGACGCTGCCAGTTTCGTGTTCGACACCTTGAGGCTCGGGCAACGGCATCGACAGCTCAACCATCTCATTGGCTTCAGCAAACTTGAGGCTGCCGTGGAGTTCGACATTCAACTTGGCTTCTGCTGCCGTGCGTTTGGTAAACGTCACACGCAGAGTCTTTGGGTTCTCGCCTTCTACATGGAACTCACGCAGCGTCGCGCCTTGAGTCACTTGGACTCGATCGACAGTCAACATGCTGGGCAGCACGTACTTCAATTCGAAGACGCCCGCGCGAGTCACGTCATAGGCAATGTTCGCTCGCAGGCGGACTTCGTCTTCGTGGATTTCGAATGAGTAGCTGGAGGCTTCGACCAGCAAACGCGGCTCAACCGGTTTGGCCTTCACGCTCAGGAGTGCGTTGGCTCCATAGAACTTGAACGCCGTCGTGCCTTCTTGTTTGAGAGTCGGCACAACTTCCGCTTGGTCGATGCGAGACAGGCCGCGAACGGTCTCGAACGTCACATCTAAGTCCGCACTCTTGGCGATCACGACTTGGCCGGACTCGCGGACAGCATCACTCGAATGAATGCCCAGCACCGCGCCGTCATCGGCGCGACCTAACACGTTGACCGCGTCTTCGCCGAACTCACGCTCTGTATGAACTTCGAGCGTCGCATGACCTTTGACCGGATTGAGAAACTCAACACGAACAGTCTGCTTCTTCTCTCCTGGTTCAGCTTTCCAACTGCGGATCTTGGCGTCGGTTGAAGTCACGCCGAGCACTCGTTGCCCCACAGGCACGACCAATGACGCTTCGGTCAACTCACCACGCAGGACTTCGTAGGACAACAACGCGTCGGTGTGGACGAGCCCGCCTCGAAAGGTGACTCGTTGCAAGTTCGTGACCGCCGTCAGCAAGTCCATCTCGGGCTTCTGACTGGTCCGAGCATGCCAGCTCGCCACGATGGAAGTCGTTGAGCCGAGGTTGGCTTTGATACTCGTCTCTTTGCCGTTGGCTTCGACAGGCAGTGATACAACATGCGGCACAAGCTCGACCGTTTGATCGGCCTCGGGCACCGCCAGTTCAAACGTTGTGATCGCCACTGGGGGGACTTCGAAATCAGCTCGGCGTCCATCCGGAGAAGTTTGAATGGTCGTTGCGAGTTCCAGTTCGAGCTTATGTTCGCCCGCGGAACCGAACAGCAACTTGTAGGCGCCGTTCCCAGTTCCCATCAGCAGCACATCGCCGTCCTTCTGTGGAGTCAGCTTGCCAACTGCCGCTGCTCCAAACTTCACGGGGACTTCGACCCACGGCTTGCCCAAAACTTTGACCGTCAGTTGAGCTTTGATCCGCAGCAACGACTTCTCGGCCACGGCCACGTAATGAGCTTCGGTGATGACGGCCTCAACCGACTTCTGCTCAACCTTGTCGTTGGGCGACCACTTCTTGAGGTACTCGGCATACGGCATAAAGACCGTCGAGCCATGCTTCTCGAAGACGTCCTTCAGGTTGCGGTAGGGCAAGTAAATCAGCCGCTCCCAGTTCGGGTCAGTCGGCTGTGCTCCGGCTTTTTCGCCGCGAGCTGCCTCTGGAGTCGGAGGCTGACCGGGAGCATTCGTGCTCGCCCCGTCGCCTTCCGGCTTCTTGTCGCCCTGTGCCGATGCGATGCCACAAGCCAGCACGCTCAACACGAGGAGGCTTGCAAAACCGCGAATACAGACGCCAAGCCACGACGATAACTGCCGATGGCGTAAGACGTTGCCACACATAAGCCACACCTAAGTTAGATGAAGACAGAAGGAATCAGTGCTGTCAGTTTAGGTGGATCGCAACGACTGTGCCAATTAGCCCGACCTGGCAAAAAGTCGCATCCGAGCCAACCTCCGTGAAGTCTAAGTTACGACGTGCCAACGCTCGGAAAGTTTGGGGCAATCTGGTTAGTCACCGCCACAGTCTTTTCATTGCCATACGACAAATTCGTTACGACCCGCAACTTTGGACGAAGTGCATTGCGACCGAGAGCGAACAAAGCCTGCAGAGCAAAAGAAAAAAGACCGGGCCTCGTTTGATTGAGCCCTCTCACAAACATGGCTGCTCAAGCAAGCGCTACGAAGAGCCATGAATCACAGGCGAGGTTGAAGTCCAAGTTCGACTTGGCGTTCTTCAGTCCCAGGGCCGCCTGCGGGAATACAGATGCCGAAACGACCGTCGAATCGTCGGTCAATTGAGATTGGTATCCTCGTCGTGGCCGAGTCATTGAGCACTATCGAATGCGGCGCATCTTCGCGATGTTGGGGTAGAACGGAGCTCGCATGTCGGCGTACTTCTCGTCACTGCGTGGGTTGGAAGACTTCAAGTACCAGACTGGGAAGCCTTGGCCGTCGTTCATGAAGGGCACACCGTGCGGCCAGTAAACGAAGAAGGCTCGCCCCACTAACGCTGATCGAGGAACAGCATGACGCCTTTCGGCACCTCGACCATTCGGCCACACACGGCTGTCTTGGCTGCGAGGACTGTTATCACCCAGCATCAGAAACTCGTCGGTCTGCAATTCGAACTTCGCTTCGCGAGCTTTCGGGAAGTACGTCGCAGTCCATTCAGCGGGGTTCTTCAGAGCTCGACGCAATGAGAACTCATCAGGATGCTCGTCTTCACCTGGGTAGCTGAAGTGGTTGCCTTCTCCAGAATTAAGCTGGCTTGCGCGGTAGTAGATATCGCGTTCGATGAGCAGGTTGGAGACTCGGGCCGATGCGCCTTTCACGGCAATGCCGATCGGAATGAGATCCTCATCGCGGGGACCAGGTTGAGTAGCTTCATCGACTCGATACTCAGCCTTCGCACCGAAGTCGATCAGCTTCTCATTGACCCAAAAGCACAAGCGATTGTCGACGTTGGCGAAGCGGAAGTTGAAGTCGTCCACTCCACGGAGTGACGTCTCAGCTTCAGCCATGATGTCTTCTTCTTCGGCCTCAGGGTTAAGTCGCACGACCGAGATCAGCTTGCTCTTGCCAGTCGCCAAGTCGACGCGCACTCGATAGCAACGCACGCCTTCATTGAGTTCGAAAACGACTTCCGCACCTTCATTGACCGCGAGCACATCCAACGAACCGGACAACGTTAGGTCGCCGATCCAATAGCGATCATTAGCCGGTTCACCGTTGCCGCCGGAGTAGGCGTTGTAGCCGCAGAAGTCGCTGATCAACTGAGGTCGCGGACCAGCCGGATCAGGAGCGAAGAACACATTGGGGTTCTTGGGTTGATCGGAGATGGCGTCCCAATCTTCTTTGGTCGGAACGATGTGGCGATAGCGCAGCCAGTGAAGATCGGAAGACTTCGCGAGTTCGGTGCTCAGTACGAACGAATGAGTTGCAGCTTCTTCATCCCAGCCTTTGGCGGCTTGAGCCCAACCTGCGATAGGGCCAAGTGCATCCTTCTTCGGAGAGGCTGCTTCGCCCGCTTTCGACTTTTCCACAGCAACCCAGCGATGCGGCCAACCCTTTTGATGCAACGCGGTCTCGGGGTGGTTGTTGTCGAAAACGGGGATCTGCAGGACCTTTTGCTTGCGAGGTTCCTTTCGCAAGATCGTCAGGCTGCGATCTTCTTCCTGCTTATAAACGTCACCACGCTTGATGATGATCGTCTCATTCGGCATGCCGACCAATCGCTTGATGTAGTTCGTCGTCGGCTTTTCTGGGTACTTGAAGACTGGCACGTCCCAACGCTCGGGTTCACCAAATTCATAGGGGAACTTGTTGACTATGATGCGATCACCCTTGAAGGCAGCCAGCTCGAAGACGTTGTTCTCGAAACGGCAATTCGGGCAGATCGCTGAATGAATCCGGCGAGAAGGATCGAAGGTCCCGGCTTCGTCGTCGATCTCGTCGCTCGCTCCGAAGGCGAAGAAGAAGCCGCATTGCTGGCACGTGCATTCTTTGTGGCGACCAAACAACGTCGGGGCCATTGAGCCGGTTGGAATCACGAAGGCTTCCGCTTCGAATGCTCGAAACAAAAAGGCCAATACGAAGGCTACGACGAATGACTCGCTGATCTCACGCAGTCCGTCTTGCTGAGGCTTCTTTGGCTTCGCTTTGGGTTGCTCAGGTTCGGGTTTGGTTTCAGCAGGAGTCGGAGTCGGTTGAGAACTCATCTATTTCAATCTCGGTTGAGGAAGTGAATTGGGCTCGGGAGTTACCTCGGGCGGCGCGTCGTTGTTTCGAATTTGCTCGCCGTAAGAATTCTTCCGCAGAGCAAGTTCAAGCTGACGCCATCGAAGTTCACCGAATCCATCTCATGCTTTCGAAGTCTGGCAATCGCAAGAGCGTCGACGAACTACCGAAGCGGAACTGAGCCGGACGCGACGGCAAATGCACGCACAGCGGTCGTCCGACGAGCAAATGACGTGGCACGGCAGGATGCTTCCAGCCTCGGCTATCCAATGAGACCGGGCTGTTGTCGCCCAGGAAGAAGAACTCATCGTCTCCCAATTGCCAGGGCTCATTACAAGCGTGCTGCCCGGCTTCCGACAGATAATGGATGTCTCGATAGATCTTCAATTCGCGCACTCGGAAGGCTCCGCTTGTGGCTCCAAACCGGATCGGGCTGCGGTTTGATGTCTGCGGCAAAGAGTCGGCGGATAGTGCTGCGCTGGTCGAGTTGATCTCGTCGACGGTCGGGGCTTCGGGAGCTTTTGTCGAATAGCCAGCGATCGAGATCTCAGCGCGAGCCGTCGTACCGGTTGGTGGGACACTGAACCCGCCGTCAACGTCTTCGATTTCCTCGGGCGGTTGGATGGTCTTTGCCATCGTTCGAGGTGCAACAGTTCTTCCAGAGGGAGTTGCAGATGCGGGTTCGACTTCTAATTCGTGCTTCAAGATCGCATGACGATCGAGGGCCACGTTCAGAGTTTGATCGAAGTTGGAAAACTCGAGCTCAACCCCCGGAGACAACGCAGACTCGGTCAAGCCGCACTTAGCGAGTGGAGTAATTTGCCCAGCGGCGATAGCGTCGAATTGGCTCTCATCACGCACGACATAAAGCCGAGCTTGCAACATCTGGCGATCCAAAACACAGACCGCTAAGCGATGTCCTGTTTCAAGCACCGCAGCGAATTGACCGTGATCGGGCACTTCAATCTTGGCCGTGATCGTGAGGTCGCGGACGGGGTAGTCCTCATCCATGCCAAAGATTCGGTTGTAGCCATAGCAATCCGAGATCGGATGAGGTGCGAGGCTACGCGGGACTCCGGCAATCGGGTCAGCGACGCGACGCGGCCAGTTGCGATACTGGACCCACGCGAATCCTTCCTCATCTGTCGCTGTGCTGCGAATGAATGACTGCTCGGTTTGTCCCCAACCGGCATCGGGAACCCAGCGAGGTAACCAATCATCGGACTTCGCGACGAGGCTTTGATCGAAGACCGGGATGCGCAGAGTTCGCTGCTTCTCCAACGACTTTCGTTCGAGCTTGCCGTTGATAAAGACATCGCCGTCGCGCACTTGGATGGACTCACCCGGCAGGCCAACAACGCGCTTCACATACGCCTGCAGAGGATTGGCTGGATTCAAGAAGACCACAATCTCCCAGCGTTTGGGATCACGGAACTCGAAGGCTTGCTTGAAGACCAGCAATTGATCGCCGTCGTTCCGAGGGACTTCTGAAACATCGATCGAGGGCTGCATGCAATTGGGGCAACGTACGAGCGGACTGGTGGTGACTTCTCGATCGAAGGCCACGCCGAATGGAAAGCGGTTGCCGCAGTCGGGGCATTCGATGCGCTTGTGATAGCCCAATAGATTTGGAGCCATTGACCCCGTCGAGATGATGTAGCCCTCAAGTGCGAAACATCGAAACGTCAGCACGGCGATGGCGAGACAAATCAATGATTCGAGGAACTGCCGACCGATCCCGTTAGCAGTCTCTTCATGTGTCGCTGCGACGACAGGTTCGTCGATAGGCGACGATTCCTGTGCGACAGACGCAGACGGCATTGAAGGTGACTGCCAGAAGCTCATTGACGGCGGCTCGTTCGGGAAAAAGGCAGAAGTCGAAGGGGCGGGAGTCTAAAGCAGCGCGACGATCCTTCGAAACCTCAACTCCGAGCATGTCGCGAAACAATGAGCAGTCAGGATCGCTCTCAACTTCACTCGGTTACTTTTCGCGTTTGAACACGACCACATGCTGTCGCGGCAGGACCGCAATGGTCTCGACCCACTTGAGTCCGAACTCGGGCTGCTCTGCTTCTTTTTTGACCTGTGCCTCAGACATCTTGTGGACCTCTTTGATGGGCACATTCGGGTCTTCTTTGCGGTACTCGACGAACGCAATGCGACCGCCCACCTTCAACGACTTCGACAGGTCGCTGAGCATCTCGTGCGGGTATTCGAACTCGTGATAGACGTCGACCATCACAATGAGATCAACGCTGCCGGGCTTGAGATTGGAAACCTTTTCGGTGCTCTTCACGGGTTCGATGTTGGTGATCTTGAACTTCTCGCAATTGACCTTCAGGCGTTCGAGCATCTCCGGTTGAATGTCCACAGCCATCACCTTGCCATCGGGCAAAAGATGCTCGGCCAGTAACGTCGAGATCACGCCGCTGCCGGCTCCAACGTCGGCCACCACCATGCCTGGCTTCAACCCCAAAGACTTCACCAGCAGGCTGACCTTCTCTTCTTTCTCACGAGTCTCGCGTTCCAGCCACAACGCTCCGGTGCCGCCGGGACCAAAGCCCATCACGTGCGCGATCTCGCGACCGAGATAGAACTTGCCGATGCCATTGGGATCGTGCTGAGCCCGCCGTTCATAGCGCGGCTTGTCGGTGTCCTTCGCCGGCTTGTCATCGCTGAATCCGCGAGAGCTGATCGACAACAAGAGCACGCAGCATGCACTGAGAAGTTGAAGCATTCGGATCATGAGTGGGACTCGCTTATGAGGAGCGGTGGGACGTCGAGCCGGATGTTGATTCGCTCGACTGAGCCAAGCAACCGCGTGCGCAAAGTTCGTGAACGAGGTACGTCGACTTCGTTCTCGCTGCGAGTTCGAGTTCCTATTCTGCTGCCCGCTTTGGAACTCGATCCGTGCTCGCCACAACCAACGACATCAGAAGGAACTTTGCATGACCGACGTACGGAGCCCCTCGCCTGCTCTCGCGTTGTCCCCGGAAGCGATGTTTCTCGGACACCCGCGGGGGTTGTTCGTGCTGTTCTTCGTCGAGATGTGGGAACGGTTCTCGTACTACGGCATGCGAGCGCTCTTGATCTTCTACATGACAAAGGGCTTCTTGCAGCTCGGCGATACGGCGGCCTATGGCATCTACGGCGCCTACACCGCGCTCGTGTATGCGACGCCTTTCATCGGTGGCATGCTCGCCGATCGCCTCTTGGGCCCGCGCCGAGCCGTCATCTTAGGCGGCATGCTGATGGCTGCCGGACACTTGCTGATGACGATCGAAGAGAAGACGGCGTTCTCAGTGGCGCTGGGCTTGCTGATCTGCGGTAACGGATTCTTCAAGCCGAACATCTCAACAATGATCGGCAGCATGTACCCGGCCGGCAGTTCAAAGCGCGACGGCGGCTTCACGATCTTCTACATGGGCATCAATCTCGGCGCTGCGATGTCGCCGCTGATCTGCGGCTATGTCGGTGAGACGTTCGGATGGCACTGGGGATTCGGACTGGCGACGATCGGCATGCTCGCAGGACTCATGACGTTTGTGGCGAATCGTGGATTGGCTCAGGTCTTAATCGGGATCACCGCATTGTCAGCAGCGGGCTGCATGGGATGGATCGGTAAGAGCGACCTCGTGATGCTCGCGGTCAATTCGCCGGTCGGTATTGCATTGCTCGTCGCGGCATTTGTCGCGATCGCAGCTTTGGCCGGAGGCAGCCTGCCGGAAGGGCTCGGCGCTCCGAAAGACCCCGCGAAAATCAAAGAGCCGCTGCTACCCGGCTTTCCGTTGTCGAAAGGGGCGGCAATTTATTTGGGCACCGTGCTGACGACGGCGCTGATGGCGTTCCTCATTCAGAACAAGCAAATCGCCGGCTACTTGCTGATGGGTTTCGGCGGTCTCGCACTGCTGATGTTGTTGGTTGACGCTCTGCGAGCTGCGAAGGTCGAACGCGAGCGCATGTTTGTCGTGCTCATCCTCATGTTCTTCTCAATGCTCTTTTGGGCGTTCTTCGAGCAGGCCGGGAGTTCGCTCAACAACTTCGCGGATCGCAATGTCGATCGCATCGTTGGAGCTCGTGTGCTGACTGAAGCGGATATCGGGACCGAGTTGCCGAGCGTGACGATCAACTCGGCTCTTGTCGGTCGCAAAGTGGGTGAGAAAACATGGAGCCTGACCGACGTAGAGGCGGCAGTGAAGAACGCCAATGAGACTTCAAGTGATGGAACTGCGGCCAAGGCGACGCTCCAAAAAGTGACGGTCTCTCAGGAGATGGTCGGCATGAAGGTAGGCGGCAGCGAAGTGAAGGCGAGCGTGTTTCAAGCGGTGAACCCCGTCTGCATCGTACTCTTCGGATTGGCCTTTACCGCGCTTTGGGCCTTCCTCGGAAGTCGCGGGCTCGATCCGAATTCGTCCGTGAAGTTCTCAATCGCACTGATGCAATTGGGACTCGGCTTCGGCGTCGTTTGGTGGGGCTCGCATACCTGCAACAACGTCGGAATGGTCGGCGTGCATTGGCTCGTGTTGGCCTACATGCTGCATACGACGGGTGAGCTATGCCTCTCGCCCGTCGGCCTTTCGATGGTGACGAAGCTCTCGCCGCCGCGCATCGTCAGCACGGTCATGGGAGCATGGTTCCTCGCAACCGCGTTCTCGAACTTTCTCGCTGGCATGATCGCAGAGCTCACCGGCGTCGGGCACGAAGAGGGCTCTGTAAAAGTCATTCCACTGCCACTTGAGACGGTGCATGTCTACGGCGACGTCTTTCAGAAGATCGCAATAGCTTCGATCGCTTCAGGGTTCGTGCTGCTCGTGCTCTCGCCGCTGCTCAATAAGTGGATGCACGGAGCCGAGAAGGGGGCGGGGCACTAAGCCTGGGCTGGTGCCGCACGGGTCAATGAGCCACCGACGTTGAAAGTCCTGACGCCATCCGTGTGTGAAAGATCCGTGTGACGCGGAACGGAACTCGGGCTCACGAAGGCAACCAACAGTGTTCTCAACGGCCCTACTCACACGGATGTTTGCCACACGGATTCAGCGAAATGAGCAATCGTTGCGTTGTGTCCTTTGAGAAGCATTGCAGTGTCGGCTGCCGAGTTGGACGAGATACTGGCCGAGATTGGGGCGTTGCTCTGTTTGCTCGGGCAGCGAGACAATCCGCGCGCTAGTGTCACTCGGTCGCACATCTTGGGATGTGTGTCTCATGCGAAAATGCGTCGCAGAGTGTCCGTTGGGCATCGCAACAATTGGTCCGCGTGAGCGACGAGTTAGTGCTATTTCTCGGGAAATTCGCCTGGGCACGATGGTCGGACCGCCGATCGCTCAGTGGCAATCTGACACTTCAATTGTCAGTCGCGGCGGTGAGTTGCCCGAGTCAGATTGGATGGATCGCTGGCACGATGTTCGCAATGGCTGAGCCCGCTTTGCGCCGATTTACTCGCTCCTGCTGCCGGAGGCTCGAAATTGACTACATCCCAAACCATGTCGCTGTTACTCGTCGAGGACGACGACGAATTTCGAGAAACCTGCGCGTTATGGATGTCGCGAAAGGGGCACGAAGTCACTCAGGCGGCGAATGGCCAAGAGGCGTTGCATCAATTCTCGCGGCGACACTTTGAGGTCGCGGTCATTGATCTGAACATGCCCGGCATCTCAGGGTTGGAAGTGCTCGAACGGCTGAAGTCGGAGAATGTCGAGACGGAAGTCATCATCTTGACGGGCCAAGCAACGGTCGAGACAGCTGTGCAATCCATGAAGCTCGGGGCCTGCGACTACCTCTGCAAGCCATTCCCACTTCCGGAGCTGGAGAAACGCTGCCGATTGGCTTTCGAACGCGGCCAACTTCAA
>OMIV01000291.1 GCA_900299185.1 Planctomycetaceae bacterium
CGTGAAGCTGATGAATGAGAAGCTCACGCAGCTCCGTCGCGAGCAATACAACCTCGCGCAAGACATGCAGATGAAAGCAGTGCTGAAAGGCATTCGCTGGTTGCTGCTGATGAACGGCGATTCGCCCACTCCGAAAGGGAAACCGGTCCGACACCTGGGCAAGGGGAAGATCGGCCTAGAGCAACGTTGGTTAGCAGACATGTCGCGGCTGCGAGCAGCTCTGGAATTAAACCTACCCCTCTCGACGGTGTACATCATGAAAGAGGAGCTGCGGATGCTGTGGAGCTTCCGGACGAAGGCGGATGCCGACGAGTACCGCAATCACTTCATTCTGAAAATCGAAACGCTTCACACCACCAAAGTCCGACTCGTCGGCTGATACCAGTTACCCCCACAGTTTTGCGATGAGCCCTTATTTCGGAGTGCGGCAGAATGTCGTTTTGATGCTAATGGTACCGATAATGGAATCGGACTGTTTCCGCCTGCAGCGTCTGCCTGACGCAAGAGTGGGACTCGTATTCGTGGCGGTTGTCCACGTGTCATAAAAGCATTTTGGCAGAAATTAGGGAAAATGAGACGCTTGCTAAGGATTGGACGATGCCGAAATGACAACTTCGATGCGGCATGTGGTGTCTAAGTCATGCGCGGAAATAGTTATTTTTTATGGCCCGATCGCTATCGTGCGTTGTGAGGTGAGATTATGGAAAACAGCCAGGTTGGATCGTGGATGTCTTTTGTTTGCTCGATTCAGCGACAGATTGCAGGTGGTGAAGTGATTAATTCACAAGATTTTCGGCAATTCGTCGACAAGCTCCGTGGAAAGGAAGTGGATTGGGATGGGCTTCTAGTTGAAAAGGCAGTTAGCATACCCAGTGATGGTGAGTACGTTGTGGTGTCAATGCCGGTTGTTGTGGTGGAATTTCCTGATGGGAACAGCCAGAAAATAGAGAGTATCGTAATCTCTGTTGCAGACGATCCTCAAATTCTGCAGGAATGGCAAGAGTGCGAAATTGGTCAGCAGGTCCATTTTACTGCAACTCTTGGCAATGAGGTTTTTGCACCTATTCGGCTCGTCAAAGTAGGCAGCACAAAGCATGTACTGATTTTGAATCTGTCAAATGGACGTCTAGTGAATTGTCTGCGGCGGAGCATTTCTACCTGAAGAAGTGGATATGCTTATTTTCGAAGCTCTCATGACGGAGAGTGCATCATTACCTCGCCCGAGCACAACTTTTTACTCAGAAGTTGATGTGGAAGGTCGGGATGTGGTCGATGTCGACCGTTACTCCGTTCGAGTCGATGTCGATGTTGGCTCCGGCCCCGACGCTGAAGCTGGTGACTCCCAGATAGACTCGCACTCCCACTTCGGCATCGAGATGAGCACTGAAGTCGGTCAGCTCGTCGAGGCTCAGATGGAAGTTCGCTTTCGCGTAGCCCTTCGCTCCGAAGTCGAGTGAGTAGACCACAAAGTCGATGGAAGCGATGCCGCGGATCGCAAAGTACAGCGAACCGTCCACGCTGAGGCTGCCGGTCATGAAGTTGCCTGCGATGACAACATCGGCGGTGGCATTGATCCCGACATCGGCGATGTCGATGTCGACACCGGCATGGGCCGAGGCATGACCTTCCAATCGCACTTCTCCGTCCCAGTGGACGTAGCCCTTGAACGACGCGTCGATGCCGATCACGGCCATGTTGGCGCTGACCTCAATTCCTTTGTCGAAGTCGGCCACCACTTGCACTCGGTTTTGTTGCATCTTGATGATCGAGTCGAGCGGATCGAGGTAATCAATCTTACCATCGTAGATCGACTGCGGAGTGAACGGTAAGAATTCTGCCAGCACGGTGTGGTTGAGTGGGTTATCGAAGCCTTCGCCTCGGAAGTAGACCTCGTGCTTCTCTCCATCGAGAACCACCGTGGCATCTCCCAGTCGAGCGGTGAGATTGAAGAAGCTGCGGCTCAAGGAGAGATCCACATGGCCGGACATGCCGAATCGCATGTCGGAAACTTTTTGGCCCAGTGATTCGAGATCATCTAGATCGAGTCCGCTGCTGAAGGCATGGTCGATGAGATGACTGGCCTTATCGAGCAACTCATCCGTTGAGATGTCCGGCAGATCGATCACGGCATCGCCGCCGAGCACGAAGATCTTCTCGACTTCGATGCCATCGATCTTCGCATAGACGTTGCCGCCGATGATCTCGGTGTAGTTCTCGGGCACGGCCTTCGGACGGAAGGCCAGGTCATCATGGATCGCGATGCCGAACGCACCGGTGTAGCCGTTGGCTTCCGCTTGGACATAACCCATGCCACGTACTGGATCGACAATGACACTGAAGCTCGTTGCTGATCCTCCCGCGCTGATCGTCACGCTGCCTTGGCTTACTCCCACGCTGTTGCCGAATCTTGTGGACGCGACGAAGTAGACTCGATCGTCAAAGACCGGAGCGTCACTGACGACGTCTTTGCGAATTTGAGCGCCGGTCATCAGCCCAAAGGCCAGGCCGCCGCTGACTCCCAACTCGCTAAGGATCGGAACGTCATCCAGCTTGAAGTTGATGAGCGGCTTCGCGACGACATTACCCAAGGCCGTGCTCAGACCCTTGTCGATGGCGAAGCCGTCATTGTCGACGCGCAGTGTTGAGCCATCCTCCAACACCAGGTCGACCGCGCCGGTCGTTGTGAATTGAGTGGCCGTCGAGACCCACGGTGTCGCGGCTCGCAGAGTTGTGATGACTGAGCTTCCGGGAGAACTCAACGCGATGTCGGTTTCGTTGACCAGCTTCACTACTTGGGCTGCACCATCGCTTGAAGACAAGTTGGTGCCGCTGGTGTCTTTGATGAAGCCCGCACCCAGCAAGTAATCGTTGCCGGATTCGCCAAACAGCGAATCCAACGGCGACGCAGAAGAACCTTCCGTTCCGGCTCCGTACAAGAAATCGTTGCCCTCACCGCCATAGATCTTGTCGTCACCGAAACCACCTTTGACGGTGTCGTCGCCGCTGTCGCCATAAGCGAGATCATTGCCGATCCCGCCTTCCAGAATGTCGAGACCACCTGCACCCCGCAGCGTGTCGTTGTCTTCATCTCCGAAGATCGAATCGTCATCAGCATCGCCCGAGAGACTGTCGTTGCCGGCATTGCCATGCACGGTGTCGCGGCCATTGCCAGCAGTCACGGTGTCGCCGCCCGCTCCGCCTTCGATCCAATCGCTGCCGTTCTCGCCTTGGAGTTGGTCAGCCCCGTTGTCTCCGTAGAGCGAGTCATCATCCGCGCCACCGTTGAGCACGTCGTCGGCTTCTCCACCGCGCAGAGTGTCGTTGCCAGCTTCTCCATTGAGCCTGTCGCTATCGTCGCCACCATCGAGCAGGTCATTGCCGAACGATGCGAAGAGAGAATCGTTGCCTACTCCGCCTACAAGAGTGTCATCGCCGCGCTGACCTCGGAGTTCGTCGTTGCCCTCGCCTCCATCGATTGAGTCGGCACCGTCACGAGTTGCTTCTTCTTCGGTTGTTCCGACAGGCGTGTTGAGATTCAACGCATCCGAACCACCCCAGAGCCGATCGTTGCCGAGATCTCCGGTGAGTGTGTCGCGACCTTCATCGCCTTGGCCGTAATCGTTGCCAGCACCGGCATCGATGATGTCCGCACCAAGTCCACCAAACAGCGAGTCGTCGTTTTCGTTGCCTCGCAAGGTGTCATCGTCAGCACCACCTTCGAGTCGATCGTTACCCATGCCACCGAGGAGCGAATCCAGCCCGAATGAGCCCATCAAGGAGTCATTGCCGTTGCCACCTTCCAGCGAATCGTTGCCCTCGCCGCCATCGAGCTTGTCGTTGCCGAGACCTGCTAGCAGCACGTCGTTTCCGAGTTCGCCCCACAGCGCATCGTTGAAGTCGCCGCCAATGATCGTGTCGTCGCCATCGCCGCCGAAGAGCGTGTCGTTCTGAGCGGGCGCTGCCGTGAAGCTGATGATGGCTCGCGCGAAGATCAGATCGTTGCCGCTGCCACCCCAGACTTTGTCGGACCCGTCTCCAGCGTGAATCGTGTCTGCTCCCGCATCGCCGTAGATCGCGTCTTCGTGATCGCCGCCTAAGAGCAGGTCACCATCGTCGCCACCCATCACGGTGTCGCGGTTCAAGCCGCCGTCGATGGTGTCAGAACCGCTACTTCCAAAGAGCCGGTCGTTACCAGCTTCACCGCTCAAGACATCGTTGCCGGCTTCGCCATCAATCGAGTCATCGTGTTCGCCGCCGCTGAGCAAGTCATCGCCGTCGCCACCGAGCAACGTGTCGTTGTTCGCTCCGCCGCGCAGAGTGTCCTTGCCGAGTCCTCCGGCCAGCTTGTCGTTGCCATTGTCACCCGACAGCACATCGTCGCCGGCTTCACCATCCAACGAGTCTTCATTGTCCCCGCCAGCCAGCAAGTCATTGCCGTCGCTTCCCAGCAGCGTGTCGTTGTGGGCTCCTCCCGTCAGCGTGTCATTGCCCAGGCTGCCGATCAGGATGTCATTGCCGTTCTCTCCCGAGAGAACATCATCACCGGCCTCACCATTGAGTGAGTCCTCGTTATCTCCACCCAGCAGCGCGTCGTTGCCATCGCCGCCGAGCAGTGTGTCGTTGCCGCTGCCACCAAAGAGAGCATCGTTGCCAACGTTGCCCATCAAACTATCGGCACCGCTGTCTCCATTGAGCGTGTCGTCTCCGCTGAGGCCATCAAGCTGATCATTGCCATCGCCACCGTTCAGCACATCGTTTTGGTTGCCGCCAATCAGGGTGTCGTTGTTCGCGCCACCGGACAGTGAGTTATTGCCATCGCCGCCGCGCAGGATGTCATTGCCTGCGTCACCAGCGAGCGAATCATTGCCAGCGTTTCCTTCCAAGGAGTCGTCGTTGTCGCCACCGCTGAGGATGTCGTTGCCGTCGTTTCCTTGCAGAGTGTCGTTGCCCGGACCGCCATTGAGCGCGTCGTCACCGCTTTCACCGAAGACCTGATCCGCTCCGCCGCCGCCCGAGACGAGATCGTTTCCGCCCCAGCCATTCACGGTGTCATCGCCGTCTCCACCATCGACTGAATCGTTTCCGTCGCCACCGCCGACGCTGTCATTACCCGCTTGGCCCGCGACCGAATCGATGCCGCCCTTACCGCCGAGTGTGTCGTTTCCGTTACCTCCCAAGATCGAGTCGGTGGAGTCGCCGCCGTAGAGCGTGTCGTTGCCGTCGCCTCCATCAAGCAATGTGGGCAGAGTTAGTCGATAGGTGCGTTCTGTCACCGCGTCGCGGAAAGATGCCGGTCGTTGGAACGAGTCATCGCCGCCGTTGCCTCGAAACACAACGCGTTGCACGGAGCTGCGCGAGAAAGTCCGAGTCGACGTGCCTTCAACGATCGTGACGTCGTACTGAGTGTCGGTGACGTCGCCATTACTCAGACGCTGAAACGAGATGGTGTCGTAGACCTGGACGTTGTCAGCCGCAGCCGTGCCGGTGATGACCAGCGTCTTTGTGACTGGCTCCACAATCGCGGCCACTGTCAGCAATTCGCGCGGCTCCAAGACTTGAGCAGTCGTCGCTGGCATCCGCTCTTGTGTGTGGCGACGAGACTTTGAATTTCGAACCTTGCGCTGGCGAGACGACAGTTGTTGGAGCCAGTGATTGAGAAACATCGTGCAGGTCTCAGTGGTTGATGCGAGTGGTGTGGATAGCGGATGACGCAGTGCCGCCAACCGGCTTCAACCTAGGTCTGAGAAAACTGCCTTGAGGGCGAAGTTGGCAAATTCAGGCCTGATTCAGGCATCTGCCAAAGCGTGCCAAAACTAGGCTTTGCCGAGCTTCAAAATGGACGCCGCGATCTCAAGTCGTTGTGAAACTCTGAGGCCCTGTCACATGAGTCAGATGCGGCATGTCTGACAGCAAGGCGAGGCTGTCGTTCTTCAATCACATGCAAATCTTGCTGAGGTCATCAACTGCGAGTCGTTGTTCGGAAGCTCGCGTCCGCGCGTCACTCAACTGAGTCCGCACGACACCAGCATTTTTCGACATGCAAGTCGGGATGAACGTCACAATGCACGGCGCGAAATGTCACGTGCTGCCGACGAAGCCGCGATGAATAGCCATGAGTTTGAGACATCTCGCTCTGAGCGAATTGACGGCCACTGACGAACGCCGAAATTCCGTCAAACCGTTGCATCATGCCGTGGACTAACCGACCTCGGACTTCTTCTCGATGCGATCGGTTAGGTTCACTCGTCTTTGTTGAGTCACACCATGAAGCACTTCGCCTTGTGTCTCGCCCTGCTGGCTGTCGGTCGAATGAGTCTCGGCCAGGACTGCTCTTGCACTCCAACGCAGTGCGTTCCGCAGTCGGCGCCGGCCAACCGCGCCTACGTTCGCGAACACACAGTCTGGGTTCCGCAGATCGTCGTGCATCGCAAGCGGATCCAAGTTCAAGATGTCCAAATTCAGCAGCGCGACAAGTACGTCACCGTCTACGACCAGGTGCCGGAAGTTGTGAACGTGACCACTCAAGAGACCGTGATGACTCAAGAGGTGCGGCTGCAGCCGGTGACTCAGACCTACATGCAAGCGGTTCCGCGCGATGTCATTCAAAACATCTTCGTGCCGGTGCAGGCTGTCGAGAATCGCATCATGACTCGGCAAGTCGTGAAGAACCTTTGCGTTCGAGTTCGCAAACAGATCGTCTCTCAGCAAGTCGTACTTGTCCCCACGAATGGCGGCTCAGCGATGCAACAAGTCTGTCAGCCCGTGGTGCAAGACGTTGAGGTCATGGAGTACCGGCCTTATCTGGTGACCGAGCAATGTGTCTGCGCGGTGCCAGTCACTCGCATGCAAGCTCAGCCACAGCGACGGCAAGTCATTGACTATCGAGCCGTGCAACAGACCGTCAACGCGCCGGTAACAGTGACCGTCCCGCGCGTGCAGCCCAGAACTCAGCAGGTCACTCAGATGCGCACGGTCCCGCGCACGATCACTCAAACAGAGTCCGTGCCGGTATCGGTGACCGTCGATAAAGAGATCGAAGTCCCGGTCACTCAGCTTGTTCCTCGCACCGTCCGCACGACTGTTTGCGAAACGGAAAAGAGCTGCGTGCAATGCAACGCACCGAGCCCGGCTCAATAAGGTGAGTGCTGACGAACTCCGATCGCGTTCAAAAGCTTGTTGCCGAAAGACGTCCTTGGCTGGCACGCTCTAAGCCTCAAGCGAAGGGCGTGTCTTCGAGACGTTCGCTGCGCCCTTCGAGTACACAGGGCGCGTGCCACTCAGCTTGAACGCAGAGAAGACGGAATTACTTAGCCGCTGGCGTCAGCTTGACCGTGTTGCCGTCGAGTTCGAAGGCGATGCGCGAATCATCAAACATCGCGTGAAAGAGTTCCCCCGGACTGGCCTTGGTCATCTTTAGATCAAGTCGTCGATCAAGCTTTACGCCTGCAGCAAGCAGCTCGTCGGCGTCGTACTTGAAGACGTAGTTCGACTGTTTCTCAACGGCCTGCATCACGGCCAGTAGCGGAGCAGACTTCAGCTCGAACGTGAACGTCACCGCTCTCTTGCTGTCGGTGCCGGTCGGTCCTTTGGATGGTGTGCGTGGCTGCTTCAGGCTCGCTGCGATCTGCTCATGTTGCTCGATCGTGCCTCGGACCAGCAGCTTGGTGCCCTTCACGTTGACCTGCAGATCGGGGAACTCGGTCACCCAATCTTCAGCCAACTCAGCAGCCTTGGTCTTGCCGTCGTAGCTGCGTTCCAGTCGCGGCGATTCGGGCATGGGCACGATGCGAACGCTCGCGCCTTTCGGCTGCCATTCAAGGGTTAGATCAAATTGAGCGAGGACTAGCATCAGCATCTCTGTGGGGAACGCATTGGGGATCGAACCTGCGGGCCACAAGTCGTGAGGCACGGATTCCAAGCCCTCCACTTTGAAGCCGAACAGCTCGCTGATGCGAACAGTCAGATCCGCCGGGCGTTCGAAGTCGGGCCAGTCAATCGATCGTCGTTGCAGCAGAGCCAGCGGCGGTTTGGCGGTGGTGCTACCTGTCACCAGGAAGTCCGATTGCAATTCAACGACGGTCCGCAAACGAGCGGTTGTTGACTTGGGGCCGACATAGATCGAGTTCCCGACGACGCTCACGCCCAGCCCCGGACGTTGAGCAAGTTGCTCAATGAGGTCACGAAGCGGGACACGTTGAATCTCGATGCTGACTTTCGTTTCCGGGTTAACTCGTCGGTCCAGCAGGATGGAAACTTGCCGAGCTTGAGCCAGCGACCACAAGCCGACACGCAAGGATTCATCGGCCCAAGTGAGACCAAGCGGTTGCTTCAGGGCGTCATCGAACTTACCGCCGATGACAGGTTTGGAGAGCTTGTTCGTTACGACAGACGGAGCGTCCGCAGCAACAAGAAGTCTCGGCAGGAGCGTCATGACGAGCATCCCGCATCCAATCGCCGCAGCCGGAATGACACGACTCAAACGCCGAAAACTCAGCCTGTTTCGTTGGTGGAGAGGGGATCGGACCATTGATAGGATGCCTCCTGATTCGTCCATCAGCCGCTGGAGTGTTGAGGGCGAACGACGGCATACCGATCCAACGGCTCCGCTCAAACTCACCTCAGCAGTCTTCGCTTTCATTTCGCAATCGAAAGTCCGCTCATGCTCAAGACACACGCTGTCGGCATCGACTTGGGAACGACTTACTCGTGCATCGCGCATCTCAATGAACATGGTGAGCCGGTCACGTTAGCCAATCAAGAGGGCGAGCTGACGACTCCCTCCGTGGTGCTCATTGACGATGGCGAAGCGGTCATTGGCACCGAAGCCCTGCGCAATGCGATCGTGCGTCCTGATCGAGTCATCCAAAGTGCCAAGCGTTGGATGGGCGATCCGAAGAAGCATTGGACGATCGACGGCAAACGCTACACGCCGACCGACGTCGCCACGCTGATCATCAAGAAGCTGTTGTCGGCGGCGGAGGAAAAGCTCGGCAAGGTCGAGCAAGCCGTCATCACGGTGCCCGCTCAGTTCAGCGAATTGCAACGACAAGCCACCGTCGAAGCCGGGTTGAAAGCGGGACTCAAACGAGTCGACATCATCAACGAGCCAGTCGCGGCGGCGTTGTGCTACGTGCTCGGAACCGAAGGCTTGTGGTTCACGGAACTCGCGGAAGAGCAACGCATTCTGGTGTATGACCTCGGTGGTGGTACGTTCGACTTGTCCGTGGTGCGGTACCACAAGAATGAAGTCCGCGTGATCGCCAGCGCCGGCGACCTCAACCTGGGTGGCATCGATTGGAACAAGACTCTGCAAGACGCCATTGCCGGTCAGTTTGTGAGAGAGTTCGGAGTTGATCCGCGCGACGATGCTCATAGCGCTCAGTTCCTCGCGCTCGAAGTCGAGAACACCAAGCGTGCGTTGTCAGTGCGACCCAAGGCCGCGTTGACGGTGCAGCACGACGGGCATCGCAAGACGTATCAAGTCGAGCAGCCGCAGTTCGAACGACTGACTCAGAAGCTGGTTGATCGCACCAGCGAGATCACTCAGAAGATGCTCAAAGAGAACAAACTCACATGGGGCCACATCGACGTCATCCTGACGGCCGGTGGTTCGTCGCGCATGCCGATGATTCGCAACGCGCTGAAGAAGATCGGCGGCCGCACGCTCAATACGTCGCTTTCTCCCGATCTCTCGATCGCGCATGGAGCGACCTATTACTCCGGCATGTTGTTGACCAACAGTGACTTCGCGAAGTCGATCCTCAATGAGAAGGCCACCGCGCGGCTGTCGAGCTTTAAGCAATTGAACGTCAACGCTCGCGGGCTGGGCATCTTGGTGCGTGACGAGAAGAACGAACGCGTGCCGCATTTCTTGATCCCGGCCAACACGCCGCTGCCCGCTGAGTTCACTCAGTCGTATGGCACGGTGCGGCCCAATCAAAAGCGAGTGCATCTGAGGATCGTCGAAAGCGGCACGATGGCCGATCAACAGTTCGTGGAACTCGGCACGTGCGTGATCGACGACCTGCCTCCCAATCTGCCAGAGAACTCGTTGATCTCCGTCACGATCTCTTATGACGAACAAGCTCGCGTGCATGTCTCCGCCAAGGACGTGACCAGCGGCAAGGTTGCTTCGACCACGATCGTGCGTGAAGAAAACCTGGTGACCAAAGATGTGGCGGGTATTACATCGGGAACCGCGGAAGTTGACGATTGGCACGCCGATGATCTGAAGCTGAAGGCCGATCAACCCGATGCCAAGAAGAAGGCCGAGCAATGGTCCGTTGCTCCTGCTTCCAAGCCAACTCCGTCGCCGAGCGCGAAGGCGGCCCCGGCTCTGCCAAAAGCCCCGACCTCGCCGACAAAGGCTCCGGTGGCGGGTTCCAAGCCAACGGTCGGTCCGCGAGCAGTCCCAGCCCCCAAGCCCGTCGTGAAGCCGGTGCGATCTTCGTCGGCGTTGGATGACGACGATGAAGAACTCGAAGATGCAGGCCGCCCCGTGCCGCTGTGCAATGACTGTGGCGATCCGCTCGATGGCAAAGGTCGTTGCTTGCGATGCGCGACAAGCAAGCCCGCTTCGGCTTCGAGATCGTCGACGTCGTTGAAGTCACCCAACAGCAAGCCGGTTGTCGGCGGAGCTCCAGGCATGGCACGCCCCTCAGCGAATGCCGGTTCGAAACCGTCAGCCGTGCCAGCGAAGAAGCCCGTTTCAACCAGTTCGCAAAGTGGAGTCCTTGCTACTCGCAAGCCGACCGTCCCCACTGCGAAGACTGGGCCTTTGAGTGCGCCGCAGATCCCCATCGATGATGACGAGATTCTCGAACTGGCACTCGCTGAAGAACGGTCGGCCAAGAAGCCGGTTACGAAGACGTCCATCCCGGTCGTGACTCCCAAGCCCACAGCGCCTGGGATCAAGCCGAAAGCCCCTACGGTCAAAGGCCCGCCCATGCCGCCGTCGCTGGGTGATAAAGCGAAGAAGTCGACCTTGAAGAAAGGCGATCTCGCTGACTCCGGCGAGGACGAGTTCTTCAAATTGTCCGACTAGCCGCAGCCCGGGATTCCTGTTTGACTCGAGTGAAGCTCGGGCGTATCGCGAAAAGGAAAACCGCAGAAGCTGCATGACTCGAATGCGCACTCTGATTCGCGCTCCATTCCATTCGCGCGGCTCTCGTCTTTGCTTCATGGAGTCGCTTTGCCGGTGATCGGAAGAATTGCCGCGCGAATGAAATGGAGCGCGAATAGTTTCAGTGGCTGCCGTCCGTTCGAATGGAATTTGGTGATGAGTCGTCGTTGGGCGCGAATGATGCAGTTCATCGAGAAGGGCAGAGAGCCCGGGTTCGTAAACCTTAGCTGAGTCATTTGGTATCTCTTGCGGAAGGAAGGGCAGACGATGCTTTCACGTTTCAAGCACGTTCTCGTTCCGGTCGACTTCACCGAGAAAAACAAAGCGGCACTCGATATCGCCTTCGACATCGCGGTTCAGAACAAGTCGCGAGTGACGCTGTTGCATGTCATTGAGTCTCTCAATTTTGATGACTCGGATGTGCGAGATTTCTACACCCGGTTGCAACAGCGAGCGGAAACGGAACTCGAATCGCTCAGTCAGAGATTCATCGAAGCCGGAGTTCCCATCGATTGGAAACTGAGGCTCGGAAAGCGAGCGGCCGAGATCATCTCTTTCTCTGAAACGGGCGGAGTGGATCTGATCGTGATGCACTCGCACCGCATCGATCCAGACCGCGCCACGTCGAGTATCGGCACCTTGAGTTATCAGGTTTCGATCTTCTGCGCTTGCCCCGTGCTGCTGGTGAAGTAGTTCCTACAGGATGCATCCAGTTCGCCTCGCATGCACTCGCCTGGTCTCAATCAAAACAGCTCAATGAGGTCTCACGCAGAGGCGCAGAGGTCACAGAGTTTGAATACGGTCTTCTCCGCGATCCCTGTGCCTCTGCGTGAGACCCCTGCTTCGAAGATTTCTCTTCGTTTGACGCTCAGGGCGTATCGCCCAAATTCGTCGATCAACAACAAGCATTTAATCGTTTGCAGAGCAGAGAATCCTGAACGTCGTGATTCTTCGCGATCGCCGCGCTACACCTTCTTCAGCTCCAGCACGCTTTGCGAAAAGCCTTCGATGCGGTTCTCGATGAGTCGCACGTCTTTCGTGTCAGCCCCGACGCGCACGCCGACTCTTTGTTGTGGAGCACGTGATTCACGAATCTCGTTACGAGCGATCGTCACCGACTCAACGCCACCCTGCACATCAACGCCAATGCCTTGTTCGGCTCCGCTGTTGATGATGCGATTGTCTTCCAATCGCGTGCGATGCGGGGCGAACGCAGGACCGCGTTCGGGGCGGAACAGCACCCCGACCTGCAAGCTGCCTTCGATGTCGTTGTTACGCACCAAGTTGTCGGTATCTCGATGACCAATCGACACACCGACTCGATTGCCTCGGCAAACATTCTTTTCGGCCAGTCCAAACTTCACGCCCCAGCAGAAGAAGATGCCGATGTCGTTGCCTTCGAGTTTGTTTTCGCGCATCAACGGTCGTTGAGACCCCGAGCCCGGATGCAGTCCCAAGCCCGCATGGCCGTGACTGTGGCAGCGTTCGACAACAACGTCGTGACAGATCTGCCAACTGAGTCCATCGCCGTTGTAGTTCCGCGCGGTCACGTCCTTCATTGAGATCCGGCGACAGTCTTGTAGGAACACACAGCCTGCATGGTTGCCGTCGAGGTTCTCGTTGTTGGCTCGGTTGCCATCCAGCGTGATGTTCTCGATCGCGATGTTCTGAATCTCTTCGCCGGTCAGGATCGGGAACAACGTCGAGACCGATGTGTCGCCCATTAACCAGAAGTTTTGACGTAGAGCACGGTCCAGCTTGAATCGATTTCCCGATCGAGCCACCAACGTCCGCTTGGCAACTTCAGCTCCTCCGTGATGAGGATTCTTCGTTCGCAAGCAGATGCCATCGCCAACTGCAAAGCCTTTGGCGTCGGCCAGTGTGATCTCTTGGTCGTACCAATCAGAATCCTCGGACGTCTTGGTTTTGATGCTCGGCTCTTTGATCAGCACCGAGTCCAGACCGCTGCCCAAGATGCGCACGTTGGACTTCAAGAAGATCGAGTTCCTCAGCTTGTAAGTGCCCGGCAGCACCTTGACCGTTCCGCCACCGAGTCGCGCGACATAGTCGACGGCAGCTTGCAGAACCTTCTCGTTCGAACCAACAAGATCCGCGTCTTGGGGGCCGACCGAGATCGTGAGCGTCTCGTCCCAATTCGGTTCCGAACGATCGTCACCAGAAGTCGCGCGAGGCTGCGTGACGGGCGGTCGATCATCGCCGTGAGCGACTCGACCAAGCGTTGTCTGAGCCAGCAATCCAACGCCGGCTAACATCAACTCGCGACGTTCCAATGAGAACTCAGTTTGCGACATGTTGCCCTCGCCTGTGGAAGAGATGATCGACGGAAGCCATTCGAACTCGCCGGAAGGTGAATCATCCGCCGCGAACCGGCAACCATTTGGTTCTCATTCGATGATCGTCATCGCGAGAAACGTGGTCTGCTTATGACTCGCGATAAGCGACGGTTAGTCTTCGCCGTCCTTGCTCTTGCTGATTCCTCGCGCACGGTTGGCTTTCCAGAATCCAAACACGCATGACTCTTCCCGGTTATCACGGTCGCTACTTGCTCGTTGATCTCAGTCGCGAGTCGACGGAGCAACGCTTCATTCCTCGCGAAGTGCTCGTGGACTTCGTGGGCGGAGCCGGATTGGGGACATGGCTGTTGCTTGAGCATTCACAGCCGCAGATGCCCGCGCTGAGCGAACAGTCTCCGCTGATCTTCGTCTTCAGTCCGCTTGTCGGCAGCCCTCTGACAACGTCGGCCAAGTTTGCCATTGTGGCAAAGTCGCCGTTGACCGAGCGCATTAACGACTCGCTGTCGTCCTCGCACTTTGCGATTGCAGGTAAGCGAACTGGCTTCGATGCGATCGTGATTGTTGGGCAAGCGTCGCAGCCGAAGTTGCTGGTGATCGACGAAGACCATGTGAAGTTCGAATCGGCTGCGCATGTTTGGGGGCTATCTAGCAGCCGTTGTGAGTCCGTGTTGCAGTCTCAATGGCCGGGCTACAGGTTCGCTGCGATTGGTCCGGCGGGTGAGCGACTCGTCAGCTTTGCCACGATCTCTCATCACGGTCGTCATGCGGGTCGCGGTGGGCTGGGAGCCGTAATGGGTTCGAAGCAACTCAAAGCCATTGCCGTGCGTGGAACAAAACTGACAGCGGCTGCTTACCCTGAAGAACTGTTGAAGTTCGCGCGGGACTTGTCTGCGAAGTCATTCGGTCCCGCGACGGCGAAGTACCGCGAGCTTGGGACGGTGAGCAACTTGCTGACGTTCAACCGCTTGGGAACCTTGCCCACTCGCAACTTTCAGCAAGGTTCGTTTGCAGGTGCTGCTGAGTTATCGCCGGACGTGATGGCCGCGGCTCATCAGCGCACTCGGTCGTCGTGCGCTGCTTGCACGATTGGTTGCGAGCACATCTTTCAGTTGAGCAATGGTTCGGACGACAAGGCCAGAGTGCGGATGGAATATGAGAACCTCTTCGCACTCGGTCCGCTGTGTGGGATTTCTGACAGCCAGGTTGTCCTGCAAGCGTCGCGACTGTGCGATGACTATGGGCTCGACACGATTAGTGCCGGAGCGACGATCGCGTTTGCGATGGAGTGCGAAGAGAAGGGCTTGCTGACGGGCCGCGAACGTAAGTTGTTGGGAGCCGCTATAGCTGCCGGGGCGACGAGCGAACTGCGATTTGGAAACGGCTCGGGCTTGTTGAATGCGCTGCATGCGATCGGGCAACGGCGCGGGATCGGCGAGTTGTTGGCATTAGGTTCGCGAGCTGCGGCGGAGCAGATTGGACAAGGCTCGGCGGCGTTCGCTCCGCATGTGAAGGGGCTCGAACTGCCGGGCTATGAACCGCGAGCGTTGCAGACGATGGCATTGGGGCTCGCTGTGGGGACGCGCGGTGCGGACCATAACCGGTCCGGTGCGTATGAGGTCGACTTCTCGGAACGGGTGGATCGACTGCATGCCGACGAACGCTGCGCGAGCTTTGCAATTGAGACAGAGAACGAAGCCGTGCTGATGGACTCGTTGATCCTCTGCAAATTCTTGCGCGGCGTCTTTGAAGATCGTTTGGCGTCAATGGCCGAGATGCTGCGGTTGGTGACAGGCATCGAGCGTTCGTCGGATGACATGCGCGCGACCGCGCGGCGGATCATCACGGCCAAGAAGCGTTTCAACATCGCTCAAGGTTGGACGCCGAGCGAAGACACGCTGCCCGCTCGGTTCTTCGATCAACCGCTGTTGGATGGAGCCAGTGCCGGAGCCCAACTGACTCGCGGCCAACTGGCCTCGATGATCCGTGCCTACAACACCCAGCGAGGCTGGACCGCCGACGGCTGGGAAACCGCCTCAGATTGAGCGCAGATCAGACACGGAGCCGTAATGACTTTCGAATTTGTTTTGGGTGGCACGCTCTGACCAACGGGAAGGGCGTGGTCGCGCTACGTGAGCACACGCCCTTCGAGTACTCAGGGCGTGCCACCCACTTCGGGAAGTTATTGCGCCCCTCGTTCCTAGGCCGTGTGGACATTAGAGAGGAGTATGGGATAGAGGTCGGTTTTCCACTCCTGCCACGGAAGGCTCAACATGTTGTC
>OMIV01000292.1 GCA_900299185.1 Planctomycetaceae bacterium
AATCGCAAGTCGTTCACACGGGCCATGTACTTGCCGTCTTCGGGCACAATGAAGTCAATGAAGGGATCGGCTCCGAAGTAATCTCCGTTACTCGCCAAGACCTTACCTGTAGCCGAGGCGAGTTCGAGGCTGGCATCGACTTCGGACTCCAATCTTCGAGCGAGACAGTCAAACACGACTCGTTGGCCAGCCTTCAATGTCACAACGTAGAAGTCCTCACCGTTGCCGTCCGAAGTACCGTTGATGGCCGAATTCAGGCTGACTTCTTGAGCTTCCTTCGGCTCGTTGTTGGGCTCTTTCTCGGCGACATCTTGCAGCCCGTGCGAGACCGCGAACACTCGCGGGTTGCTAACGCCCCAGCGTCCCACCAGCCGCACGTCATAGGTTCCGGCGGGCACATCGGCTGCAACCTTCACCTTGAATTGGCGGTCCTTCACTTGCTCGACGCTCAAGCCCGGATGGTCGAACAGGAAGGACTTCACGTCGTCGAGTTCAGCACCCAGCACTTCGACATCGATTGTGGCTCCAGCCGATCCACCGACCGGAGTGAGGCGATCGAATCGCAGCGATGGCAGTTCGGCAAATGCTGGAGTGCTAATCAGCAGGAACGATCCCACAAGGGCTTTCGTGATGAACTTCATGAGCGTGTTCTCCGGCAGTTGCTCGTTAGCAAAGACTGGCTTGGTACAAGAAGGCTCGACATTCAAAAGGCGGGATGTCGCCGTGACGATTTAACAAGATCGTGGCGTGGAGCTAATTGGCACCAGAGGCCAACAGCGGTTCAAACGCGAGCTTCAAGGCGTCGGCGAATTGCGGATGAGCATCGCTCTGTTGCTTCAGCACGCTGGCGGCGTATTCGGATGCTGGGGCCTCATTGAGTACGGGCTCGAGCAAACGCAGTGGCGCGAGCATGGACTCGCTGAGTTCGGTGATCTTGGGACGCAGGTCTTTGTCGAGATCGGGAATGTTTTCGAACGAACCGGCATTGGCTTGCTGCCACTCGTTCGTCAAGCGTTCTTGCACGTTTCTCGCAGCAGCCATTTGAGCGGCAAAAAAACGGCGTGCGAGTGCTTCCGAAACGCCGTGCTCAGTCGCTTTGGTGACGAGTGAGTTAAGGAGTTGCTGCTCACGCTCGGGATCAGTCACTGGCTTCTTGTGGTTCCATTTGAAACGAGCGACATCGGGCATCAAGGCCAGCCGCTGCTGTATGAGTTCTGCTAGCTGGTCGAGTCCTTCAATCGTGACTGAAGGGGACGGGGTTGCCGCTTCGACAGCGACTAGAGCATCAGTGGTGGAGAGAGGGATGGATGATTCAGGTCGTCGGCAATCACAGCCAAGGGGCAGCAGCAACGCGAGAGACAGCGTGGGTATGCAACGCATGGGAAGACCACTTTGCAGGAAGGATTTGAGGCAGAACTCTGAGTCTAGCGGTCGTTTCTCCGCGAAACAGTCGGCACCAGGCACTCGGTCTGGAGGAGTGATGCCTCCTGCTGTGTGAGTTCAACCCGAATCCCAGCGATGAAGACAGCATCGAACGCGCTGTGTCGTTATTGCGCCATAGGTTTAGGTACGGTGACTTCCTTCTCTAGTCATAAAAGTCAGTTGCCTCGTAACAGCAGTTCTCGTTAGCCCAGGAGATTCTCGCATGCGTCTCGATACGAAAATGTGTCTCAGCTCTGTCTTGATGGCCGCCGTCTGTGGCGGCTCTGGCATTTACGGAATCATGGCGATCGATGAAGAGGCTGCATTGCTTTCTGGTCCGGCCTTTCAAACGGCGGATGGAGCCATGATGACACAGATTGAAGTGGAACGGCAGATGTTAGCCGTCCAGGGCATTATCAATGATGTTGATACAGAGGCGAATAACGGCCAATTAGTAAGGGCACGAGAAGACGCCGACGGAAACTTGGGGCGATCACTTGGGGCTAAATTGCTTGACGAAAAGACTGTCAAAAAAACGCAAGCCGAGCGGGCTAACTATGAGGCCAGTCTTTCGAAGTTGCTGGAATCCAAGACCAAACTCAACAGGTTACGAGCCGAATTCGAAAGCGAAGCTGATGTCTTACGAGAGTTGACCGGCAACCTCGAAGAGGTAGCAGACAGTGCAGTCGGTTCAATTGAAAACAAGCCCGACGAGCCCATCACTTGGAACAACGGATTGGCGACTCGTTGGAACGCTGCGGATGGTGCCATGGAGAGTCGCATTGGTCTTCTCTCTCAAATCGTGCTCGTTGAACGTCTTCGAACTGGCATGCCGTTTGACCAGTTCGATAAGGAATTCCGAGAGACCGCCGCCTTCCAAAAAGAGGCGATGCAGATGATGGTCGAGTCGAAATTCTTCCTGACTCCTCATGATCCCAAGCAGCCCAACGGACCGACCACTCAGCAGGTCTATCAAGAACATCAGGCGAAGCTGAACCAGGCCATTGAAGCCTATGCTGCACAGTTCAAGGAGTTCGCAGCTCTCAATAAGTCGTACCAAAGCCAGTGCAAATCGTTTCTTGAGATGTTGGATGTTATGGAAGAGGAAGCGGACAAGACGGTCGATGCCGCTGCTGATGTGATTGCCGAGACGAAGTTCCGGGCGTGGCTCACGATTGCGATTTCTCTCATGGCGAGTGTGGCCGCGTCAGTCATCGGAGCCGTTCTGATGGCTCGCCGCATCACTCGACCATTACAGGCCACGGTTCAGACTTTGGATCGGTTGGCTCATGGAGATCTCACTCAGCGCGTCTCCGTGAATGCCACAGGGGAAGTCGGTCAGGTTGTCACGGCCGTCAATCAGATCGCAGAGAGCTTCCAACAGACGGTGAAGAAACTTCTCGAATCGACATCAACGCTGGCGGGAGCCTCGGAGACGATGGCTTCGACTGCCGCTGGATTGGCTGGTTCGGCTGCCAAGGCCACCGAGCAATCGTCGAGCGCTGCATCGGCAGCCGAGGAGATGTCGAGTCGCATTACCAGCATCTCGTCTTCGACGGGCCAGGTATCCGCGAGCGTTTCTCATGTCGCCAAGGCTGTGCAAGAAATTACACAGAGCATATCGGAAGTGTCACGCTCGGCAGAACAGTCCGCTACGATCTCTCAGCACGCTTCAACATTGGCGGCGACAAGCAATCAGCAGATCGAAGCACTCTCGCGAGCGACAGCCGAGATCTCTGGATTCATTGAGGTGATTCAAGACATCGCTGATCAAACCAATCTGTTGGCGCTGAATGCGACGATCGAGTCTGCTCGTGCTGGGCAAGCAGGCAAAGGCTTTGCGGTTGTCGCTAATGAAGTCAAAGAACTCGCAGCACAGTCTCGCCAAGCGACGAACGACATTCGCCAACGCATCACTTCGATGCAGCACACGAGCGAGCAAGTCATCAGCACGATCACCGAAGTTTCAAAAGTGATTGGCGAAGTGAATGGTGCCGCGCAGTCAATTGCCTCGGCGGTTGAGCAACAGAGCATCGCGGCGAAGAGCGTCACTTGTAACATCGGTGAGATCGCCACTGCTGCCACCATGGTTGCCACAGGTGTTTCAGAGACAGCCACGGCCAGTGTCGAAATCAGCAGCAATATCGTTGGGCTCGATCATGAAGCACGCCGCACAGCTGAAGGTGCAACTAATGCCAACCTCGCGAGCGAAGAACTCTCAGGACTGGTCACCGACTTGAGGCAGGTAGTCGGCAATTTCACCGTGTAGCCAGAGCTGTCTTTAATCTGAGTTAAACGCGACCCTATCGGGAGTCATTCCCGGTAGGGTCGCGTCGTTTTTAGGGGGCGATTTGAAGTCGTGACAGTGGCGTGTCGAAACATCGACGTGTGCCGGTCCGCGGTTTGCGGTGAAGGAAGATGCCGAAACTCAACACGCCTGTCGCGCTGGCACCTCGTGTGTTTTGGCGGCAACGCGGGGAAACTCTGGCAACTAGCAGGCAGAATCCGTTGCCGTTTTTCCCCAATGGCGCATAACACAGGGCAATTAAACAACGCGTTGCTGATCAGCGACGCGGCTTCAGTTGCTCGATACCGAAAGGCCACTGCGATGACGATTCTCAAGACCACCGGATTGCTGTTATTGGGTGTGGCTCTGGTTGCCGGAGCCGCTTCGATGCTTGAGCCAACTCCACCAGTTGGTCGCGAGATCGCGGCTCGCTATCACCTGCGACAACGCACTCAACGCTTCTTCGAACGATCTACTCCCAGCGGACGCGAAGCTCAACAAGGCATCTACCAAACCATGCCTCGTCCTGAGCCAAAACAACCTCAATGCGCTCCAACAGCGATGAGCTAGTCCGTCACGCTTAGCACAGAATTCGCAATCAAATCGACGCCGCACGGCACATGAAAGCCGTGCGGCGTTTGTTTTTTACCGCCGCTCAATCAGCGAATTGCCTCCTCAAGTTGTCTCATCATTCCGACTGCGCCGGCAGCGCTGTCGGGCGAAAACCGCTGACGGGGAAACCCCGACAAACTGAGCGCATGAAGTGGTACCGCTATCTCCGATTCCTATGCGCTAAGTGACACGATGCGAGCAATGCAGACGTTAGGTGCGTTGGTCTCAATCGGTTTGTTTGGTGCGGCGGTGGGGTGACGGATCGATTGCAGCCACGCAGATCGTTCGTTGCCTGCGACGCGATTCTCCGGCCATTGGCCACTCAACGGCAGAATCAAGGAACGGACTCATCAAGCGGTTTGTGCTCTTGGCAGGGTTTGTTGCAACAGCGCTCCTCTCGGCAGATCTGATGGCTGGTCACTTCCGGCGACATCCTCAGATCGCGACGGGCACTCACGTCGATAAGGTCGGAGGTCTCGATAAGACCAAAGACGGGTTGCCTCCGATGCCTCCGCCGGACGATGGCGAGAAGTCCAAGACCAAGTCTGATGACCCCATGAAAGGTGATGAACCTGAGGGGGCTGATGGTGGTGAAGAGGAAGACGAAGAGCCGAAGACAGAGCTGGATCTGTTCCTGGAGAAATTCAAAGGCAACGACTGGATCACGCTCGAGTACGTCTACACCGGCGATGTCTGGAACAATGCCCGCGGCGGCTTAAACACGAACCGAGCGACGACATATCGTGGAAACCTTGACGTCACGTTGACCGCACGATTGGACGAGCTTGAGCACGGTCCTGGCGGCACGTTCTTCATGTACTTTGAAAATGGACATGGAGCAGGGCCGACTCGTCGCAACACAGGCGACTGGCAATACATCGACAACATCGATGCGCAGGACTTCGTCGGCTTGCAGGAAATGTGGTGGGACCGAGAAGTCTTCGAGGACTTCATGCGCGTCCGCTTGGGCAAGATGGACGGCAGCCTGGAGTTCGGTGTGCTCGGTCTGGGAGGCGACTTCATCAATGCCTCATTCGGAATCACCCCGACTTTGGGGACGCTGCCACAATATCCTTATACAACCTTCGGCGCGATTACCTTTTGGAAGCTGACTGACGAGCTGGAACTGAAAGTCGGCGTGCTCGATGGATCGGGCGTAATTGAACCGCTACCAAAGCCAACTCGACGATACTTCGGAGGTCAGGGCGATCGAGCCTTCACCATTGGGCAATTGATTTATCGCACTGATATCGATGGTCGTCCCGGCGAAATTCATGGTGGCGTGTGGTACGACGGGCAGACCTACACGAACTTCTTTGATGGATCACAACGCCGTGGCAATCACGGTGCTTACGCCAGTGCCGAGCAGATGCTGTGGAAAGAAAACCCGGAAGATGAGGAAGACAGCCAGGGCTTCGGCGTCTTCGTCCAATACGGCTGGTGTCCCGATACCGTGAATCTCATTCGCTATCACGTTGGCGGTGGTGCGGTCTGGAAGGGACTGCTCGAAGGACGCGACGATGACACGACGGGCATCGGCATTACGCGAGCCGAGTTCAGTCAGTTCCTGCCCGGACAAGGTGCCGAGACAACGACCGAATTCTTCTACAAGGCGCCGATCAACAAGTACCTAACGCTCCAGCCCGACGTGCAATACGTGTCCTCGCCCAACGGCATGCTGCCCAATGCGTGGGTCTTTGGTCTGAGATTCGAAGCCGCTCTATAAGAACAGTGATCGTGGCTTTGGGACTCAGACAACTCGGTCTGCAGCTACTTGGTTTGCAGCTTGAAGTCGAACTTGGTTTGGCTCGAAGTCACTTCGGCAGTGAGTTCGGACTTCTTGTTGTACCGCTCTGGTACCTTCTCCGGCTCAGGCTGTGTTTTGGCAGATCCCTCGATACTGGGCTCGCCAGCTTCTTCGGTTGAGTTCAGGCCGAGAATCTTTCGAGCTGTGCTCACTCGAACGATCTTGTTTCCGGTCGTGACGCCTGACTTCACCGAGTCCAACTTAAGGGTGTAGCGACCGTTACTGTCGGTTAGGCCGTAGGAATAAGCACCGCTGGTCGGGTCTTCAAAGGTGACCACAGCGGCGGCGAGCGGTTGGCCATTCAGAGTGATGGTGCCCGAGACCGAAACCAGATCGAGCTTGCCGTAGTTCGTCGTGGGACTAATGCCACAGCCAGACAAACTGGCGATAAGAAGCAGCACGAACAGGCTGCGTAGGTCGGACATAGGGCGCTCCGAGCGGTAAGGAAAAATACAGACAAGTCAGTCGGTCGAATCGGCCTTATTCGACACCGTCTGTGGATTCGCCACCATCGCGGCTACCGAGCGCCCGGTAAGCGTTGATGTCCATGTTTTCGTTGAGGAACTTGGCTGAGCCGTCTCCGAAGGCGAAGGTCGCTCCGCCGGTGTGCCAACTTCCAAATGCCATCTCCATCAGCACGCCGTTGATTGACGGGTCTAGTCGGGAATTCATCTTGGGACCAGTGGAACCCAGCCCTTCGCTGTATTCGGTTCCTCCAATTCCACCAACGACCCACGTCCCGGTTTGCGGCGAGCCCATCGTCCAATAATCCATGCCTTGCCCGTCTTTGACGTAGTTGGGGTCAGCGTAACTTTCACCGATCATGACGGTGTTTGATGCACCATCGGTGCATGTCGCGCAGACGGACGCTGCTGCAACCCCAGAACAGGCCGTTGTGGCCGATCTCTTCGAGGGCTCGGGCTCCAGGCGGGACGCCTGCCGGAATCGTGCTGATGTCGTCCGAGTACACATTGGATCCGGCACACACTCGGTAACACGCGACAGCTCGATTCGGAATGCTCTCGTTGGTGAGCTGATTCGGAACGGCGGCACTCGGGCAGAAGAAGATGGAAATTGAAGTGCCTGCAGCGACGGTGTTGGGTGATCCTGGATCGTTCCAGTTGCCAGGAGCATTCTCGGCCCAAATGAGAGTTTCGAAGAGCGCTGTCTGTTCGATCTGCGGCAGGATCATCGCGTGCCACATGGTCTCTCGATCGTCGAAGCCGAACGGGAATAGCCGATAGTTTTCCTCATAACTCATCATCGCGACGGCGAGGTTCTTCAAGTTGTTGCGACAGGTTGAACGTCGAGCGGCTTCGCGAGCTTGTTGAACTGCTGGCAATAACAACGCAACGAGCACAGCGATGATCGCGATGACGACCAGCAGTTCGATGAGTGTGAATCCCCGAGTTCTCCGCGAAGAACTTCGGATTGCTGCGCATGCCATTTCTCTAACTCCCGAGACGAACCTAAGTCGAGCCCGTAAACGGGCTGAGGCTTTCTTAGTCGAGTGTGAAGTTGACGCAAAGCATATCGGAAAAGTTTTGGTCGAGAGCCGCGTTTGTGGGAATCTGGGACGTGGTCTCTACCGTGAAGCGATTTCGCAGGATCGCCCTGTGATTGTCGTGACCTCTAATTGAGTTGCTCGATCGAGCAACTCTCCCCACGTGCCTGCATCCAACGGGACACCGTTGGCGAGTCGATCGGCGCGACTGGCTTTACTGCGATCATTGGGCAAGCGGATCGGAGTGACTCCGTCTTTTGGCTTCGCTGCACGAGCGAGGTCGGCAAGCCCCTGAGCTTGGTGTGTGAAGTGTTCTTGGCCTGCGAATCGAGACGGATCAAACACGATCATCAAGACGTTGTTGCATTCCACTTCGCCAGATGGGGCAGGGGGGCAGTATCCGCCGCTTAGGCCGCCAACGAGCATGTCAAACAGCAGACCGAGACCGAAGCCCTTGTAGCCACCCATCGGCAAGATGGTTCCCGGTGGAGTAGTCAGACGGACGTTGGGATCGGTCGAGGGCTCGCCGTTCGAGTCGATCACCCAGCCTTCCGGGACCGACTGGCCAGCCAAACGAGCGACTCGCAGTTTCCCGTTTGCCACCATGCTGGTGCTGACATCGAGAACCAACGGAGCCGACTCGGTCGGGACGCCGATGGCGATGGGGTTGGTGCTGATGACTGGCTCAACGGCTCCTGGCGGAGCAACACAAGTCAGCACGCCGTTGTCGTTCACCGAGAGCAATCCGGCCAAACCCCGCTCGGCCAAGTGTTCGGCCCATTCGCCGAGTCTTCCGATGTGGCCGCAGCGGCGGACCGTACCACAAGCAATTCCAAACTGACGCGCGGGCTGGTCCAGCAACTCCATCAATCGTCGCATTTGGACTTGGCCAAATCCGAAGTTGGCATCGCAGACAAAGGCCACGGGCGTCTGCGAGATGATGTCGAGCGGCACATTCGAACGCAGTTCGTTCTTCGTCAGTGCGTCGAGGTATTCCATCACGCGCACGACGCCATGTGATTCGTGCCCACACAGATTCGAGTCGACCAAGCTCTCTGCAACGACGTCCGCCTCAGTTTGAGGAACACCGGCCGCCACAAACAGTCGCGCTGCAAAGTCTGTGAGTTGAGCAGCATCAAGTACGACAGCAGTCATCTGGCAGACTCTCTGAGATAAAGGACTGGAGTGTCTGGCGGGTGATCGGCTTCGGAGTTTGCCCTCTGAGCACTCTACTTCTCCGCGATGAGTAATTCTTCCACCACGGAGCAGCAGAGAACTCAGAGTAAAGACACGGAGGCCGCAATCAACGCCTGGCTCGGCAGTTGTCTCTTATCACAAGACTCAACACGAATGGCGGAGACCCCAAATTCTCAATCGCCCTTCGTTTCATTGAGCGATGAGATCTCGCAAATGGAAGTGGTGTCGCCCGAGCTTGCCGCCGTAGTTACCGGCTGTGATAAGTGTTACTCCGGGGCATGACGCTGCTGCATGCAGACCTGCCTTCATGCTGGCTTTGACCGCGTCGAAGCTCAGTCCGTCGATGACGATTTCGTATACAGCGCCGGTGCCGTCCGGCAGTTCGCTCTTCGTCTGAGTTTGTAGCGTCGGGCAGTAAGCGTCGTTCGTGCTTGCCTTCAGTTTCTTGTAGATCGAACCCACTTTGCTTCCCGCGCGAACGATTCCTCCGGGGAACGGCATGATCGCATCGGGCACTTGTCGCATGGCCTTCACGGCGGCGTCGGTCGCGTCGAGCGCGGTGTCTTGTGTTGTTCCGCAGATCAATAAGTTGCCGCCAGCGACGCCTTTGATGCTGCCGACTTTGTCTTCGCAGATGAACTCACCATCCATCACCGGGATGCGCCAGAAGCGACGGTTGCCGAGCTTCTTCGAAATCTGATGACCGTCTCCGAAGAACCGCAGTTGCGCACCAACTCCCAGTCGTTCTTCTTTCGGTCGATTTAACAAACCGTCGTAACATGCGGTGGTCGGGCATGTGAGGACGCATTGTCCGACTCGTTCGCTAACAGCCTTCGCGAGCGCGTCGCGCGTGAAGGCGAAGGCGAGCACGCTGATGCCAGGGCGACCATCGGGAGTTTCGTCACTGCTCAAGAATCGTTCCGGTGCAGCTTCGCAGTCGCAGGCGATCACGCTGGTGGCGAATCCGCAGAACTCGGAGGCCGCGGTATAAGCCCAGCGACGATTGGCCGCCGTAATAACGAGTCTCGTTCCGATGATCGAAAACGCTTCGGCAAAGGTGTCTGCAACGGGGACACCATAAAGGCTGAGGGTAGTGCTCGGAACGCTCAAAATGATTCTCGCGCGGGATGTTGGTGAGAGGATTCAATTCAGAGCCAGATTGGGACTGGCTTGTTGGGGCGAGAATATCGTCAGGTTGATCGAACGCTGACAAGGGCAGGTAAATGCAGCGTTCAGTGAGAGCTCGATTTGATCGAGCTGAGATTCTGCCAAGTCATTTCTTCAGCAAGTTGGCTGGCAACTCCGACAGAGCCGTCAGTTCGAGAATGTCGGTCTGATACCACTGCTTCTCATTCAACAGCTTCTTGGTTCGATCGGTGAAGCGATAACCGACGACATGAGAAGCGTAAGCCAGTCCGTCTTCGGTCTTCTTCCACTCGCTGACCATGTGACGTGTGTCGGTGTAGTCGATTGCGATCAGAAGCTTAATTTCAGGATCGAAGTAGAGTTCGATGGGTTCTTTGATGGCTTCCGTGACCTTTAACCCGAGAGCCTGTTTGCCTCCAACCGTGGCGTCTGGAATCACGGAGATCTTGGCATCGGGGGCTGACAAAATCCGAAGGCTCCAGGCCCACATCAAAACACGGACTTTGTCTTTCTCACGAGGGCCGTTTCCAACCCACATGCGGCCGCCAAGCTCGATCGTTGATGTGCGATTGCCTTTCTCGTCGGCGGCCGGTTTGGCTGCAGGCGTGGAAGTGATGAGAACGCGTTCTCGATAGCGCATGAACTTAAGCAACTTGTCCTCGCCACCAACGGCACCGATGACTTGCTCAACGAGTTTCTAGGAGTCGCCTTCTTCGGCTGGGAGTCGACCATTCATGGAAGACATTGCCAGCGTCGTCAGCAACAGCAGGAGTTTGAGACCGGAGCTTGGCATGTGAAGGTTTCCTGTTTCGACTCGCGGTTGTGGCTATGGCTTCGAGTTTTCGGCTCGCATAGTTGAGCACTCCAAACGAGGTGCGTCTTACGCGAAGGCTTGTTCGGCGACTTCGATCGCTCGCAGCAGCCCTTTGGCTTTGTTGAGCGTTTCTTGGTACTCGCTGATGGGCACGCTGTCGGCCACGATGCCGGCACCGGCTTGGACGTAGGCGTTCTCGCCTTGCATCACGAGAGTCCTCAAGGCAATGCAAGTATCCATGTTGCCTGTGAAGTCGATGTAGCCCACCGCTCCGGCATACGGACCGCGACGATGGGGTTCGATCTCGTCGATGATCTGCATCGCTCGAACCTTGGGGGCACCCGAAACCGTTCCTGCGGGCAGACCGGCTCGCAGGGCGTCAAAGGCCGAAAGACCTTCTCGCAATTGGCCGGTCACGTTCGATGTAATATGCATCACATGGCTATAGCGTTCGACGACCATCACGTCGGTCAGCTTGACCGAGCCATACTTTGCGACGCGGCCAACATCGTTGCGACCAAGGTCAACGAGCATGACGTGCTCCGCTCGTTCCTTTTCATCGGCAAGCAATTCGGCTTCGAGTCGTGCGTCCTCGGCCGCATTGGCGCCACGTTTGCGAGTTCCGGCGATTGGTCGAATGGTGACTTCCCCCTCTTCGACTCGAACCATGATTTCCGGAGAACCTCCAACAAGCTGCACGCTGGGAGTCTTCAGCAACAGCATGTACGGACTCGGGTTGACCAGTCGCAGAGCGCGGTACACATCAAGCGGTTTCGCTGACGTTTGCAGCTTCAGTCGCTGGCTGATGACAACTTGGAAGATGTCGCCCGCCTTGATGTATTCCTTGCATTTGGCGACAGCTGTTTCGAAGTCTGCTTGAGTGAAGTTCGACTCGAACGGCAGCTTCGGTTCGCCAGCAAATACAACATCAAACATGCGCAGCGGAGCGGTTGGCTCTTGCAGACGGCGGACGATCTCGTCGACTCGATCACACGCTCGTTGATAGTTCGCTGTGACATCTCCGGTGGTGGAAGCATGGCAGACGACCAAAATCGTTTTGCGACTTTGATCAAAGATCACCATGCAGTCGTAGAACGCGAACGAGAGATCGGGCAGATGGCGATCGTCGCGCGGAGCGTTCGGCAGATTCTCGGAGTATCGAATCACGTCGTAGCTGGCATAGCCGACCGCGCCTCCGCAGAAACGCGGCAACTCGGGGAGATGGACCGCTCGAAACTTCTTCAGCAGCGACTCCAGTTCCTTGATCGGATCGTCGACGACGTATCGTCGAGTTTGCTCGCCTTCAGAGAGGACGATCTCCTTCCCAAACGCTTCGACTCGCAGGAACGGGTCAGCTCCGATGAAGCTGTAACGACCGATCCATTCGCCACCGACCACACTCTCAAAGAGGAACCCGTTGTCGCCAGCTTTCAACTTGCTGAAGGCTTCGACCGGAGTGAGGGTGTCGCTGGTGAGCTGGCGATAAACAGGGACGAGATCAACATCGGCAGCCAGTTTTTGGAAGGTTGCCAGATCGGGGCGATGTGTCATGAAGTGGGCTCGATTGAAGGGACAGCTAGTGCGTCTTCAAGCATTCAATATCCGGTTCAGCAAGTCGCGGAGCGACTCGCCGACGTAGCTCAGTCGCTCCGCGACTGAGATGGGCAACGCGAATACTTAACTTTGACGACGCAGTCGCCAAATAGCCAAACGACAAACAAGTGGTCGCAGGGCGAATGACCGGCTGAACTCACTCACGGTGCGGAAGAGATCGCGAGAGGATCGAGGCATTAAAGACTCTCTCAATGACTTCTGCTTCGTGGTTGGATCAGCTCGCCAGTCGCTTGCACGGAATCGTGAATCGCTGCTCCGACACCTGCCGCAGAAGCGCCGTTCAGAGCACCTTGTCGCGACTTTTGGGGAGTCCTAGTATCCGCCCCGCTTCACGGTTGGAGTGGCCTAACTCGGCTGCTTTCGATGTTTCGAACTGGCCAAAACGCGGGGCGAATTGGACTCATTGCGACTTGGATTTGCCAGTCACACGCTTGCTGATCGCCGGCCTGTGCAGCGGTTCCGAGCGTGGGATTCTCCACATGAAGAAGTGCCGTCGTTGCTCGAAGCCCGCCACCTTGCACATCACCGAGATACGCAAGGGCGAAGTCGTCGAGATTCATCTCTGTGAAGTCTGCGCCAAGGACTATCTCAGTCAGTCCGAAGCGACCGACTCATCTCAGCCAGACTTTGAATTTGAAAAGTTCGAAGACGCCGCGGACCAGCTCGAAGCGATCGAAGATCCGGTTTGTGAAAACTGCGGCATCACCTTCCGTGAGTTCCGCAAGAACGGTCGGTTGGGATGTGCTCACGACTACGAAACTTTCCGTGAGGACATGGTGCCGCTGTTAGAGAACATTCATGGCGAGACTCAGCATGTTGGCAAGTCGCCGCGCCGCTCGGCTGGAACCAGCACGACTCAGAACCAACTCGTTCGCTTGAAGGGCCAACTGAAGGCGGCGATTGACGACGAGCGATACGAAGAGGCTGCCAAACTTCGCGATCAGATTGTGGCGTTGGAAGCCGAGCTCGGTGGCCAACCCAAGACCGAATGACAGCGGCGGCCATAATGACTTCGGGGCGAACGGTCGCTTGCCGATGTTCCTAACGCTCCCTGCCGAATGCTTTTGAAATCATCTTTGAATTTAGACACCGGAGACTCACCGTGGATCTGGATAGCCTCACGCAGAACGTCAGCGAATGGTTGCGTGGGACCGGTCCCGAGTCCGACATCGTCGTTTCGACGCGCATCAGGTTGGCTCGCAACTTGGCTCAGTTTCCGTTCGCCAGCAAAGCCAGCGACGACGTCAAAGCCCAAATCGTTGGCCAGATGCAAGGCGTGCTGACCGAGCTGCCCATCGCCAAGCCGTTGTCATGGGTCGATGTTGAAGCGCTGAACGATGTTGATCGACAGTTCTTGGTCGAACGCCAGTTGATCAGTCGCGAGTTAGCTGACTCTGCCTGGCCGCGAGGTGTCGCGGTCGCTCAGACCGAAGACATCGCCATTATGGTCAACGAAGAAGACCATTTGAGATTGCAGGTATTGCGCAGCGGCTTGGCGTTTGACGATTGCTGGGAAGAGATGAACGCCATAGACGACGCCATTGAAGAGCGAGTGACCTACGCCTTTGACGACATGTTTGGCTACCTCACGGCCTGCCCGACCAACGCCGGGACGGGTATTCGAGTCAGCGTGATGATGCACCTGCCGGCATTGGTTCAGACTCGCGAAGTCAGCAAAGTCTTCAACGCTTTGCAGAAGATCAACGTGGCCGTGCGCGGGCTTTATGGCGAAGGCAGCCAAGCCTTGGGTGACTTCTACCAGATCTCCAATCAGTTCACGCTGGGGATGAGCGAGACGCAGATCATCGACAAGGTCCGTGAAGTCATTCCGATGATCTTGAAGTACGAACGCAAGGCGCGGGCCGAGATGCTCGAAGCCAAACGAGCGGACCTGCACGACTACATTTCGCGGTGCTACGGCACGCTGTGTAGCGCTCAGAAGCTGAGCTCTGAAGAGACCATGCAGTTGCTGTCTAGCGTCCGGTTGGGCGTGAACTTGGGACTGATCAATTCAGTCCGGCTGCAAACGTTGAATCAACTCTTCATTCAGATTCAACGAGCCCACCTGCAAAAGCTGAAGCACGTGGAGCTGAGCAAGTCCGAACGCGACGCCACTCGCGCCGCCTTAATTCGTCAGCGACTAACAGCAGAACGCAAAGAACTCGGCGAAGTCTAAAAGCTCCGACGTTGAGTTCGTCGGGATCGGCTTGGCAACTGCCTCTCCCTCCCGAGGCTTCGCACGACAAGCGACGAACTCTTAGTTCGAGGTTGGCGGCTCGAACGAGAACTCTCGGAGCTGATTCATTTTTGCGCGGGCCATCTTTTGCGAGGCATCGTGCAGGACTTCGACCAGTCGAATGTTCGGCACCACATCTTCGAGTTCGATGTCGCCGGTGCGAACGTTGAGGACTCGGAGTCGGCTTTCGTAGATCGTTGATTTCACTTGGCCATTCGCGTCGAGTTCGACTTTTTGCGTCGATCGACCCAAGCCCAGGAGCGGCAGTTCCGGCAAGTTGAACGACGACATCGAGTCGTTCTCGACAGCAAGCGACCAGGCGACCGTTCCGTCGGAGCGATTGACTGCGTGGCAGCGGCCGTTGACGTTGATCTGATGCTGCGTCGTTCTCACGAAGCCGAACTGAGGTGCCGCCGCGAGTGGCTCATCCACAAAGACTAAGAGTCGATCGAAAGCTTCTGTAACAAAAAGTCCTTCCAACTTTGTGGGGGCAGGCACGCGAGCTTCGGTCAACTTGCGACCGGTGGTCGTTTCGATCAACTCCAAGCGTCCGCCTGGATCGAGCACTGCAAACGATTGATCGCTCATCGCATGCGACTTCGTGCCGCGAGCAACTCGCCGCGACCAAATCTCTTGATCTGCGATGACATCTCGGCAGCTCAAGACATCATCGGTTTCGGTTTCTTGACGAGTAATCAACTTGGTGCCGCTCCAGCCGACCCATCTTTCGCGCGGCGGGAGTTGCCGAATGCCAGCGTCTTGTCCGTCGCTCGCTCGATAAACGAAGCCACGGTTGCCATCGCTTTCAATCGCACACAGGAACTGCTCGTTGCCGATTAAATCGGACTCGGCCGGCGCATCGTCGCGTTTCCAAATGACGTTCCCAGTCAATGGTTCCAGACACAGCAAGTCACGCAGCTTTTGAATCGCGACATAACTTGGTTGCAGGGCGAACGGCTGCCACACGATCTCCGGTCGCGGCATGCGATTACCCACAACGATTTGATTCCGCTGCATGCGGCGGATGGCAATTTGAGTTCGCCAGTCGTTGCTGTTCTCAATGGTGGGGGTGGTCCACAGTTGCTTGGCTTCGGGCGTGGATGTATCGATCGCGTGCAGAGCTGATCCAGTCCAGACCACTAGCAATGGCCCCACCGCGCGGGCGAACGGAGTGCCCGAGCCCGAGTACGATTGATAGAACGATTTCTGGCCGGACAACTCCCACAGACGATTGCCTTGCTTGTCGAGTCCGTACCAGTTGCGTTTGGTTTGGTCGAAGCCCAGCCAGAGTCGCGGGTCCGCATCGACGGACTGATGAACTTCGGCCATCACGCGCGGCTCGATCGTGGTGGGAGCTGGGTTTAGTGGCTTCTCGCTCTTTTTCGGTCGCACGACTTCCCACGGAGACGGCGCGTTTAGAGCGGCTCGGACGGTTGAGTTCTGAGGTTCTGACTGACCAACTTCGCGACCGCGCTGACCGTTCGAGAACAGTTCGTCGGCATGTACTGACTCGAGTCGACTTAGCCACGCGGCACGTCGCGTCAGTGAGACCGCAGGCTTCGGTTCCCACACGCTGCGGAGTTTGAAGAGCAGTTCGCGCTCACCGGTTGGTGTTGTGGTCGAATAGATCCGACGCAGCAGTAACTCGGCTTCGAATGATTGGCCTTTGCCAATGAGCTGATCGACCAAGTTCGTCTGCAGGCGGCGACCTTCTGGCAAGCCACCGAACAATGCCAAGCGACGTTCGATGGGTTGCTCGCCATTGACGAGTTCCGCCAGCCGAGTGGCCGCCGTGGCTCGTTGCTCGGGATTGAGTCGGTCAAGCCACGTGGCCAGTTGCGCTTGATACCACGCATCCAGCCTTACCGACCGCGCGACGCTGAGCCGTTGCAGTTGGTTCGAGTCTGAAAGTCGCGCGGCTTCGAGGGGGATTCCGGCGATCGACAGCAGTTCGTTGACTGCGGCAGGCAGATCGTCATTGCGTTCGAACGCTCGCGCCAGTTCGACGTGCAAGTCCCAACGTAAAAGCTGCCCCGAAGTGTCGTCAGGCAGTCGCTTCAGGAAGGCTTCTGACATCAGCGATTTCCGCAATTCGGGCGGGATCGATGTCGAGTCGGTAAGGGCCTTTCTCAAAATCAGATGAGCTCGCGATTGAGCCGATGCCTCAAGTGCTTCAGCGACTCGCAGTTGTTCGAGCCCTTCTGTAACGCGACCGGCTGCAAAGTAGGCTGCACCCAACTCGGTCATTAAGGCTGCGTTCTGTGGTTGCGAGCGGACGACTTCAGCCAATGTCGCGATCCGCTCGTTGCCACTCTGCAAACTTCGCAGTCCATCCCAACCCAGCGAGAACACTCGACCCGCAGCCACGACGAGATTGCCGGGTACCCAATCTTCCAACTTATGAGACCGAGTTACGAAGCGGCCTGATTCCACTTCGATGCCCACGACATCTCCAGAGGTCAGTGGCATGAAGTAGGTGCCATTCGTGAGATACCCCAGCCCGGCGGGCATCGCTGCGTTCGGCCAATCGCGAACTTCCACTGGCCACGCCGGAGTTCCGTCGGCCAATTGCACGGCACGCATTCCGTTGCGGCCAGCGATCAACACGCGGCCGGCATCTACTGCGGCCACAAACACTCCATCTCCTCGCGGCGCGGTCCAGCGAACATGCCCATCACTCAGCGCCAAGCAGACCAATTCATTGCTATCCGGTGCGGTCACCAGCACTGCGTCGCCCTGAATCAGCAGGCTCGTATCACACCAGCGATCAAGCTCAAACACTCGATTGACCTCGCGGCTGGTGCGTTGCCACGGGTTAAACGGATTGACGCTGGGAGCTTCGATACGCGGCACTTGGAAGGCCCACCGCAATGCGCCCGTCGTTAAGTCGATGGCCACGATTCGTTGGTTGGGTGTGCGACAAATTACAACTCCGTTGGCATACGACGGGCTCGATGCAAACGGGGATTCCAACTGCTTCGGGCGAGCCCGAGTCCACCAGATGGGCAACGTCGGTCCGAACTGCGAGGAGTTCAGCAACCACTGACGTCGCATGTCTCCGGTGGCGGCATCGAGTTCTCGAAGTGTGGTTTCTTCCTTTCTGCTGACTATGACGAACAGATTGCCGCCGATGACCAGCGGTGGCCCGAGATACTTCAAACTCGCTTTCGATCCCGTGCTGCGCTTTTGCCATTTGAGCTTGCCGGTCACGACGTCATACGCCGACAGCGCGTTCGTGCCGTCTTGCGAATCTGTGCTCAGAGTCAGTCTGCCTTCAGCATCGACGGCTAAACGTTGCACCTCGGGCGACGGCTCGAAGCGATCGCTCTCAATACAGAACACCGACCGTCCATCGCTCGCCAATGTGCCGTAGGTGGAATCATCAAACAGACGCTCCTGTAGGAACTCTGTCACGAATGGTCCCTGCGATTCGATTCCTACGCCGATCGCTCGATGCAGCAAGCCGTTGATGGTGTCTTCGGGCTCCGCAGTCCACAGCACATCGCCGCGTGAGTTAACGGCTCGCAGATCCGTCAAAGTGCGAAAGAAGATGACATCGCCCAGGACGAGCGGCTGCACCGTTGGGATGCGGCTGAGTCGGTATTTTTTCACCCAGGCTTTCGCATCGCTCAGTGGGTCTTTCAGAGGGGGCGCGGTGAGCAATGTCGAAGTCGATGTTGCGAACAACACCGGCTGCACACCTTTGGTTTGTGGGTTGCGGTCCGCTCGTCCGCGATGCAGCAACCAATCGTCCGCGCTCACCGTTTGAGGAGCAACCAAGGCGAGCCAATCACCCACTGTCTCGGGCTTTTCGAACAAGCGAGTCACGCGACCGCCCAAGGTCACGGCGACGTCTGAGTGGTCTGCTTTCAAATTGGCCAAGACGCGCCGCGCTTGATCGCCATCACCCAACCGCGACCAGCACATCGCACGCTTGAGACTCAAATTGGGTTCAAAGTTGCTCGCCCAATGAGACTGCTGGGCAAGCCGCTCGAACCGCATGGCGGCGTCCATCAAGTGTCCGATGTCGAAGTCGAAGTTCGCCAGTCGATAAGAGGCTTCGGCACCGGCCTGAGTATGGAACGACTCTTTCGACAACTTCTCAAGCAGCGCGAGATCGTTTGTCTCCATGGCTTGATCCAACAGCTTGCGAGCAGCCGGTCCGAAGTGCTGCTCGTAAACCGCGAGTCCAATCTCAGGCAGTTCGCGAACGAGTCGTTCGGCTTCCGTTCGCAACTCCAGATACTGGGGCGTGCCGCGCACCGGCTGATACCAGCGATCTTGAACGCGGCGGATGAGTTCTCCCAAGTGCGCGGCAGCTTCGGCAAAGCGTTGCTCACGAATGAGCTGCCGAGCTCGATTGAGCTTCTGCACTTCGAACCCCTCGGCCAAGTTGAGTCCGATGGGCTGCTCATCGTCCGGCGTCTCGGCTTCGGCGGGATCTTTCGCTGGCCCACCAGGGACCGCTCGAAAGCCCTCACGCTCCTCTGGTGTTGGAACGGGCATGGGAGCAATCGGCCGCTTTGCCAACGAAGCTTTCAACTTGCCGATCATCTCCGCGCGCTTCTCGACGTTGTTGAAGCGGTACGCGCCAAAGTTGATGCCGTTTTGTGGGTTCTGTGCGATCTGTTGAAACCACGCTGTGGCATGGGGCAGGTCGTAGTCAGCAGGCTTCTGACCGGTGAAGTTCACAATCCACGCCAGCGCTAAGTCACGCGACTGGATGGCTTCAACCTTGCCGTTGATAAAGAAGTTGGTGACTGTCGAGTCGTCTTCCAGGCATGGTAAGAGTGCTTCCACATATGCTTTGCCACCGAGCCGAGCGACGCACTCAACGGCATACCCGGACGGCTTGGCGTGCAAATACTTGATGGCTTCGGGCAGGCACTCGACGACGCGAAATTGCAGAGCATCGTTGAACGAAGCGAAGCGGAGTTGATCTGCGGCAAAGCCCATGCGGAGATAATTCAACTGCACGCCTTTGGCGACGGTTTGATGTGGTCCCGCATCGTTCACGAGCTTGCGGAACTCTTGCTGATGCCACCAATTTCGAAACTGGCTTTGCTCGACCACATTCAGATCGCTGCTGATGGACGGCTCGGTCGCGATCATCAACAGCGCGAGCAGATTCATCGCATCGGGGACTTTGCGGCGGTTCGGATTGGGCGAGTTCTGCGACGCCAGATACTGCCGCACTCGGGCCGATACGGCGTCGGCTGCAGCTTCATCGTCGATGCCATACGCGAGCATCGCTCCAGGTTCGACATTCATCATCGCCGCGAACGTCTTGCGAACATTCACGCTGGTCCCAAACCGATCGGCAAACCGTTTCCAGCCGGGCAGAGCGACTCCTGGTTTAGTCGCTTCGAAGTCCGCAATCTGCTGCTTGAGTTCCAGTTGAATGACTTGAGCCAAGGCCTGCCGCGAGCGTCGTCGAATTTCGGGATCGGTATCTCGAACACCTTCCAGCAACGCGGCATTTGCACCAGCCTGGAGGCCAATCAATTCCGCCATCGCCGCGTTTCGTTCGGCATTAACAGCCGATCCGAGTCGCTTCACCAACTGAGCAGCTTCTGCTGTTGGAGTCTGTGCCACCGCTTGAGCAGCTGCGCTGTTCGAGAATCCTCCAAGCAGCAACACGGCGATCATCAAGCCAAACGCGAATCGCAATCTCTCTCTGCCGAGGCTTCTTTGTCTCCTCGCCCCCCTGGGGAGAGGGGCCGGGGGTGAGGGGCAACAACCTTCAGCGTTTCCAATCCAAGGTCCGACTCCATCCCCACTCTCGCCATGCCCGAGTCGACTAAAGCTCCGTCGCAATAAGACACTTTCATCGCCGACAGCTCGCTGCTGCGAGTGCCTTAAATCACAGAGACTCACATGCCGCAGAATTGGATTCATGTTGTCTTCTTCGCGATGGTGGCCTGCATGGACGAGCGGCGGATCGGATGTCGTTACAGAGGCGACGGGCGACGGCTGAAGGATTTCATCAGTTCATTGTTCATCGCGAACAACGCCGGAGTGCCTCCGGTATGAATGAAGATCACATGCTCGTCGGCGGAAAACATCCCGCGATGAATGTGGTCTATCAAGCCCGCCATCGCTTTGCCGGAATAAATGGGGTCCAGCAAGATGGCTTCTCGCCGAGCCACCAGCTCCATCGCTTTCCAACAGTCTGGCCCCACTTGGCCATAACCCGGAGCGATGTAGTCCTCGCTTAACCAGAAGTCTTCAGCAGCTAATCGGTGCGGCAAGTGCAACATATGCGCGGCGACATTGGCGAGATCTGCCATGTCCGCCGCGGTGTCCCACGGCCATTTCAACGGTGCAATATTTCTGACAGGACACTTCAAGCCCAATGCGGCTGCGGCCAAGGCTACGCCTGCTCCGGTTGATCCCGCTGACGACAAATAGATCGCTGACGGCTCGATGTTTCGCTCGCGGCATTGCTCCACGATCTCGATGACGCACGGCACATAACCAATCGCAGCCAACGGTTTGACGAGGTGTCGATTCCACTCAAAGACTTTGCGGCCTCGTGATCTCAGTTCGTTGGCTCGCGCCGCGATGATGTCGTCTAACTCTGGGCCGATGGGTGCATCGACAATCTCGACGCTCGCTCCGACCAGATGATCGAGTAGGAGATTGCCTTGCCATTCGACTTCACCGGAATGATGCGCTCGGCTGAGAACCAAATGGCAATCCAAGCCCGCCTTGGCACAGGCTGCGGCTGTTTGGCGACAGTTGTTGCTCTGCACTCCGGCGCCCCACACAAAAATGTCGGCACCTGCCGCCAAAGCGTGGCCCATTAAATACTCGTTGTGGCGAGTCTTGTTTCCGCCGAAGACGAAGCCGGTGCAGTCGTCGCGCTTAAGCCAGACGTTGGGGCCTCCGAGTTCCTGCGATACTGCTCGCAGAGATTCCAGGGGAGTCGGCAAATGTGCGAGCGCGAATCGTGGCACATGCTGCAGTGCCAGCTTGAGTTCAGCGCACGTCATCGGTCGTCCGGTCGGCATTATTCATCCTTGGTGTTGGCGAAGATGCATGAACTTGAGAATGAGCTTCGAGGCCGAGCGTTGTAGCTCATGCGGTGCGGATGACGGCAACGGCAATCGTGAACGCGGGCAGGTTGCCGATTCGCTTCAGCTTGCGAAGTGACGGCTCGATATGGGAACTCGTTGTTGCCGGTAAAGCTGCCGATAACTGTTGGTCGCGCTCGAAGCGGCAACTTTGGAAGAGACGTGTCTCATCAAATGGTGGTGTGCTGAAACTCCATCGTTCCCGAATTCACGGGAGCGTGTTTGGCGGCGATTTGGCTATGCTCGCGACCGCTTTGGCGGGCTGCATTGCCAACGGACTGGTTGGCAGACTCATTTCATTTTGGAAGGAACTCGGAATGACATTCATCTCGGCTGTTCAACCTCCCTCGAAGGCGCTGTTTCGACGGTATGGCTTTGCGATGTTGATTGGTTGTGCTGCACTCGGTTGCGACAAAGTGGAGTCTCTCGTTGACGACGCGAAGAAGGACATGGGGGTCGGCGCGCCAGCTCAAAATGCCGAGACGCCAGCCGCTCCATCTCAGCCTGCTCCGGTTGCTGCGACGCCTCAGCCTGCTGGACCCAGTGCTGACATGGTGCTGGCGAATCTTAAGAGCAAGATGCCGAACCAGATTGATGACCAAACACTGGTCGCCGTCGCGAGCGTGCCCGAGGCGGCCGCTCAGGTCACCGAGTTGGATCTTCGATCGAACCTCAATCTGACCGGAGTGGGAGTGGCTGCCGTCGGCAAGTTCAACAACATGAGCAAGCTGCAAATCAGCTCGACCCCCAAGCTCGAAACGGCTGACTTCAACGCACTCGGAACGCTCAACGCGCTGACCGAGTTAGAGGCCAGCAATACCAAGATCGGAAATGACAACCTGGCGGCGCTCAGTGGATTACAACAGCTCAAGAAACTGTCGCTCGCTCAAACGACCATTCAAGGAGCGGCTGTCGGTCAGCTTGCGTCGTTGTCGCATCTGGAAGAGCTGCAACTCAATGGCACTGGTGTCGATGACGAAGCCCTAGCCAAGTTGAAGTCACTTCCATTGAAGAAGCTGACTCTGCAACGCTCGCGAATCTCGAACAACGGCCTACTGGCACTCAACGATCATTCAACCTTGGAAGCGCTGGAAATAGACTAAACGGCTGTCACAGGCTTGGCTTTTAGCAAAGTCAAGTTACCGGAATTGCGTTCGCTCAGCGCCGCCAGGACGGCATTTGGAGTCGAGGGGATTATGCACGTTCGCAAGTATCCCAAGTTGGAAGAGTTGTTACTGTTTCAAACCTCGCTCGTTCTGGACAACGGCAGTCAGTGGGATAAGCGAGCGGACTTCAAACTGTTCCCAGAACTACGAGTGCTCAACATTGGCGCCAACCAGTTAAGCGATGTGGGAGTGAATGCGTTGATCGCCGGTTGTAAGAACTTGGAAGAGTTGCATCTTCACGGCATCAAGGGTGTTTCCGACCGAGGCTTGGCGACGCTGCTCAAGTGCAAGAAGCTGAAGGTGCTTGATGTTGTCGAGTCTTCAGTCTCTGGGGCTGGAGCGCGGGCCATGAAAGAGAAGATGCCCGACTTGGTCATTAAACATTCGGGGATCTAACTGTGATTGAATTCTGCACGTGTGTTCGGCTGGGACGATTGCGAGCTTGTTTTGCGAACGTGGTGGCCGCAGCGCTGATGCTGTTGATGGTGGCGGGCTCGGTTCAAGCCGATGAGAAGTTGGCTGGCATTGCTTGTCGGTCCGTGCATTTGGGTTATCCCGCCGAAGAGTCGGTTGCGTTCTACAACGAAGTGACCGTCGAGAAGTCTGCACCGGGAACGTACTTCATGGTGGCTGGTTTCAATGCTGGATACTTCGGTATCCAGGAACTGGCCAACGGCAAGAAGCTGGTACTGTTTTCGGTTTGGGATCCGGGCGAGCAGAACGATCCCAATGCTGTGAAGACCGAGGACCGCGTGCGGCTGGAATACAACGATCCGCAGGTCCGCGTGAAACGTTTTGGCGGCGAGGGCACTGGCGGTCAAAGCTTCTTTGATTTCGATTGGAAGGTCGGCACGACTTATCGCTGCTTAGTGACTTCGACGGCCAAGGATGGTCGCTCGGTCTTCACGGGTTACTTCTATCTGCCCGAAGAGAAGCAGTGGAGGAAGCTCGTGACGTTTTCGACGATCGCGACCAAGCGACAACTACGCGGCCTGTACTCGTTCGTCGAAGACTTCAAACGCGATCGAGTGTCTGCCACGAAGGAGCGGCAAGCTCGGTTTGGAAACGGTTGGGTCAAGACATTGACCGGAGAATGGAAGCCGCTCGCCACGGCGACCTTCACGGCTGATAGCAACCCCGCCACCAACATCGACGCCGGTCCGATCGAGGATCGTTTCTTCCTGGCGACTGGCGGAGAAACGCCCGCGAACGCCAGCAAGCTGCGTCAAAAAATGCAGGCTAAGTCCGAAGACGCAAAGCTGCCGCCAGACTTGGAAGAACTCCTCAAGCCCGCGCCCTAAGTCAGGCAGTGCTGCCACCAAGAAGTGGGACGGACTTCGAGTCCGTCCTACAGACAGAAGTATGTGGCGAACAGAGCGTGAATCGCCGGGATGCTGTGCCTCCCTGCCTACGTTCGAACGTAATGAGGAACCGATGACACTCGCTTCCTCATTACATTTGGAGTCCGCATTGGTTGAATGCAGCGCGCCGCTTTCTTGACTCAACGCGACTCCATACGGACGAGTGGTAAGTCACAGCCAAGTTTTCGGGTTGCCAATCTCAGTCGCGAAGCGACTGAGCTACGTAGGCGAGTCGCTCCGCGACTCGCTCAACTCGAAGTTCAATGTGTGACGGAGCACTTTCACTGCAGCGCCATTCGCCGCGAGGGCCCGTGCTCGGCCAACGTTCGCCAGCATCGGGCTGCGGCCAGTTTCCCGTTTCGATGCAACCGATCGCATCCTCTGCTTCCGCCGACATGGGCCACCAATAACCGGGAGCAAGTCGTGTATCAGTTGCTGCGATCTCGCGAAGCTTTGGCAACGCAGGTTGGAAGATGGCATTGATCGATGGCTTCGGGTACCGCTTGTAATGGCAGGCCAATGAACCCAGCGCATACATCGACCAGAACTGCATGTTGATGTCGGAATCGTCGAGGCCGGCGATCGCAGCCTTAACAGTCCGGTTGAAGGATTTAGAGCGTCGCTTGCCGACGTCGCCAATTGATGGAATCGCATCTCCGACTTCGCCACGTATCCAACCAGGCAAATCGGGACGCTCGAAGATCGAGACCATGACTTCGGTTGCTTCAGGCCCGATTGCATATCGAAGTCCTGCAACGATCACTTCAAGTTGCCGAATATCAGGACGCGGATTCTGAAGTTCCATTTGCCCGAGTTTCGCGAACTTCCGTTCGAAGCGGTTGACCGCCAAGAAGCCCATTGCATGAGCACATGCCATGCGAAGTTTGGGACGAGCCATCAGTTGCCATAGAACCGGCGCGGCCTGCTTCACTTTGAGTAACCAACAGAGTTGAATGACCCAGTCGAGTGTCTTTGTGGAAAGTGACGGCATATTTGCAATCAGGTCGGCAATGTTTCGAATACCGGCTCGCTCAAGCTGTGTAAGTCTCCGCCGGTAAGTAGCTCGATGCGCACGTTGCCAGTCATTTCCACCAAGTGTGGTTGCAATCTGTCTCACGTATGACTCTCGAATGGATGCGGTCAGTTTCACAATGGCTACTCATTTGGCGGTGCTGAGCTGGATGTTGCCTGGCTGTCTTTAGCTATGTGGGGCACTCGTTGAAGACACCAGCTCTGCGAACCGCCTCGGTCAAGCGAGCTGGTACTTCAACTGACAAGACTCATTGCTTGACCTTGCCTATGCTGCGAACAACGCCGATCGTTGCCGGCGTACTCCCACCTTGCATGCTACCCGCCAGACTCACGCCTCCGATCCACATCCAGAGTCGTAGTTCAATCCGTGCTCACGAGGAGAGGACTGAATGATGATGTTGCGCTTGTCTCTCGTTCTTGCCGTTACGGGATTGCTACAGCAAGCAGTACTCAGTGCAGACGTTGTCGAAAAGTTCTCGCCGGAATCGCTCGAGTTCTTCGAGAAGAAGGTGCGACCGGTGTTGGTGAGTCGCTGCTTGGAGTGTCATGGGGATCAGGCCAACCCCAAAGGCGGGTTGCGGCTGGATTCACGCGAGGCGGCGCTTGATGGCGGAGAGACTGGGCCGGCCATTGTGCCGGGGAAACCGAAAGACAGTCTCTTCATAAGTGCGATCAACTACGGCGACGTCTATCAGATGCCGCCTAAGTCCAAGATGCCGGCAGATGAGATTGCGGTGTTGACGAAGTGGGTTGAAATGGGAGCACCGTGGCCGCCGAGTGGTATGAAGAAGGTGAAGACCGAAACGGGCATCGACATCGCTGCTCGCAAGGCAGCTCATTGGTGTTGGCAGGCTCCTAAACCGCCGTCATTGCCGACCGTCAAGAACGCGACATGGGCGAAGTCCGAGGTGGATCGATTCTTACTGGCGAAGTTGGAAGACAAGGGGCTCACTCCATCGCCACAGGCCGACAAGCGGACGCTCATTCGTCGCGCATACTTTGCGACCATCGGTTTGCCGCCGACTCCCGAAGAGGTCTCGGCGTTTGTGGCTGATGAGTCACCTCAAGCTTTCGAGAAGGTCGTTGATCGCCTACTGGGATCGGTGCATTTCGGCGAACGGTGGGCTCGGCATTGGCTCGACCTGATGCGATATGCCGAGACTCGCGGGCATGAGTTTGAGCCCATCATTCCGAATGCTTGGCAGTATCGCGATTACGTCATTCGAGCTTTGAATGCCGACACGCCTTACGACCAGTTTGTGACGGAACATCTCGCGGGCGATTTGATGGAGAAGCCGCGACTGAGTTCGACCGGCAGCAACGAGTCGCTGCTTGGTACTGGCTTCTGGTTCTTGGGCGAAGAAGTGCATTCGCCGGTCGATATTCGGCAGGACGAAACGGATCGCATCGACAATCGGCTGGACGTGTTGAGCAAGTCGTTTCTGGCGCTGACTCTGTCGTGCGCGAGATGCCATGACCACAAGTTCGACGCGATGACTCAACGCGACTACTACGGACTGGCAGGCTTCGCGCTTGGTGGCAGTTATCGCCAAGCAGCATTCGAACTCGATCAACACAATCGACGGATTGCTGAGCAGCTTGATGTACTGCGACGGGACTCTCGTGACGCGCTCGTAAAGAGTGTGGTCGCTGAGCGACTGCCGGTCGTTGAGAAGCTAGCGGACTATTTGAACGCCGCGAATGAAGCTGTTCGTGTTGGCGTTTCTTTCGAAGGTCGGATTGCTGATGTGGTCTTCGCGGACTTCGAAGGCGATTCGTATGGAGGATGGAAAACTGAAGGTGAAGCGTTCGGGGATCGGCCGCCTCGCAAGCAAGACAATCGTTACGAAGCACCGCTCGAAGGGTTCCAAGGACAGCGATTGGCGAACTCGCATCGCAACGGTCCCGACGGCAAGAACAACGCCGGAGTGCGCGACGCCTTCACCGGTAAGTTGACCTCACCGAAGTTTCGGATTGGTCATAATCACATCGCGTTCTTGATCGCGGGCGGAAACCATGAAGGTCAGACCTGCATCAACTTGATCGTCAATGGCAAGGTGGTGCGAACTGCCACCGGCCACGATTCGGGCCATCTGCGTCCCGTTGATAGGGATGTGACCGACGTCATCGGACAAGAAGCGAACATCGAGATTGTCGATGCTCATGCCGGTGGCTGGGGCCACGTGATCGTTGATCACATCGAGTTCAAGAACGGTGGCAGCCAAGCCCCGAAGGTCGCTCAACTGACGGCCGCTTCGCGCGAGGCTGTCACCAAGTTGGCTCAGTCCAAGAATCTCGACGCCGAGCTCTTGCTGCGTTGGGTGCTCGAAGTGAAGTCGGGTGAAATTTCGAAGTTACTGGGGCTTGTCCAATCAGGGGCCGCTGAGAAGGCGGAAGCGTCCGATGTTCCCGCTGCTGGAGTCGTCGTTGATTACACACGAGTTGACGTACCGTTCTATCAAGATGGCATCTCGTTTGGATTAAGGCCGACTCATGCGGGTGACTTGCGATTTGGAACACGCCCCGAGCAGCCGCTTGTGGGCTTGCATGAATATTCCGCCGCGACGCGCGACATGCTTGCTCCCGATCTCCGTTTAATAGGCGATCGAGATCACGGTGGCTTGGGTGGTTGGGAACGTTCGGGCCGGACGATTCGCACTCCCGAGACGACGCTGACCGAACCCAAGTTGTGGTATCTCGTGCGTGGTAGCGGGCGAGCTTACGCGACGGTCAATTCGCATCTGATTATCGCGGGGCCATTGCACGGTCACGTGCTGATGCAATGGGATGGCAAGCCGGATGAGTGGAAGTGGGTCGCTCACAATTTGCAGACCTACAAAGGCAATCGATTGCACGTTGAGTTCACGCCCAAAGACGCTGGTGAGTTTGCGGTTGCAATGGTCGTGCAAAGCGACGCTCAGCCGGCATTTGGAATTGAGAAGACACAACGCACGCGGCGGAGCGAACCAATTCAACGCACCGGTGCGGCGATCGACACGCAGCATCTGCAAGCGATGTCCATCAAAGCGATGAAAGAGTTTGCGTCGGGCTCACTCCATGATGTCGCCGAGATTCGGTTGTTGAATTGGATGTTGCAGCACGACGAGTTGTTGGTCGCGAAGCATCAGCCCAATGCGGTCATTGAAAAGTTCGTGACGGCGCAGGCCGAACTCTTGAAGCAGTTCAAGACGCAGTCGCAACTGGCCCCGTCCATGCTGGATGGCAACGGAGTCGATGAGGTCGTGCTCATTCGAGGCAACTCGAAGACACCCAGCAAAGTTGCTCCGCGTCGGTTCCTCGAAGCCGTGACGGGGACCTTGTCCAACTACGGTGCCGGAAGTGGCCGACTGAAACTTGCTCAGCAGATTGTTGATCCCACCAATCCGCTCACCGCCCGCGTGGCCGTGAATCGCATCTGGCATCACCTGTTTGGACGAGGCATCGTGCCGACGGTCGACAATTTCGGAGTGCTCGGCGAATTGCCATCACATCCCGAGTTGCTCGATCACCTCGCGTTGCAATTCATGCGTGACGGCTGGTCGCAGAAGAAGCTCATCAAAGCTCTGATGATGTCGAACGCCTACCAAATGGCGAGCACCGTCGGTGGCCCTGCCGAGCAAGTCGATCCCGATAACCGCTTACTGCATCGCATGCCGATCCGGCGGTTGGAAGGTGAAGTCATTCGCGACTCGATCCTGGCAGTGTCCGGTCGGCTTGATCGAACTGCCTTCGGGCAAAGTGTCCCAATTCACCTGACCGCCTTCATGGATGGGCGAGGTCGGCCCGGCGTTAATGGTCCCTTGGATGGATCCGGTCGACGCAGCATCTACATCGCGGTGCGGCGGAACTTTTTGTCGCCGTGGATGCTGGCCTTTGACACTCCCAATCCGTTCTCAACGGTTGGGCGTCGGACGAATTCCAACGTGCCTGCGCAAGCCTTGATCCTGATGAATGATCCGTTGGTGTTGGAGCAATCTCGACTATGGGCTCAGCGAATCATCGCGGAACCGGCGGCATCCGATGAAGAACGGATACGTCGCATCTACGAGACCGCATTGTCGCGTCAGCCGAGGAACGAAGAGCTCGTCGCTGCGGTCGCGTTCCTGGCGAGCCAATCAGAGCGACTGGGCCTGACTCCTCAATCCAAGGGAACGCCCTTCGAATCGTGGACCGATTTGTGTCACGTCATCTTCAACGTCAAAGAATTCATCTTCGTGAACTGAGTCGTCCCAACATCGCTATTGGTTGCACTTAAAACTCCAGTATGAGTCTGACATGAATCATCACTGCCAACGTTTCACAACTCCGCCACCGAGTCGCCGGGAGTTCTTATCTCAGGCCGCCAATGGCTTCGGTGCCGTCGCCTTAGCATCGTTGCTGCCAGGATGGGCTGAGGCTGCTCCCGATGCGTCCCGACCAGCACGTGCTCTTGCTCCGAAGATTGGGCATTTCGCACCGAAGGCGAAATCCGTGATCTTCCTCTACATGGATGGAGGACCGTCGTCCGTTGACACCTTCAATGAACGCCCATTGTTAGAAAAAGTGCATGGCAAGAGTCCGCACGAAGTCTTTCAAAAGGTCGAAGCCACTCAGTTCAACAACATCGGGGCGATGTTGAAGTCGCCTTGGAAGTTCAAGAACTATGGACAATGCGGCTTACGAGTCAGCGAACTCTTTCCGCATGTCGGAGCCTGTGCTGACGAATTGTGTGTGATTCACTCGATGACGTCGAAGTTCTCGGAACACACCTTCGCGAACTACTTCTTGCATACCGGATCGGGGTTGCAAGGGCGGCCTAGTCACGGCGCTTGGATCACTTATGGCTTGGGTAGCGAATGCGAGAACTTGCCCGGCTTTGTGATTCTGAATGGAGGATTAATTCCACCAGGCGGGTTGGATTGCTTTGGCAGCGGTTTCTTGCCAGCGGCCTTTCAAGGGTCCGTGTTCCGACCGACTGATGAGCCCGTTGCGAATATTCGAGCGCGAGAGAAATCGAGGGCTCTGCAAGACGGCAAGCTCGCTCTGATGAAGCAGCTCGATCAGCAGGCACTCAAACGCACGGGCCCGGCTGACGCCTTAGAGTCGGCACTCGAGAACTATGAACTCGCTGCCAAGATGCAGGCTGCAGTGCCGGACCTGATGGACCTCTCGCAAGAGACGGCGGCGACTCAGGCTGCATACGGAATCAACGATGAGTTCAAGCAGACTCAAACCTTTGGTCGCATCTGTCTTGTCGCTCGAAGATTGGTCGAACGCGGAGTGCGATTCATTGAGCTGACTTGTCCCGGTGGCAGTGGCGATCGCTGGGATCAGCACGGCGGGTTGGTCGATGGGCATACGAAGAATTCGCGAGCCGTGGATCAACCGATTGCAGCTCTCATCAAGGATTTGAAAGAACGCGGCTTGCTGTCATCGACTTTGTTGGTGTGGTGTGGTGAGTTTGGCCGGACGCCGTTTGCTCAAGGCAGTGACGGTCGCGATCACAACCCGTTCGGGTTCACGATTTGGATGGCTGGCGGTGGCACAAAGGGCGGCATGAGCTACGGCGCGACCGATGAGTTCGGATATCGAGCCGTCGAGAACAAACTCGAAATGCACGACCTGCACGCGACGATGCTGCATTTGTTGGGCGTCGATCACACCAGGCAAACCTATCGCTTTGGTGGTCGTGATATGCGTCTGACGGACGTCTTCGGGCATGTCGTCAAAGACATCTTGGTGTGAGTGGGCCAAGTCGTACGACGGCTTAATGGGAGCATGTTGCCAACGAACGACGAAATGGAGAGCGTGGCAGCATGACGTTGGAAGAAGCCTTGCAGTTGGCGATGCGGAGTTTTGAGAGCGGTCAGCTCGACCAGGCTGCTCAGATCGCTCAGCAGATCGTGGCTCAGGTGCCGCAGTGTGATCGAGCATGGCAAGTGCTCGCTGGTGTGGCGTATCGACGTGGCGATTGGCCGGCCGCAGAACAGTCTCTGCGGGCTGCCTTAAAGATCTCGCCGGGGAATCTTGATTATCAAGACAACCTCGCTGCAGCACTGAATGCGCAGGAGCGATTTGTCGAAGCCGAGCCATTCGCTCGAGATCTGACGGAGCGTGATCCAGAGCGAGTCTCTGGATGGAATTCATTGGGGCTCGCGCTTAAAGGCTTGCATCGCTGGTGCGAAAGCGAGGCTGCATTCCGGGCCGCTCTAAAGCGGCAGCCGCGATCAGTGAATGCTCTTAACAATCTCTCCAATGTCTTGAGATTGCAGGGCAGGGCAATCGAAGCCGAACAGGCTGCACGAGCAACGCTCGCCCTAAAGCCAGAGTTGGTTGAAGCCCTGGTTAATCTTGGCACCGCTTTGCACGAACAGCATCGCTATGACGCAGCGATCTCGGCTTTCGATGAGGCGTTAAGACTTCGGCCGAACTTGGCGATCGCAGCATTCAATCGAGGCATCTCTCTCGAACATGCTGATCGACTGAGTGAGGCAGAGTCGAGTTATCGGAACGCTTTGAAATTGCAGCCGAATTGGCTTCAGTGTCTGAACAACTTGGGGACGGTGTTGAAGGCTCAGGGGCGTTTGGATGAAGCTCTCGCGGTGTTTGATACGGCGCTGAGTGTCAAACCGAACTACATGGTCGCCCACACGAATCGACTCGCATGTTTGCAGTGCCGCTACGGAACCTCGGCAGCCGAGATCCTGGCGGCGCATCGCGAATGGGACGCGAGGCACGCGGTGCCATTGCGAGGTGCCATGCAAGAACCTGGTGCCCGATCGTCTGACGAAGTGGTACGGGGAAGAGAACCGGTAGTCGCCGCCATGAAGGCCCAACGGTTGCGAGTTGGCTTCGTCTCACCGGACTTTGGACATCATCCCGTGGGCCGCTTCTTGATCGGTATCCTCGAGAACTTGCCGTCGAAAGATATTGAGACGTTTTGTTACTCGGACCGCAAAGAGACCGACGACATGACGTCGCGGTTTCGCGATGCGGCAAGTCATTGGATTGATGCGCGAACGCTGACGGATGACGAGCTGGCTGACCTGATTCGGCGAGATAACCTGGACCTGTTGATTGATCTCACCGGACACACGGGACAACACCGGTTGTTGGTCTTCGCACGGAAACCGGCACCAGTTCAAGCCACCTGGATTGGCTATCCGGGCACAACAGGGATGTCGGCCATGGACTGGATCATTGCCGACGAGGTGCTGATTCCGCCGACGTGTGATGGCTATTACTCCGAACGTGTGATGCGGTTGCCTCGCACGTCCATTTGCTTTGAACCACCGGCCTTCGCTCGCCATTTGGTGCCAACGCCGAGTCCTTGCGAACGAACAGGAGTCGTCACCTTTGGAAGCTGTAACAAGCTCGACAAGACGACGCCCGATGTGTTGCGAGCTTGGAACGAAATCTTGCGACGAGTACCGGACTCGCGGTTGGTGCTGCGGAATAAGGGCCTCGACGATCCCGCTGTGCGGACGAAGTTCATGACGTCGCTCACCAATAACGGAGTGTCGCCGGAACGCATCCAGCTTCACGGTTGGTGCTCGCACGAAGAGTTGTTGGCTCGGTATGCCGAGATTGATATCGGCCTGGATACGTTTCCGTTTTCGGGCGGAGCAACTTCGGCGGACGCTCTGTGGTGCGGTGTGCCAATTGTGACACTCTTAATCGAGACCTTTGCATCACGACAGACCGCCAGCATGTTGCTCAACATGAAGATTGCGGACGGGGTTGCGCATTCCGTTGAGGGATACATCGAACGTGCCGTTGAGATGGCAGCCAGTCGTTCGGTTCTGACTGAGCACCGTCGCCGGATCTTCGAGTCCATGCGGTGCGGACCGATGAGTTGTCCTCGTGACGTTGCGCTCGATGTTGCGGCAGCCTTTCGAGAGATGGCGAGATTGAGCCGATCATGATCTTTGGGTTGCGACCTTTGAAGTTCAGTTTCGCTGGCCGGTTAATCGACTTGGTTATGACGATGGTTTCGGTGGATGGGCTACTCGTGCTAGAAGCGTCCGCTTAATCGCACCGATCTCTGAAGGAACCGAGTGATGAAGTATCAGATTGAAACCGCTCGAGCTGGCGACTTTCTCAACATCGCCGCGCTGGACCGATTGGCATGGCCGCAGATGTCCGACACGTTCATTCCCGATGGCGAACACATTTGGCGCGTGTGGAATGACTATGCGACGTTGCTGGTCGCTCGCGTGATCGATCGTGGGCCACTGTCGGAGTCGAACGACATCGCTGGGGCACTGGTGCAGTTTCCGACTCGCACCGGTGAGTTCTTCTTACACAAGCTCTTTGTGCATCCGCTGTGTCGAGGAATGGGGATTGGGTCGGCGCTCATGCGAGCCGCACTCGCTCAGGCGACGGCTCCAGTGTTGCTGACCGTGGACCCCGCGAACTCACCGGCAGTGAAGTTGTATGAGAGCCTGGGGTTCAACGTTCGTGAGCGGATCAACGGCTATTACCGACCTCACGAAGATCGGTTCATCATGGTCTTTACTCCGACGAACCCGCAGACCGCATAGGTTCTGACGCCAAAGTTCCAAAGCCACGGCCCGGCAACTCGCAGGCTTTCCGTTTGGTCAGCGATAGCTCGGTCGGATTGCAGAGTTTGACCGATCAAGCTGGGATGCAGACCCGAGAAGAAATTGCCTTCCAGCAGCAGCTTGGAAAGTACGGACGGGAGCTCGTCGTCATGCAGTCCCGCCAGTTGCGGCGCGGTGTCTGTCGAGACGACTTCACTGGTGACGATGAATGTTCCGCCCGGCTCAGTAAGTTCGTGAACGAGTCTTAAATGTTGGAGCCGCAGGGCCTGTACGAGTTCTACGAAGGCTGGGTGTCGATCACCGATTGAGAGCACGGCGGCTTCAACGAGCTGACTGAGAAGACCCACCGAGAGCACGACGTGACCGGGCGGCAACTCATAGGTCGGACGTGACGATGGAAGACGCTGGGCGAGTTCACGGATGACTTCGGGATCAGTGTCAGGCTTAAGCGAGGATAGCTCGTTCCACAGACCTGTCAGATCCACTCCACCATGCGCAGCCACTCGAAAGTCATCATCCAGTTTCTGCCGATGCACGCCGTCGCTCAAAGCCTGAGAGTCGAGATCCACTAACTGGATTTGCCATTCGTCCGCGAGAAACGCAGGGAGATTGAGATCGTTGCAGTTGCCCGCTCCCAGGATCGTTAGCTCCTTTTTGGAAGACGATGCGGAGCGCGGCGCGAAGTCTCGAACGAGTTGGGTGATGCGATCGCGGTGAGATCGGTATTGGTCCCAACTCAAACGAGTCTGCTCGTTACGGCGAAGTTGTTCGGCGGAGAGTCGATTCATGGCGTGTGATCGGCAGGTGGAATTCTGAGGTGAGCCAATGCGGGGATATGGCTTGCTCGATGGTCAGTAAGCACGATGCTTTGACCACAGACCTCGAACCGTACCTGGATCACGAACACAACTGCGAGTCACTCCCATGACGACTCTGACGTACTCACAAGAACCCGAGCTTTCGGCGGATGAATTCATTGATGTGTTAGCGCGTTCGACGTTGGCCGAACGGCGACCCGTTGATGAGAGAGCTACCATCGAAGGCATGCTGCGAAATGCCGGGGTGATCGTGACCGCTCGCTCGAACGGAGTGCTGGTCGGTGTCTCTCGCGCGATCACCGACTTCTCTTATTGCACATACTTGTCGGACCTGGCGGTCGATGTTGCCTTTCAAGGGCAAGGCATCGGTCGCGAGTTGATTCGGCAAACTCATGCGATGGCGGGTTTGCATACGCGGCTCATCTTGCTCGCCGCTCCGAAAGCTCAGACCTACTACCCACACATTGGGATGCAGCGGCACGAATCGTGTTGGCAGCTACCGCCGCATCAGCCGCTGCCCTGAAGGCGTCATGGCAGCAGTGATGCTGATTGACTGAGATGATGTCGCGGCTTTCCAAACGGTTGGTCGTTGGAAGACTGAATACTGCGAGATCATGCGCTCGATACTAACTCGCAGGGCTGCCACCCACTTGTTGCGCAGGTCGGGGGTAAACTGCTCGTCGAACTCTTGGACGGTCATCATCAAGGCGTCGATCCACAACGGGTACATGTTGGGATTGATGTTGTGGCGATTGCGAGAATGACTTGCCGCCAGGTCGCCCACTCGTAGTGCGGCGTAGTCGTTGCCTTGTGCGTACTGCAACAAGAACGAGATCCCGGCTCTTAAGAGTCGCCTTTGTTTGGCCATGTCCCTGCGGGCGAACATGGGGGCAATCAGCGGGGACTGTCTGAGGAAGTTCGCGTAGAAGCGGGCAAAGAATCTGGGATTCATACACACGCGCCCGCAACTGCGAGACATGATTGGATCAACGGCAGATGCGGCAGAAAGTGGAGCGGGAGCAAACGCAATCCGGAGAGATATGGCGGGCCTTTCTTGGAATGAGTGATTGCGGAGAGGCCAACAACCATAGCTCTAACTCAATGAGCGGCTCTCGTTTTGGGGCATTCGACTTCACGAAATGGTTCCGCGACATCGCCGTTGATGTTCCGCTGTGCGATGCGGATGCAAGACGCGTCACGATGACTCATCGCTCGTGGCGGTGCATTCGGAGTTTCGATACGCGGCTACGAAACGATACTCCTAAAAGACCACGAGCCGACTCCGCGCGATGTGCAGAGTCGGCTCGTAATTCGTTGGCTGATCAACGTGCCGTCGACGCCATCAGAATGTCTGCGGCGTGCCAAGTCGACGCGATTGGATCGTGAAGAGGTTACTTCAACTCGCGAATGCGGATGTTGCGGAACTCGGCCCACATCGGCTTGCCTGCATGTAGTTGCAGAGCGAGGACGCCTTCGGACAACGCCAATTCTGGATTGTTGTCGGTGAAGTCGAGGATTAAGCGACCGTTGAGGTAGTGCTGAACTTGCTTGCCTTTGCCGATGATCACAACGTCGTTCCAATCATCTAGCTTGAAGAGCTTCTTAAAGCTTTCAGCGTCGACGAGGTCGGACTTTACGAGCTTCTTGCCGTCGGCTTCCCAAGTGGCTTGCTCGCCTACCAAACAAATGCGGCCGCGCTTGCCGCCTTCGTCGTAGATAAAGCCCGCGACGTTGGGCAGAGCGACCTCATTTCGAAGTTCGTGTTGATAGCCACGTACCACCCAGTTGTTGCCAACTTTGCCGTCGGTGATGTGCTTCGAGCGGTATTGGATTCCCGAGTTGTTGGTCGCGTTACAACGGAACGAGAGACGCAACTCGAAGTCCTTCGTTGTGCCCTCTTTCCAGATCAAGAAGGTGTTGCCCTTGGCTGCGTTCTCAGCGGTGGTCTCACCGTGAATGACACCGTCCTTCACGGTCCACAGGCGTGGGTCTCCGTCCCAACCGCTGAGATCCTTACCGTTGAAGAGTTGCTTCATCCCCTCGGCTTCCGCCGGGGCTGGCACGGGATCAGCAGCTTGAACAAAGGCGGGCAACAAGAGAGCTGTCAGCAATACGAACTTGCGAATCATGGAGGCTCCTGATGAAGTCGAAGAGTTCTAAGTTGAAGTGTTGGGAATCACGCGTGGTGCCGCGCCATAGCGAGCCGCAGCGGTGCGAACTACTTAATTGGTGAGTAGTCCACGGCCTTCATAAACGTGGACTTCACGCCGTCTTTCACTGTCAGTGACCCGCCGGCTTCTTTCTCGGATTCAGTCCGAGCTTTCACCCAATCGGGGTCTTGGCGGAAGGCGTTGAAGGATTCCTTGGCGGCGTCGACGCTCTTATGAGACAGCAAGTAGACGAGAGTCTTGTCGGCGTCCTTCTGATCGGGCAGCAACGACCAATACAGGACGTTGGTCATGCCATGCTTCTCGAACAGCTTGGTGGTGTGATTGCGAAACCGCGCGTGCAGTCGGTCGAGATTGCCGTCTGTGGTTGTGTAGACGCGGAGTTCAATCACTCCCTTGCCGTCGCCGCCGGCTTTGAAGGCGGGCGAATAATCGGTGGTCTTCATGAACTGAGATTCGACCTTGGAGACCAGCGGCCCGTTGACTTCACTCTCTTTGTGAGCCTTCTTCCAATCAGGGTCATTCAAGAACGCCGCCCAAGATTTGTCGCGAGCTTCCTTGCTGGGGTAAGCCAACCAATAGATGAGCTTGCGGTCGGGGTTCTCCACCGGCACGAAGTAGCCGATATTGGTCATGCCATGCTTTTCGAACAGCTTTGTAGTGTGATCGCGGAAGCGAGCGTGCAATGCGTCAAGCTTGCCTTCGGGGGAGTAGTAGGTCCGCATCTCATAGACCGCGTCCTTGGTGGGCTCTGCGGCCACGCAAAGCGCAGCCATCATGGACAAGCTGAGAAATGGCAGCACAACGCGACGCGAGTTTTGCCAGACTTTCCAAAGTTGCTTCAACATGGTTCTTCTCCTTAGGAACGACGCGGGAAGGGTTCTGTGACAAGCGATACTCGATGGCCGCTGACGTGAGTCGTCGACGTTGGCGATTCCTGCTTGGGCAATCTGTCGCTCAATGCACCAATAAAAAAAGCCAGGCCGAATGACCTGGCTTTGAAGACTGTTGTCTTAGACGCCCTGCAATTACTGAGTCGTCTCGAAAAGCGACGACCAACCATTCAGGGCGACGGGCCTATCTGAGCTTCAGATGGCAGGTTTTGCAGCGAACGCGCATCCGCACGATCTTGTTGCACTTGGGGCATCGCTTGGTTGAGCGAGCTTTGTGAAGCTTTGTACGAGGTCGAAACACCATGACTACACCTATCAGTTACGCTGTGAGAGAAGTCAGATTTTCCTGACAAAATTAGCCTTAAGTCCCGGTTGGGGCCGGGGTTCTATTGAATGAAGTTTGGGGCTGCAAGGCAGACAGGGAATTTGTTTGGAACCGGCAAGACACGCGGAGCTTACCGGTCCAGTTTTGGGCGAAGCTGGCTTCGCGATGGCCTCATGATTGGGTCGTGGCGATCGTTCTGGCTGCATCGAAACGGCAGGTGATTTCGATTAGCTCGGAAGGATTGAGTCTTCAGAAGCTAGTCTCCGCTCAATGGTGTCCGAGCTCCGCAGCTGCAGGTCGCTAGAACATCTCCGTAATCGGAGCCTTACCGAAGTCGACGAGTCCGAAGGGACGCTTCGCCGGGCCGGGTAAGTGCGAATCCACTTTGTATCCGAGCGAATGATAAATCGTCGCGACGAGATCACCGGGGTCGACGGGTCGCTCGGCAGGCACTCCGCCGATGGGATCGCTGCGACCAATCACCTGGCCGCCTTGCACGCCGCCGCCTGCGAAGTACGTCGTGTAGCACTGAGGCCAGTGATCGCGGCCACCGGCGGGATTGATGCGCGGGGTGCGGCCGAACTCGCAGAAATTGCAGACCAAGGTGTCGTTGAGCATTCCTCGTTCAGCGAGGTCGGTGATCAGAGCCGAGTACGCTTGGTCGTACATCGGAGCGACGATGTTTTTCATGCCTTCGATGGATGTGAAGGGCTTGGAACCGTGAATGTCCCAAGTGATCTCATCGAACACCGTGAGGAACGTGTTGACCGTCACAAAGCGGACTCCGGCTTCGATGAGTCGTCTGGCCAGCAAGAGACATTGGCCAAAACGATTGCGGCCATAGCGGTCGCGAACGTGATCCGGCTCCCTGGAAAGGTCGAAGGCTTCGCGTGCCTGAGTGCTGGTCATCAGTCGGTAAGCGGTGTCGAAGTTGGCATCGAGCTGCTTGGCGTTCTCGCTGGCTTCAAAGCTCTGCACTGTTTCGTCGACGAGGTCTCGCAGGCGTCGACGACGGTCGACTCTAACAGTTCCCAAGTCCGACGGTGGCAGCAGGTCCGGGACTTTGAAGTTCGCTTCGGCGGGATTCGCATTGAGAACAAAGGGGTCATGGGCCTTGCCGAGGAATCCGGCTGCTTGTCCGTTTGGAAGATTTCCTCCACCTCGTCCCATCGTTTGTGGCAGCACGACAAACGGCGGCAGATCCGAGCGGCGTCCACTGAGATAGCTCACGGCGGCGCCAACATGCGGGGTTTGAATGCCGCCGCTAAAGAGGCGACCGGTCTGCATCATCTGCCAGCCAACGTCATGCACGGCTGCCGCAGTGTGGTAGCACGAACGCACGAAGGTGATCTTGTCGGCGATCTCGGCGTGCTTGGGGAAAATCTCTGAGAGTTGGATCTCGGGAGCTTTGGTGGCAATGGATTTGAACGGTCCGCGGATCTCGGCGGGGGCATCCGGTTTTTGGTCCCACGTGTCCAAATGAGATGGAGCTCCGAGATTAAAGATCATGATTGCCGAGCGACGGTCATTATCAGGCGAGACGGCGCCGGCCTCTTTGGCGGCAGCGTGGCTGGCGAGCGACAGCCCGGCGGCCCCCAGCGAACCCACTTGCAGGAAGTCGCGCCGATTGACTCCCTGGCACGTATGAACTTGGCCTTGGCCTTCAAACTTTAGCATCGTGTCGACTCCCAAATGACAGCTGTGGTCGCGATGAAGCCGTTGCGTCATGACGATCCGAAAGACATCGATCAGCGACGCAACGAGCGGTTGGGAGTGTGTTCCAATTCGAGGACTTCAGCAAAGCTCAAACGTCACAGAGCGGGCGTTGAAATCTCAAAAATCAATCACCTAGTTCGGAGGTCGGAGTGGACGTGATTTAGAACCGGTGATGAACGCTGACGAAACGCTTATGAAGCATTGAATGAAACGCCGTGTGTGCCTTCTCTTTTTGATTAGCGTTTCATCGGCGTTCATCAGCGGTTCTAAGGATCTTGGCTCGCCGATTGACCTCAACGAAATGCCGAAGGCGACGGTGTTGATTACGGTGTTTAGCCGAATCAACTCCGCCGCCTTCGGCTCGTGGTTGAACATCTCGCTCTTCAACGCGAGACGACTAAACCCGATCCCAAACGGGTTGCAGGTTTGCCATCACTGAGTCGATGGCGTCCGTCGATCGAGCTGATGTTGAACGCTGAGTAATGCTCGATGGAGTTGTCGTCGTTGACGAACTGCTCGATGTCGCGGCGGGGGCATCGTGGCAGCGAGCATTGGGGACGGATGGCGTTTCTACTTGATTATTGCGAGCGGCCGTCACTGCGGGAGTGAGGTTGTTCGACAGGCTGGTTGTCGACGAGCTGTCCTGAGCGTCGCGAGCATGGCCGTGACCATGTCCGTTTTCGTGTCCGCCCCAAACATAGATCGTGTCCTTCGAACGAGCAGTTCGCGGCGCGGCATACACGTCAGCCGCAGCCATGTTGACTTGATAGCCCATGTCGGCGAGAGCCCCGACGGTGACTCGGCTGATGGGGTTCTGCGTGCCACCGTTGAGGTAGCCCGTCATCAGCTCGTTATCGAAGGTTTCCTCGTCCCAGTGACCGCCAGCCGTGCCCGAGCCGCCATCAGTTTCAACAGGCACAAAGTTGCCCGACGTGCCGAAGATCGAGTTGTATTCGGCGACGGCTCGGGAGCCGGTGAAGTGAATCTCGGTGCCGACATTCTGGACGAGTCCCAGCGAGTCCCAGATCGTGCCGATGCCGATCACATGCCCCATCTCATGCACGATGACGTTGAGTAAGTCGCCGCTGGATTGCAGATCGGCGAGATCCGCTTGATCGAACTCCATGATGCCTCGTGACGGCAGCATCGAGCCGTTCCGGAAGGCCGTGGGGCCAGCTTGGCCGAGGATGCCGCTCACTCCGTCGATTGTCGGAGCACTGGCATCAATCACGATGTCATCGACCGCGATGCCATCGACCACCACATCGGGAATGTCTCCCACAATGATTTGAGCCCAACGATCTGCCGCCTGTTGGAAGACCGCTCGTTGAGCTGACGTCAGTGTGTTGTCCGTAAATCGGACTGTAATTTGGAATCCACTGGTCGAGCCGCCTGTCCCGCCACCGGTGCCACCGCCTGTGCCGCCACCGGAGCCACCATTCACTGTGCCGACTTGGAAGCCATCCAGATTCAGTGCTTGCATGCCGAACTGCTGAGCCGCGAAGGCGAGCGTGCTACTAAAGCTCCCTTGAGTGGCCGCTCCAAGTTGAGTCGGTCGGAACGCTGCCACGTCAGCGGCTCCACCACTGAGGCCGGGAACTGCAAAGGCTCCCTTGGTCGAAACCAAGATCGAACCGTCAGGCTGCACGTCGACAGCATCAATGTTCTCGCCAGTGGTTGTAAGACCGATGTCACTGCCGTCGACGTAGAAGCTCAGTGACGTGCCGCTGACCTTGAGCAGATCTTCGCGATTAAAGGTCTTGGTGCCGACTGTCACACTTCCGACAGTGGAAATCACAAGCGAGCCATCTGGCAGCACATCAACGGCGTCAATGTTGCCTGCTGTGGTTGAAGGCAGCCGTAGTGACGAGCCTCGCAGAGTGACGCTCCAAGTTCCGGCAGTCGTGTCGCCGATTGACGTGGGTGTGAAGGTCAGCAGATCGTTCGCTGCTCCATTCACTCCGGGGACTGCAACAGCTCCACTGGTCGACATCACAATGCGACCGTCAGCCAGAATCGTGAAGGCGTCGATGTCTTCGGATGAGTTTGTTAGACCCACGTCGCTGCCATCGAAGTAGATGGAGTACGAGTAAGAACCGGTCGAGCTGACCGACAGCTTGACGATGTCTGAATCATCGACGGCGAGCGTGGTGCCATTCGAATTCGTGAGCGTGCCGGGATCGAGCAGCGAGAAGAAGTAATCTTGCGTGGTGTTGGTAGTGGTCGTTGCCGTGAAGGCCACCGCGACCGTGTAGCCGCCGGTCGAAGCGTCGGCATACGCACCTGCCGAGAGGTAGTAGGTTCCAGTTTGGACGCTGGCGGTGAGTTCGCTGTTGAGCGTGCCGTTGGAGTCGTCGTTCTCGGCAACGAGTTGCCCGTTGGCGTCATACAGTCGCAGGTAAGTATCGAGATCCACGGTTGCATTGAGCGACAATTTCACGCTGCCAGCCGAAGCAAACGTGATGGCAAAGACATCTCGATCTCCAGCAACTTCCAAGTTGCCGCTGGCTGAGCCTGAGCCATACGCATTGATGGTGATGGGCGTCGCGCTAGAGCCTGGAGCATTGGCGTGATCGTCGGTCGAACCAGTACCGCCACCGGTGCCTCCGCCTGTTCCACCACCGGTGCCACCTCCAGTGCCTCCACCGGTTTGAGCACCGACAATGGAATCAATCCAGCTCGCGTAGACATCCACCCGAGTATCGAACGAGTGATCGCCGATGCCAGCATTCGCTTTGTCTCCGCCTGAAGTGACGCCAGCGATGTATTGTTGGCCGTTGACCGTGACATAAGCCGGACCACCTGAGTCTCCGGGAGCCGTGTTGGATTCGGTGTTGTTATCGAAGTTCCATTGGATCAAAGACGCCGAGACTTGATCGGCGGGAGTCGTGCCGACTCGCTTAATCCCGAAATCGCCGTTGGTGCCAGTTGTCCCGGTGCCACCGCCACCGAAACCAACCAACGTCAGAAGTTGCCCGACGGTTGGGGCTGCTCGATAGATCTGACTGGGTGTAACTCCAACGACATCACGATCGAGTTCCATGATGGCGATGTCGTTCGCTTGGTCGGTGCCGAAGACGTTGGGGCTGTACTGCGGATGGTTGTGAATGCGAATGGTCGAGTACGTCTGACCGTTCACCGTGAAGCGACCTTGAGTCGCTCCCAGTCCCTCGGTGACGTGCGCGGCAGTCAGGACCCAGCGTGATCCGATCAACGTTCCCGAAGCGAAGCCGCCGGATGCGTCGCCACAGATTCCAACTTGAGGGTATGCCGTCGTCGTTGTGCCGTTGACGATGCGGTTTGGGGCGACGATCTCCGCAGTCACTCCGGCTGCGGATGGGCCGACGGCGCTGAGGACGACTCGAGTTTCGAGCAACTCGGTGCTGACCATTGCTCGACGGGGCTGTCGTCGACGTTGTGAACTGAGCAATTTCAAACCCGACTTCCAAACGTTGAGCCAAGACTTTCGCTGACAAATCATGATGTGCCCCCTTGTTGGCTGCGTCGGCGAGGCGAGAGAGTTGCCAATGCTCTCGCGGCGACGCCCGATCGAAATGAATTGTGACTGGCCCGGCGAACGTCATTCGCTCGACTGCCACAAGGGGTACTGGCCGGTCCCAAGAATCTTGCACCGGTCATTAAACAATTTTTGGAAAAAGTTCGGATCACGGTGCGGCGTGCTCGCGAAGTGCTTGTTTTCAGCCGCATATTGAAGGCTGATGACTTCTGCTCGATTCGGAATTGGAGCCAGTCAAAGAGCAAGAAGACCAGTCTCACGCAGAGACGCAGTGGTCGCGGAGATGAGGAATCGACGAGTCTGAATTGCTCCGCGCTCTCAGCGCCTCGGCGTGAGATTCTTGGCATTCGCGTGTCTGCTCTGCCCAATTGAAGACGTGACTTCGCGAACTATTGAGCAGCGAGGGCCAGTGCTCCCAGTTCTCCGGCTCGTTCGCCGAGTAGCGATGGTTCGATGGCGATCGTGTCGGTGGGGAACATGCGAATGCGCTGACGCACCACTTCGCGGACTCGATCGAAGAGCATGGCTCCCATTTCGGCGACGCCTCCGCCGATCACGATCAGCTCGGGATGCAGCACGGTCGCGACGGTTGAAACTCCGATGCCGAGGTACGTCACCGCGCGGATGATCGCGTCTCGAATGGCTTCGTCTCCCGCCTCTGCAGCGGCGACCATTTCGCGAGTCGTCACAGCTTCCGTATGCCCTTTGACGATCTCGTGCAGGCGCGGCGCGAGACCAATCCTCATCAGTCGTTGACCTTCGAACGCAATGGCCGGTCCGCTGGCCACCGCTTCCAGGCAACCATGATTGCCGCAGCCGCATAATGGTCCGTCGGGGATGACGGTCTGGTGCCCAAGCTCACCAGCAGCCCCCAATGGGCCGAGTCGCAGCTTGCCGTCGACGACCACTCCTCCACCAATGCCGGTGCCGATACCAAAGAATGCGAAGGTCAATGAGGGACGATCTCGACCGCGCCCAAACTTCAATTCGCCGAGCGTCGCGGCGCGAGCGTCGTTCAAGATCCTGACCGGGCAATGCAAGAGGTCGCTCAGCGTTTGCGCGGCAGGCACGTCTCTCCATTGAGTGGGCATGTTCGGCAAGAACTTTGTCACACCGTGGGCGACATCAACTAAGCCGGGAACTCCCATGCCGACGGCGACCGGCTGCCCTTGAGCTTGTTGAGCGAGCTGCTCGACGAGCGTGGCAATGCGTTTCAGCACCGCTTGCGGTCCTTCGTGCGAATGAGTGGGAATGTGGCCTTCAGCGACGATCCGTCCGTCCGATGTTCCCATCACTGCTTTGATGCCCGTGCCGCCTAAGTCCACTCCGGCGAATAGTTCCGACATAGAAGCTGCTTTCCATCCTGAATACGAAGAGCTGCCACGCGATGCTGCGCGGATGCGTCTTCTACCAAGATTCGGTCGCGAAAGCCTATGCGTAGACGTGGCTGGCCAATGCCGATAAACGATCCGATCAAAGTGCCGCTTGTCCGCGTTCTTGTCGAAGAAGGTCACTGACATGCTTTGCAATCGCAACGAACATCTCTCACGCCGAGCGTTGCTGAAGGGGACTTTGGCCACCACTGCCGGTGGGCTGGTCATGAATTGGGGCGGCCTGCAGAACGCGGTCTTGGCCGAGCAACTCAAACGCGAAAAGAAGCACTGCATCCTGCTGTGGATGAACGGAGGAGTTAGCCAATTCGAGACGCTGGACATGAAGCCGGGGCGTTCGACCGGTGGCTTGTTTCGACCGATCAACACGAATGTCGCAGGCACTCAGATTTGCGAACTGATGCCCAAGATGGCGCGCATGACCGACAAGATCGCGATCATTCGGTCCATGAAAACGTCCGAGGTCGATCACCCCGGCGGCATCTACTTAATGCATACTGGCTATCGCCCGTCGGCCAATGTTCGGTTCCCCGAGATGGGAGCGGTCATCGCGAAGTATCAGGGGCAAGACTCGGCGGACTTGCCCAACTTCGTGAAGGTGTCGTCGCAGGGCGATGCCGGTGCTGGCTTCCTCGGCCCCAAGTATCAGCCGTTTGGGATTGGCTCAGAAGGCGGGCTGCCTCCGTTCTCGGTGTCGAACATCGAGTCTCCCATCGAAGCTAAACGGCATGCGTTGCGGTCGTTTGTGGAAGATGGCTTCGTCGCGTATCGCAAGTCGGAAGTCGCTCGGATGCATCGCGAATCCTACGAGGCCGCTCGGCGACTGCAGTCGGCTCGAGGTTCGTTCAACATCGACAGCGAGTGGGAGAAGAATCGCGAGCTCTATGGCGATACGGCGTTCGGTCGGCGGTGTTTGTTGGCTCGACGCTTGGTCGAATCCGGCGTGCCGTTCATTGAGGTCGGGCAGAGCAGTTACGACTCCCATGCTGACAACTTCAGTTGGCATAAGGGGCTTGTTCCACCGATGGAGCATGCCTGGGCTGGCCTACTGACGGATCTCGAACAGCGCGGACTCTTGAGCAAGACGCTTGTGGTTTGGACCGGCGAAATTGGTCGCACGCCTTCGGTCAATAATCGAGCTGGTCGCGATCACTACGTTCGCAGTTGGAGCACAGCCCTAGCCGGTTGCGGCATCAAAGGCGGCCTAGTCTATGGCGAGTCCGATGCTGACGGCATTGACGTGAAGAGCAACCCGGTTTCTGAAGGTGACTTCTTTGCGACGATCTACTCGGCGCTGTCCATCGATCCCAAGTTAGAAAACCTCGCCGGAGTCCGACCCGTTCCACTGGCACCCTTCGGTTCGAAAGTCGTCGGCGAGTTAATGGGCTAACGCAGTCGGCTGATGATTCTGATTCTTCAACTTCGCTGGCTTTGAAGCGATCGATCGATTGCGGAGCACGATCATGATGAAACCGACGTTGCGTTATCAGCTTGTCTTCGAAGGCGCTTGGCCGATGGCGGTCACGTTTCTGGAGACACCGCGACGAGTGGCGGCGGGTAATCAATTGGGGCAGATCTTTGTTTGGGATCTGCCGGACTCACCGTCTGAAGAACCTGCGGGCGGCAAGGCCAACAAGAAGCGCGAAGCTCCCAATGTGGCTCCGAGCCGACGGCTCGACGGACATACGAATGCCATCTCGCGACTGGCCTTTGATCGCGAGCATCAACGACTGGTGTCGGCGAGCTTCGATCATTCCATTCGTGTGTGGTCTTTAGACGGTGAGCCTGCGGGGCAAGCTGAAGCTGTGCTCGACGGCGATCCTCGTAAAGAGGAAGCGAAGAAGACTCGCAAGGACGACGCACTCAATCAGCCGGGCGTGAACGTGTCGACGTTTCTTGCGAAGAAGATCCTCGAAGAGCATCCCGATTGGGTGCATTCGTTGGCGCTAAGTCGCGACGGTCAGCGAGCTGTCAGTGGTGATGCGAGTGCCAACGTCATCGTTTGGGATTTGGAAGCCGGCAAACCGCTCGCGAAGTGGAAGGGGCATGCTTGGAATTGGATTGTCGCGACGGCGTTCGCACCAAACGGCGAGTCGGTGTTGGTTTCGGAGTTCCGTTACAAACGAGACGACTTCGACATTCCCTGCGCGGGCTTCAAGCTGTGGGGCGTGGATGGAACCGAAAAGCTCGACATCCTGAAGACGCAATTCCCAAAGCTGAATCCGAACGACAATTCTTACGGCGGTGGGCAAGTGTGGCGCGGCTGGACCAAAGACGGTTTGGTGGCCGTCGCGTTCTCGCCCGATGGCAAGCTGATCGCTGCGGGGCAGGGCGGTGAGACCGAAACCGGCAAAGTGCATCTGCTGGATGCCGAGACCGGCAAGTTCGTGCGAGATGTTTCGGGCCATCAGTACGGCATCACTGACGTCGCGTTCTTCAGCGATGGCCAGCGACTGGCGACAGCGGGTCGCGACACGTGCATTCGCATCATTCAAGTCGAAGACGGCAAAGAGCTGGCGGTGATGGGCACTCCTCGCGGCGGACAGTTCAAGGACTGGATTTCGTCGATCTCGATCTCAGCCGACGAGAAGTGGATTGCCGGAGCGGACATCTCGGGTCACGTCGCCATCTGGCAAATCGCCGAGTGACTCTTGGAGAGCCTTGCTACGACTTCACGAATAGTTTTCTCGGCGCTCGCCGTTTCTCTGCGGTAAGAGATTTCTTTCACCGTAGAGAAGCGGAGAGCGCAGAGGACTCCCCAACAAAACAGAGGCCGCGCCTTGTTTGATCTTTCCATTTCAGTCGCGGGCCGTTGCCGTTCAGCGTTCAAAGTCGACGAACAAGGCACCGTATTCTTGCGGGGCTCTGTCTTGAAAATTACAGCGGCGATCGGCGTGCTCGTTGTCGTGGCCCAATCAGCGGCTGCTCAAGACGACGTCTTCTTCGAACGTGAAGTGCGACCGATCTTGGTCGAGCATTGCCAGTCGTGTCATGGTGCGAAGAAGCAAGAGATGAGTCTGCGGCTCGATTCGGCGGACGGGCTGAAGCTCGGCGGGGACTCTGGTGCTGTTGTCGTGGCAGGTGAGCCGGATCGCAGTCGACTCATTGAAGTCATTCGGTATGCCGGTGACATCAAGATGCCGCCGAAGGGCAAGCTGCCGGCCGCTGCGATCGCCGCGTTAGAGAAGGGGGTGCAGAGCGGTGCTCATTGGCCAAAGTCAGCGGCTGCTGTGGCAGGCAATTCGATCCGCATGCCGACGCTCGAAGAAGCGAAGGGGCATTGGTCGTTTCAGCCAATTCGTGAACCGCCAGTGCCGACGGTCAACGCTCGCGATCGAATGCTCCAACCGGTCGATGCATTCGTCCTGCAGAAGCTGGAAGCAGTCGGACTGACACTTAGTCCCGCAGCCGATCGTCGCACGTTGATTCGCCGAGTGACGTTTGATTTACATGGCTTGCCGCCGACTCCCGAGGACGTGTCGGCCTTTGAACAAGAACAGTCGCCGGACGCCTATCGCCTCTTGGTCGAACGCTTGTTGAAGTCGCCTCGCTATGGCGAACGTTGGGGACGTCATTGGCTGGATGTCGCGCGATACTCGGACACCAAGGGCTATGTGCGACTCAATGAGAACCCGCGCTATCCGGCGTCTTGGACTTATCGCGATTACGTTGTCAAAGCCTTCAACGACGATCTGCCGTTTGATCGGTTCGTCATCGAGCAGTTGGCTGCGGATCAACTCCAAACTGCAGAGCAAAAGTCTGAGCCATCTCCGGCGCTGGCTGCTCTCGGTTTTCTGACGCTCGGTCAGCGATACTTGAATAGCACTCATGACATCATCGACGACCGCATCGACGTTGTGACGCGAGGGCTGCTGGGCATGACTGCAACCTGTGCTCGTTGCCACGATCACAAGTTCGATCCGATCCCCACTCGTGATTACTACAGCCTGCACGGCGTCTTCATGAGTTCTGCGGAACCGCGCGTGCCGCCGCTGATCTTGCCGACCGCCGAACATGGCAAATTCGAGAAATACTTGTCCGAGCTAAAGCGACGCTCGCAGCAATTGGACGGCTATCTGAAACAGCAGCAAGCGGCGCTTGGTGCAAATTTTCGGAGCCGCTTAGCCGAGTACTTGCTGGCCGGATATCGCGAGCCCGTGCAGCCCAACTTCCTGGCCGTGATGTTCTTGATCGACGCCAAAAAGGATCTGAACCCGGTGTTGGTGCAGCGCTGGGCGAGGTTCTTCGATCGCACTCGCAAGCGGCATGATCCGGTGTTTGCTCCGTGGCAGGAGCTGGCTCAGCTCTCTTCGATGGAGAACTTTCCACAACGAGCGATCGACCAAATGCAAACCTGGCCGATGAGAAGCGTTGGCGATGGCCGGCTCAATGCCATCGTTGTCGCCGAGCTTCGCAAGTCGCCGCCGCAGAGTTTGGCGGATGTCGCTGCGACCTATGCGCGACTGCTGCAAAGGGCTGAGACACAACCAACTCCCGAGTCTGAACGCGAAGCCTGGGCAGAGCTTTCTTCAACCTTCGCAGGAGCTGATGCGCCGTTGTCGATCTCGCTAGACGATGTGGAAGAATTCTTATTCGTCGACGCCACCACTCAGCAGCAGCTGCATGGCCAACAACGACTCGTGACCGATTGGATTGCTTCACCGGATGCCGCGCCGCATGCGATGTCGCTGGAAGATGTGCTACAGCCAACGGACTCGCGCGTGCTCATTCGCGGCAACGCCAGTAATCCGGGCGAGACCGTTCCGCGGCAGTTGTTGGCGGTGCTGAGTCGTGGTGAGCAACGACCGTTTCGTCAGGGCAGCGGTCGCTTGGAACTCGCGCAAGCGATTGCCAGTGCCGATAACCCGCTGACCGCGCGAGTGCTCGTGAATCGAGTCTGGCAGCAACATTTCGGAATCGGCCTCGTGCGCACGGCCAGCGACTTCGGTCTGCGGGGCGAGCGACCGTCGCATCCCGAATTGCTCGACCACCTCGCCAGTCGCTTCATGGCTCAGGGGTGGTCGATCAAGCAACTGCATCGAGACATCCTGCTCTCGGCGACGTACCGCCAGCGTTCGGCAATCGCGACCGATGCGGCTTTACGAGCCAAAGATCCTGACAACGTGTGGCTCTGGTCGATGCCGCGCAGACGCCTGGATTGGGAAGCCATGCGAGACGCTTTGGTGTTCGTGACGGGGCAGCTTGACCTGACGATGGGCGGCCCGTCGGTGAATCTGTTTGCCGCTCCGTATTCGAATCGACGTTCGGTCTATGGCTTCATCGATCGTCAGAACTTGCCGAGCGAACTGCGGACTTTCGACTTCGCACCGCCGGACTCATCGAGCTCCAATCGGCACCAAACGACCGTGCCTCAGCAAGCCTTGTTCTTAATGAATAGCCCCTTCATGAAGCAGCAAGTGCAACAACTCGCAGCCCGCCTCGCGGGAACTCCGTCATCCTCGGACGAGCAACGCCTGGAGTCCGCCTACCGCCTGTTGTTTGCCCGGTCGCCTCGCGCTGATGAGCAATCACTAGCTCTCAGCTTCCTGAAACCAGCCGCAGCGAGCGGCGCGTCGAACTGGGAAGAATTGTTACAAGTGCTGCTACTCTCCAACGAGTTCGTGTTCGTGGACTGAGCGTCGATCGGACGGTGTCCCCTTGGAGTGCTCCGGCTCGACGGAGCCCTCCAACTCTTGTCACTGGAATGTCTGCCGCCACGTGACCGAGATCGCAGACACAGCCCCGCCTGATAGATCGGGCGGATGTTCGCTCTGGTCTTCTCTCTGTGCCCTCAGTGCCTCTGTGTTTCCCATGACTTTTGTAAGAGTTTGAAACACAGAGGCACCGAGATCAGAGAGGCGACTGCGAGCATCCGTCGCCGCTCTGAATGCCGCCTTGTGAAATGAACGGGACGACGTCGTCGAAATCGACTGGCGTGTTGGGCGACGAGACTGGCGACGAATCCTGCCACCGTTTCATCGAGCCTGACACCGCCCGCCATCTGGCATGACTTCACTCGGCGAGAGCTTTCGAAATCCCATCCCAGGTGAGCCGTATCTGGCGGCAAATCAACTGCAACGTTGAGAGTCCCGTGCCGCTAAGTCGGAGGGCTCCGTCGAGCCGGAGCACTCCAAGTTGCTGAGTTCCCAACTCGCAACCGGCTTCGCTCGACGTCAGCGAGTCCGACGCCGACCAGCACGCTGCCGATCTCGCTGGCATCAACGCCGCATAGTGGCTTGCGAGTCATCCCTGAACTTGTCCTCCTACGCCCCCCGACACATTCCTTGCGTGAGCTTCCCCCATGTCCAACCCCGAAGGCCTCGCCATCGCCCGCCGCTTGATCGCCGAAGAAGCCGAGCGTCAAACCGGCTTCCTCGATCTCGGCAGATTGGGCCTCACCGAACTGCCCGAAGAGATTCATCAGCTTCGGCATTTGAAGCGGCTGAATCTCGGATGGCTATACCGCGACGATGCAGACCAGTGGCACGAATCAGCGAACGAAATCGATGCCAACAACTTCTCCGAGCACTCCCTACCGCCGTTGGACTTCCCGCAGCTTGAGTCGCTCGGTTTGCGCGGGACGTTGTTGAGGCATCTGACTCCGCTGGCCGGACTCACCAGCTTGCAGTCGCTCGATTGCTTCGACACGTCGGTGAGCGATCTGACTCCGCTGGTAGGACTGCCAAACTTAGAGTCGCTCTCGTGCGCCAGCACGTCGGTGAGTGACCTGTCTCCGCTGGCGGGGTTGTCGAACTTAGAGTCGCTCTCTTGCGGCAGCACATTGGTGAGTGATCTGTCTCCACTAGCGGGGTTGTCGAGGTTGGAGTGGCTCTCTTGCGCCAGCACGTCGGTGAGTGATCTGTCTCCACTTGCGGGGTTGTTGAGGTTGGAGTGGCTCGATTGCAGCGACGACATTGCATTGAGCGATTTGGCTCCGCTCGCGAATCTGTCGAACTTGCGGGTGCTCGACTGAAATTCAACGTTAGCGAGTGATTTCTCTTCGTTGGCCGGTCTGTCAAACTTGCAGTGGCTTGAGTGCTACAACACTTGGTTGACGGATCTGTCTCCACTTGCGGGACTGTTGAGTTTGAAAACGCTCAATTGTTACCACACATCGGTGAGTGATCTGTCTCCTCTGGTAGATCTATCAAACTTAGAGTCGCTCTCTTGCGACATCACGTCGGTGAGTGATCTGTCTCCACTGGTAGGTCTCTCAATCTTAGAGTCGCTCTCTTGCGCCAACACGTCGGTGAGTGATCTTTCTCCCCTCGCGGGACTGTCGAGCTTGCGGAAACTTAGCGCGAGCTATTGCAAGCTGAATGGGTTTCCCAGCGTTCTTCTACGAGAGGCGAAGCCCATTGAACTCTACTTGTTTGCAACGCACATCCCTGGAGTTCCATGCAACGTGCTGTCTCAGAACGGAAACGAGGATTGCCGCGCGAGGTTACTCGCACATGTGGCGACCGATCGGTGCGTGCCGGCCTCTATCGGAACCAGCTTTTGGCGGCGTCTGCTTAGAGCGTTTTCCAAAAAATAAAGAACTTATACTCGATGCTTGGTACGTCGTTCCCGATTTCTAACCGGTCACTGGGACGAGTCATCGCCGCAGCGTGCGTGGGACTTCCGCTTCCTCTCACCCAGCGTCGTGCGGTCGATCATCTCGCAGGTTGGCACACAGGCCGGTGAGACCGCCGTCTATTGGAAGTACGGAGTTTGGTTCTACGACGCGACGACCCGCGCCAGTGCCCTCATCGAACAGCAGATGCACGACGACCGCCGAGGCCGCATCGTCTTGTCCGCTCAAGGCGACCGCAGCCGCGAGTTACTCGACACGGTTACGAAGTGGATCGGTCACAGCATCGAGCGAGATGGCGGCGTGCGTGATGTTGGCTCGGATGCCGAAGATCGTGGGATAGGCATCCTGCCTGTCAGTCATGCTCAGCCGAGCTGCAATAAAGATGACAGGCTGGAAGCCCATCCCACAGCCCCCGACCCCGCCGCCACTCTGCGAATTACTGATCCACCTCGACCTTCCGACGAACGCCGGGCCTGCGTCTCGTATGCGTGGAAAGAAGAACGCAGCAGCGATCCACAACGAGCCGGCAAGGTCAGTGAGTTTTGCACCAAGCTGGAAGCAGTTGGCGTGTCGATCGTGCGTGATACGACCGCTCTCGCGCTCGGCGATCGCTTGTCGGCCTTCATGCGACAGATCGGGCACAGCGACTGCGTCTATATCTTCCTCAGCGATGCGTACTTGAAATCGCCGAACTGCATGTACGAGCTACTGACAATCTGGCAAACCAGCGGCGACGATCCTGAGAAATTCCGCGAACGAACTCGCGTCTTCTTCATGCCGGGCACCGACGTGTTTTCGATGGCCGCTCGTCTGAAGTACGCCGTCTATTGGAAAAAGCTTCGCGACGAGGCTCAGGAACTCATCAAGGATGGCGGAGTCGACATACTCGGTCCGACAGATCTCAAGCACTTCAAGCAGATCCAAGACTTCGCTCATCACGTCAACGAGATGCTGGCTCAAATCGTGGATGTTCTGCAGCCGTCGGCATTCGATGAGTTCATCGATCTCGCGATTGACCAACTTGGCTTGTAGCGGACGGCTGCCGGTTACTTCGTTGGGAGCACCGGTCGGAGTGCTTCGGCCCAGACGGCGTAGCCTTTTTCGTTGGGGTGTAGCGAATCTGGCATGAGTTCCAGGTTCACAGATCCGTCGGGTTGCAGCCACTTGGCGGTGATGTCGAGCAGTGTGACTCCGGGCTTGGTGGCCAGTGGAGCCAGCTTCTGATTGATGACGTTGATGGTCTCGCGCTGCGGGTTGGTCGTGCCTCGGCCGCGCGGAAAGACGGCCATCAAGATGATCTTCGCGTTTGGGCACTTGGCCTGGGCTTGCTCGACCACTCGGGTGATTCCGGCGGCGATTTCATCGGCAGTGCAAGCTCGCGAATGCTGAGTCCCCGCGAGGTTGTTCGTGCCGATGTGAATAACGATGGCCTGAGGTGCGATGCCATCGAGTTCGCCGAGTTCGATGCGCTTCAAGACGTTCTGAGTACGGTCCCAACCGAAGCCGAGATTGAGCACTGGACGATCGCCAAACAGAGCCTTCCAAGTCTGAGTACCACGATTCCCAGAGCGGCCACCGTCGGGCTCACCGCCCCAGAAATGAGTGATCGAATCACCGATCAAGACGATCTCGGGTTTAATGCGATCTTTGGCTTCCAGAGCTGCAGCATGTCGCTCGCTCCAGATGTAGCCGTCGAGTTCCAACTGGCCGACCGGGATGACTGCTGGGTTCACTCCATCCTGAGGCGGCAGAGCCACGTCGATCACTCGGGCGACTCGCTCTGCGATGCGGTCGTAACCGGGGCCGTTGAAGTGGACGTCGTCGTTCTTCTGAAACTTGCTGAGCTCCGGCACCATCCAGCTATGCAAGTAGTTGATGACGATGCCATGCTTCTGCATCAGCTTGGTGGCGATTTGATTGCGTTCCTTGATCCAAGTGGGAGCTTGGTCGCCATCCTTGGTGCCGTTTGGCACCGGAGTGGTCGCAGCCCACACCAACTTGGCTCCCGTCTTCTTCAGCCGACCGATGAGTTCCTCAAGCTGTTGCTCGTACTTATCGAGCGGCGTCTTGCGGTCGTGAATGCCGAAGTTGAAATGGATTAAGTCCCACTTCTCACCGGCCAGCCAGATATCGAGCTTCTTCAGTCCATTGCTGGACGGCCCGCAGTTCTCCGGGGCTTTATGCACGTTGGCTCGACCGGCCAGGAGCTTGCGCGTCGTGAGCGTGTAACCGCCCGAGACAGAGTCGCCGATCAGCAGTACTCGTGGCAGCTTCGGATCGTCAGCGACGAAGTCCCAGCAGGACGATCGACCTTGCAGTCGCGAGCGTTTGTGGATGGGCAAATAGAAGCCGCCGAGGTTCTCTTGCAGAGTCTTTTCCCAGGCTTGTTGCTCAGCCGGCAATGTGGCCACTAGGGCCTGATACTTGGCATCGACCGCGGCATCTTCCGCCGCTTTCTTTTCGGCGGCCTCTTTCGAGTTAGTTGGCTCTGTGGTTGTCTGCTGAGCGAAAGCGGAAGAAGTCCAGGCAGGCAGTGCCAATGCCAGTAACAACGAATACAGCCAGCGACGACTTTGAGACAGCAACATGGATGATGATTCCTCAAGTGAGTGCACGCAGAAGGGCCTAAGTTGATCAAACACTAGAATGGACTCGACGGACGCTGTGGTCCCCGAAGGACCAGAAGCGTTGCCGTTCAATCGTCGATCTTGGACGGAGCATATTGAGCTTCAAAGAGATCGTAATCGAAGTGTTGAGCAGAGAGACGCTCGGCACGGCAACTCCAGATTTAGCACACAGATCCAAGAGACATTTGGCACAGTCCTAAAACGAACAAAGCGTGACGCTCTGCTTTGCAGAACATCACGCTTTGCGATGGGCGATGTGAGTTTTGATTACTCAGGTCGACGACGACCACCACCTTGACCGCCTTGGCCAGCACCTTGACCACCACCTGGGGGACCGAAGCCACGGTTCGGGAATTCAAACTTCTTGCCCAGCATGCCTTCCCACTTGGCCTTCTGCTCTGGAGTCAGCACGGCCATCAGGTCGCTTTGGGACTTCTCACGAGCCTTCTGCATCTTCTCGAATGCAGCGCGGCGTTCTTCTTCAGAGCCACCAAATCCGCCGAAGCCCATCGGTCGACCGGCTTGGATGATCTTGGCGACTTCCTCGCGTTGCTCGCCTGACAGTCCGAGCTTCGAAGCCACATCGTCTTGAGCGAGTGCGCTGATTCCGGTGCGTTGCAAACGCAGTTGCCCGAAGCGCTCGTTCTGCTTCTCGTCGAGAATCTTGGCGACGTCAGCCAACGCCTTTTTGCCAGCGTCTTCAGCTTTCTTGCTCATCTCGGTGCGGCGCTTGGCTTTCTCATCGTCGCTGAGCTTGTCGAATTCTTCGCGGTTGAACGAGCCGAACGATGCTTGCATCTCCTTGCGTGAAGCTTCGCCGAGTTCAGTGATCTTCTTCTTTTGCTCGTCGGTGATGTTCAATTCTTTTTGAACTTCGCTGATCGACAGAATCAGAGTGGCGCCGCCACCACCCGGTCCACCGCCACCAAATCCACCGCCGAAGCCACCACGACCGCCTCGCGGTTGATCTTGTGCTGCCGCGATGGACGTCACCAACAGCAACAGGCCAACACCCAAGAACCTCTTCATGTAAAACCCCTTCACTCGTTGAACTATCGAACGACCAGTCCCTGTTGCCGGTCGGAAAACCCAATCGAAAACTGATGATCCGCAGCTTGTCGCGTAACTTCTTTGCGAGTTATTCGCTCTTCGTCGGCGACTTTTCCTCTGGTGATGCTGGTTCATCAGCTGGTTGAGGAACAGTTTTATTGGACTCGTCGGTTGAACGATTGCCATCTCTCTTTGAATCGTGACGGCGGCTGGCCCAGCGAGCCCGCATCTCTTCTTGCTTCTTCTCGAACTTCGACCGCTGCTCTGAATCCAAGATGGCAGAGATCTCTGAATTCATGCGCTCAATTGACTGACCGAAGCGAGGCCGAAACTCTTTGTTAATCTGATCGATGCGTTCGCGATTCTCTTTCACGATGCCCGTCAGCTTCTCTGCTTGCTCATCATTGAGGTCGTATTCCTTTCGCATGTGCGACAGGAATCCTTCGGTTGAGAAGCCTCGATTCGGCGTCGGCGGCTGAGGCTGCGATGGAGGTGTGATAGCAAGAGTTGGTTGCGCGACCGGTTGCCAATACCAAGTCGCAATACCTGCTCCCGTGACTCCACCAGCAATGAAGAACACTGCGAAGAATACGACGACTCGCACTAAGCGCCTCGGTGGCGGCGGCTTCACCGACGGCACTTTATCGAGAACAGCAGTGCTCATTCACAATCCTCATAAAAGCCAGGCAAAGAACAATTAGTCGACTCATTAGCGCGCCGAATAGAACTCGGCACTGACATCCATGGATTCTATCAACGCGACGTAACTGACGTGTGGTTCGCTGGGCTTTCCTAGGTTGGGAAGAACGGCGGCCCAGACGAGCGAAGCTGCAGTGACCGACGCCACCATCAGCCATCGCAAAATCGGTTCGTCGCTATACCGACTTGGCGTCTGAGCAATCTGTTGTAAGACCGCCTGGCGGACGTCGAACGTCGGCGCTGATTCAGCCCGCAGCGGCGAAAACAGTTTGTGCCAATCATGTGACATGTTAATCGGCATCCTTTGAGTCGCGTCGATTTGCTTCCGCATCACGCCGCTCGACCATTTGCTTGAGCTTGTTTCTGGCCCGAAACGCCTGAACTTTTACTAGAGTCTGACTCCATCCGGTGACAGCAGAAATCTCAGCCACCGATTGTTCCTCGATATACATCAACGTCAGCACTAATCGGTCTCGCGGTGATAACTCTTCGAGCATGGCGAACAATCGCCCGGCTTCATCATTCTTGACCGCTTGATCAACGACGTTCTGACTAGATTGAACCATTACGCTTGCTTCGTGAAGTGCAACGTTCCCGAGCTTGCGAGATTTTGTTTGTCTTCGCCAATAGCGATAACCAACGCGAGTGGCGATGACTTTTATCCAACTCCAAAAAACGACTTTTCGACTGAAGGAAGCCAAGGACAGAAAGACTTCGACGAACACTGTCTGTGTCAGTTCTTCGCAGTCATTTTCGTTGCGAGTGAACCTCCACAGATAGCGAGAAACATCTGCCTGATAACGATCTACAATGCGCGCGAAGGCTCCGTGATCGCCCGCCAGGCTGGCTGCGATGTCGTCCGCGTCCGAGCATGCCGCTCCGGGATCATCATTATTCACAGCCATGCTGCCAAAACTCCCGTAAGCACAGAGTGCAGTCGGGGCCAAGAAATGTTACAGGCCAACTTGAGACATCTCGTAGAAGTCGGTGTTCGAGTGTTGGCTAAGTCCATTGGAATACGAGCCGATCAAACCACAGCCAGCAGGCTAGGTTTTCCAGGTGGGTGCACCCAGGGCCGAAGTTCGCCGATTGGACATTCACGCTGGAGCGATTTCCGAACACCACAGACTGAGGCTCTACCTGCGACACGTCGACTTGGTGTCGCGGATTCCGATTGAGAAATTCGTGCCGGCGGTAGTGCCACAATCGCGGAGCCGGAGGATCATCGAAAACCTTGTGGCGACTAAGCGTTCGGCCACTGAGTCTCGGCACCGAGCGTCACTTTGACCGGGGTTAAGATCACGCAGTGCGACCCTAAATGCGAGTCGGAACGACTTCGTGCAGATGCAGATAGTTTTCGTCGACCGGATAGTTTCGAAACTGGATTGAGTAATGGTCTTCAAACCACGATTGGATGTCCGGCACCACTGCGTCATCAAAGTCAGGTGCGACATGCAGCAGAGTGCCGGCTTTATTCGATCGAACTTCTCCGCCGTCGACGACGATCTCACCGCGATGGATCACCCAACGAGGTAGTTCGAACATGCGTTGTTTGTCGTCATTGATACTGTAGATCGTGACGTCGCCGTCAGCCCCGGGGCCGAGATGTCCCTTTTGCTTGAGTCCCAGCAGGCGAGCGGGTGCTGCTCGAGTGATGATGGCAATCTCGTTGAGCGTGTATTCGCGAGTGATGTCGCCGAGCACACAGCGTTCTCGCACGCCAGCTGGTGCTTGGTCGAGAATGGCTTCGCGACGCGACCGGTCCATCAGCAGGGCAATGATCTCTGGGTAAGCCATGAACGAGCCGCCGTTGGGATGGTCGGTACTCATTGCGATACGCCATGGATCGTTGATGAGCAGGTACCACTCCAGGCCGATGGCCCATTGGAGCGTGTGGACCATGCTCTTGTTTTTGTAAACGATCGGGACGATGCCGCAGCCGGCTTCCATTTCGGTATCGCCGCTGAACCACTTTCGTCCGGTAACCTTATGAAGGTAGTAACCCAGCGGGCCATCACCGGTCATGGACGTCGTCGAGTTGAACATCACTTGCCCAACATCGACCGTGAGGTTCTTGTGCGAGTTGACGTAGTCGGCCAACTTCGGAACCTCGGATCGAATCGTTGATTGGTCGTTGGGATTTCCGCCGTAGCTGTGAAATTGAATGTGAGTCAAATGACCGCGGTGTCCTTCTAAAGACGCCATCGTTTCGAGTGTCGTACTCCAGTTGCCGGGCATGCCGAGATTGTTGCAATGCACATGCACGGAGTGCGGAATCCCAAGCTCATCAACCGCTTGAGCCACACTGTTAATGATCTGCCTGGGTGTGACGCCGAACGAATTCACGGAGTCATCGAGTTGATTCGCATTCCAATCACCGCTTTTCCACGCTTCCACGCCACCGGGATTTACGAGCTTTGTGGCGTAGCCTTTGGTCGCGTTCAGCAGCCAGCCGACGTACGCCTTCAGTCGCTCGGGTTCGCCGTCCCGAAGCTGTTTCATGATGTAGTGATTATTACCCATCATGACGTAGAAGCCCTTGTCGATGATGGGAGTGTCTTCGAGCTCTTCGTGAGTGTGTCGTGCGGTGAGCGGCGGAACGGCTGCGTCAAATGCTGTCGTGTAGCCCAGTCCGGCATAGAGGTAGCCCGTCGCGAACGTACTAGGAACACTTCCCGTTGTGCCCGATCGAGTCAGTGCCGTCCGGCGGATCATGGGCGAAGTGCGTTTCTCTTCCGGTCGCATCTTGCGGGCGACATTGACCTTCGGCCCCGCAATGTGGCAGTGCATATCGACACCACCCGGCATGACCACATAGCCACGAGCGTCAATGACTCGGTCAGCCTTCAAATCCAGCGACGGTGCGATGACCTTGCCGTCTTGAATCCAGATATCTTGGACGACGCCGTCGATGCCATTGGTCGGGTCGTAGACGGTGCCACCTTGAATTTGAAGCAATGACATGCTGCTCGCCAAATCTGTGACGGGACATCGATCAGGCCGGATGCCGTCTGCTTGCGATGTTTGGTGTGAGGATTAAGACCGACTCGATTTCGAACTCTCGAACTCGGTTAGCTCGCTGCCAATTGACGCTCTCGAATTCGAGTTTCAATGGCTTTGAGGATCTCGTAGTCCGAGCGGTACTTGGACTGAAATGCCGGCCTCAGATAGATCGGCACGTCGTCCATGCGATAAGCCGTTCCTGCGACGTTGATGCCGTAAGTCGCCGTCGTGAAGGCCACCGTGGCGACCTTGGCCGACTCACTCAGTTTCGGGTCCAACACGATCGTTGGGATGCGGACAAAGTGGTCGCGAGCTTGTTGGCAGAAGTTACTCATCGGGTCAGATGCGATGATCATGGCTGCATCGGCTTCGCCGCGTAGCAGCAGGTCCGAGGTTGTGTATTCACCGGGATTAAATCGCGGATAGCCTCGAGACAAGTTGACGCCGAAGGGATAACCGGTGGACCACGAGACGACGTTGTCGGCACCGGTCACATTGCCGTGACCACGCATGGGCTTGGCGGTCCAACGTGTGAACTTATTGAGGTCGCGAGCGAGCGATAATACGGCTTCCGTATTCATGTGCTTGCCGCGAGTCATCGTTAGGCCCATCCCGAAAAGGATCACGCCGAACTTCGCCGTTTTCATACGGTCGACCAAAGCTTGAAGCTGAGCCAACGGGACTCCGGTCTTCTGTTCAATTTCAGGACCGACCTCGACGCCTTTGGCGAGTGCTCGCATGGCCCAAATGAGTTCGAAGTCGCAGCGAGGTTTGATCTGTATGAATTCATCCATCGCCTTCGCGCTTTTGGTCTTTCTCACGTCGATCAGGACGGCGTAGCGGTCCTTGCGGCCATTAGGCAGGAACTGGCCTTTCGGAGTCAGGCTATAGCGCGTGAAGTGGCGGGGATGACTCTCGGCTGGGTTGCCTCCCCAGTAGATCACACAGTCGGCTCGATTCTTGATTTCACCCAAGGTCGCGGTGACCTCGCCGACTCCTTGGAAGGCCATGCCTGAAGGACCATGACAAACCGATGTCGTGGTATCGACGGTGCCGCCGACCCAGTCGGTGATTGCGACTGCGACTCGTTGAGCCTCGCACGTTGTGTCGGAGAGTCCGTAAGTCACCGGGTTTCGGGCGTTGAGCAGAATGTCGGCTGCGTACTCGATCGCTTCTTCGTAACTGACCGGTTGGCCTTTGATCGTCGCGTCCGGACGGTCGTCGATGTGGTGATTGAGGAACCACGCCTTACCCAGTACGCACGCATTCTTGGCTTTGGTGATGCGGTTGTTTTCGACTGTCAGTTCCATGTCGTCGCACACGCAACCACAGAACGTACAAGCCGCGTCTTTGACAATCGTGAGTGACGGAAGAGTCGATTCTTGAGTTTGCTCAGCGACGGACATGATGCAAAACCTCGTGGCACTAAGGGCAATTGGCGGGGCCAACTCGACTGCCAATTCATGTGGCTACGAATCCTAGACTCGGAAAGAGCGTTAGCCAGTCGCGACTCGCTCCAGAAACACATCCATGCCCTTGCTGTCTGGCATTCCAGAGCCGTGTGTTTCGGCTTTCATCAAATGGCACGACGTGGGGCCATAACTGATGAAGAGCAACCCCGACGGCATCTCACCAGCCGACGCCGATTTGCATGGCAAGACGACTGAACCGACCTCGTTCCACATCCGCACGAGATCACCATCGGCAATTCCGAGCCGACGCATGTCGTCGCCGGATGCGATCAGCGTATTGGTCTCGTCCTTGTAGTCGTCGGTGTATTTACCCTCGTTGAGAGTCGTTCCCTGACGGCTGGTCCGTCCGGGGATCAAAATGAACGTTTCAGGCATCGGCTCCCCTGGTACTGAAGGTCAATTCGACGATTGGGTATCGGTTCCGAGTTAGCCGCCGAGATAGAGAAATCGTCCGCAGTCTCCACAGAGAATGACATCGCCCGTCTTGATGTTCACAAAGACTTGCGGCGGTATCGTGGTGTAGCAGCCTTCACAGGAGCGATCGACTGCCGCCGCCAGCGCGTCAGCGCCTTTCTGGGTGACCAGCCGCTTGTAGTACGCGACGTGTTGCTCGGGAATCGCGGCTGCGGCAGCCGTGGCACACAGACCTTCGTACTTGGAGATGGCTTCTTTCAGACCGGCTTCTTCGGCTTTCACTTCGTTCTGAACTCTGGCCAAAGTTGCTTTCTTGGTTTCTAGAACTTTGGTTAGCTCGCCGACTTTTGCCTTGGTGCCGTCGATCTGCTCGAGCAGTCCTAAGTACTCCTCTTCGATCTTGTCGTTCTGCTTCAGCTCGCCATCGATCGCTCGCATCAAGATTTCGTATTCGTTGTTATTCTTGCAGAGATTCAACTTGGCCTTTTGATCGATGACCTTTTGCTGGTTCATCTTGAACTGCAAGTTCTTCTGATCGGCATCTTTTTGCTGGTTGACCAGGGTCTGCTTGGTTGCATCGATCTCTTGCTCTTGCTGGCTGACCGCATTTTGGGCCGCTGCCACGCGGCGCGGACCGTTGGTTAACGCATTGCGGTTCTTGTCCAATTGCAGAAGAAGTTCATGAAGCTCACGAATCCCTGAGTTCGCCATTGTCATCTCCTTGGGCCAGATCGAGTGCCGGGGAGCGGAGAGTAGGCGAACCGATATCAGTCAGCGAGCAACCTGCTGCCAGACGCCAAAAGGCTCATCAGGTTTCGAGTTCCACGTTCCAGTAGACCTCGCTGATGAACTTGGCCCAGCTATCGATTCTGACGCCATGCGAGGCATAGAACGGTCGCCATTTCGGCTGAGCTGGTTGGCGATGCAACGGCATGCAGGCTTCGTCGGGAGTACGATTGGCTTTGCGAGAATTGCACTCAATGCAAGCCACGACGCAGTTGACCCACGTTGTTGCCCCGCCGCGCGAGCGGGGATTCACATGGTCGATCGTGAGATCTTCACAGCCAGGTTTCTGGCCGCAGTACTGACACGTGAAGGCATCGCGTTTGAAGATGTTGCGGCGGCTAAACGCGACGGTCCGCCACGGCATGCGATCGAAGTGTAAGAGGCGGATGACCTCGGGGACTCGCACGGGGAACGAAGAGGTCTGGATGCAAGGCTCGCCATCGAGTGGTGCCAATCGTGACCAGTCCGACCACGAGTAGAGCTGATAGTCGTTCGGGTCGACGACTCGGGCAGAACCATTCCAGAGTTTGATGAGGGTGCGGGCCACAGTTGCGACGCCCACCGGTTGCCAGTTCCGGTTGAGCACTAACGTCGGCCGGCTGAGTATTTCAGCCGTCATGAGCGATCTCCTCTATTTCGAGGGACACAACATCTATTCGAGGGACACAACATCTACCGAACGCCGCTCAGTGCCGCTGCTGTTACTGCATCGGCCTGCTTTGCCATAACGGCACTGAATTGCGTCTTGTCATTGCCAGAAACACCACGACTTCAACCAATCCTTTTCACTTCAAAATCTGCTCGAAGCACCTGCTTCGGACTAAGAAACTAGCCTGACCCAGTCGCTTTGAGGAGCGAACTGTATCGCTCCACTTTCCCGATGCGAGAACTTTCATCGAGGTTCTAAGCACTCCTTCGACCGACGAACTTCAAGCCAAAATGTCTTCGATGACGTGCCCATGCACGTCAGTCAAACGTCGATCAACGCCATTGCTGCGGAAGGTCAACTTGGTGTGATCAATCCCCATCAGATGCAGCATCGTGGCGTGGATGTCGTAAACCTGAGTGGGGTTGTCGCGATTCAATGGCTTATAGCCCCAATGGTCCGACGGCCCGTAAGTCACTCCCGGTTTAATGCCGCCACCACACAGCCAATTGCTGAAGACATACGGATTGTGGTCGCGTCCTTTACTGCCTTGAGTGGACGGCATGCGTCCGAACTCGGTGGTCCACAGAATGATGGTGTCTTCGAGTAAGCCGCGTTGCTTGAGATCCTTAATCAATGCGGCTGCTCCGACGGCCATGCCCATCGCCAGTGGTCCGTGATCTCGCTCCACATCTTCGTGACTGTCCCAGTTACGGCGCGGGAAACTGTTGTCGTTGCCCGACCAGATTTGGACAAACCGCACTCCGCGTTCCAGCAATCGGCGAGCGATCAAACACTTGCGACCGAAGTACTCAGCCTCTTCGGGAACATTGATCTCAGTGGGATAAGACGAACCGGATTTCTCCAGACCGTACATCTTCGAAATGTGAGCCGGCTCTTTGGAGAGATCTAGCGCTTCAGGAGCACTCATCTGCATCTTCGCGGCGAGTTCATACGTCTTGATGCGCGCATCGAGTCGCGAGTCTCCTAGGCGCTGTTGTTCGAACTGACGATTGAATTGTCCCAGCAAGGCCAGCGCATCGCGATCACTGTCGGAGGTCACAAAGTCGGCTCGCGGTAGCAGGTCTTCGATCGGGATCTCGCGTTGCGGGAAGATGGTTGTGCCCTGAGCACTCGCTGGCAGAAACGCTGATCCCCAGTTCTTCGGACCGTTCGAGGGATAGCCGCGATGATCGGGCAACACGACGAATGTCGGCAGGTTGTCGTTCATCGAACCAAGGCCGTAGCTGATCCACGAACCCATGCCGGGGAAGCCTGGATTCTGAAAGCCAGTAGCCTGCAAGAAGGTCGCTTGTGAATGCACTCCGGTCTTGCCGACGACGTTGTGAATGAATGCCATGTCGTCGGCGACTTCGCCCAACGGAGCAACCACATCGCTGAGCATCTTGCCGCTCTGACCATACGGCTGAAACTTGAACGGCGATTTCATCCACGGCCCAAGCCCATTCTGAAACGCTTCCACATGCTCGCCAAAATTGGATGGCTCGCCGTGATGTTTCTCGAGCGCTGGCTTGTAATCCCAGAGATCCAAATGAGAGGCAGCTCCGGCCATAAAGAGCTGCACGATGCGCTTCGCTTTGGCGGGGCGATGTAATTTTTTCATCACACCACCGGTGCCGACTCCGATCTCATCAGCAGCAGTCGCCGGATCGGTATGCAGCATGGACGCTAGAGCGAGCGCTCCGAAACCATGAGCTGACTGCCAAAGAAAATCGCGTCGAGAACCATGAGTCATGGAATAGCTCCGAAGAAGATGGTGTGAGCTATTCAACCCCATGATCTGCGCTGCCGCAATCGAGCCGAGGCTTGCTTACGCCGTGGCGAGTTCGAGCTTCTCTTCGGCGGCACTCTTGCGGAGATAGAACGGTTCGAGGTTGATGGGATCCGCGAACTCATTCTGGCTGGCGAGTTGCGCGGCGATCACGCAGAGATTCGAGGCTCGCGGAGTCCAGTCGGCTTCAGGCAGGACTCTCACGTTGTTGGGGATGTTCTCGATCAGTTTCACCAAGCCGGGGCCAGTCACTGCGAAGCGAGGACCTGCTGCTGCCGCGATGCTCTGTAGCCAGGTCTCATTGCTTTGAATGGTGATAGAGCCCAAGCGTTGCCAATGGCCGTTAGCTGCCCGTTGATACCGGCCCACGAACAACTCTTCGCGCATCGCATCTGCGACAGCGCTGACGT
>OMIV01000293.1 GCA_900299185.1 Planctomycetaceae bacterium
CCTCTCCCCGGTGTACCGGGGCGAGGGGAGCAGGACTTCGTCGGTGGCGCATCATCGCGGCGACGACCGAGCACGCGCGATGTCGTCGTCATCGGAGCCTCAACCGGCGGGCCGTCGGCATTGCGAGAACTGCTCAGCGAACTCCCCGCCGAATTCCCCTTCCCGATCATCGTTGTGCAGCACTTGCCGCCGACTTTCACGAAGGCATTGGCACAGCAACTCGATCGACAGCTTGAACTCCGAGTCAAAGAAGCCGAGCACGGCGAGCTGCTTGAATCCGGTGTCGTTTTCATTGCACCCGGCGAGAAGCATTTGCTTGTGAATTACGGTGTCTCAAGTGGCGTAGGGTGGGACCAGCAGCCGACCGACCGACTGGTGGGCCGGCGCTAGCCGAATCCGTTCGACCATCAACAAGACGTTCGCAACCGTTTGATGTCGGCGGCGCCGGCCCACCAATCGAGCGTCGAGCTTGTCCCCCCCTACGTGTGCCTCACGATCGAACTCAGCGACGGCCCGAAGATCGACGGCAACCGACCAGCGATCGACGTGACGTTGCAATCGGTGACTCAAACCTGCGGAGCCCGAGCGACTGGAATTCTTCTCACAGGCATGGGCGAGGACGGAGCCGAGGGCCTCAGTCTGCTGAGGAAGAAAGGCGGGACGACGTTTGCTCAAAGCGAAGAGTCGTGCATCGTCTTCGGCATGCCGAAACGAGCGATTGAACTCGACGCCGCCCAGCACATCGGCAGCCCGCAGGAGATTGGGCGGCAGCTTGCAATGCAGGTCGACGAGCGCAGTTCGTTTAACCGCTACGTCAACGGTGTGCGCGCGAATGCGGGAGCGAACGCCGTTGTCGCGACCGCGATCACGCCGTCGGCATAGAGGCTAAATCGACTACGGTCATTCAATTCACAAAACACATTCGTCGCATAAGTCCTATTCGTCCCATCGGTCCTCTGAAGGCATCCATGGGACTTATGGGAGGCATGCGACGAATGGGAAATGAAACCAAGAGCCCCATCGTCGCAGCCCTGAAGAGAGCCAACATCATGCGAAAGCAAACTGCGATCGAACTCGTGCGCATCATTCGATGTGCCATTGGCTCGGAGACGTACTGCCTTGAAATGTCGTCGGTCGACAGCGTGGCGGAAGCCTCATTGATCCAACGCTTCAATCAGACGACCAAGAACGAGCAAGTCGGAATCATCTCGATCGAGACTGGCGATGTTCCCGTCTATCGGCTCTGTGATCGACTTGATCGGCAAGTCGTCGAGACGGCTGATCGGCAGCACGTTGTCATACTGAAATCGAGCTTTGGTCGTTGGGCCATTCAAGTCGACTCCGTGTCGCGCGTGACTCAGGTACGAGTCGACCAAATTGTGCGTGTGCCCGAAGTGGTGATGGACCCCACACGCAACGTCTTCAAAGGCGTGGTGGTGTTCTCGGGAGGATCGCATTCGGACATCGCGACTGAGACTTCGCGGTTTCTGATCGACCGAGAATCCGACAAGACTGCAACTGAAGCTGCCGAAGAATCCGCCAGTATCTCGCTGTTACTTTCATCCGAGCGGCTGCATCCAGATGCGAAGCCGCTGCAAGTTGAGGACTCAGATGAAACACATCATCGAACGCATCCACTCCTGACCGCTGAGTCACAAAATGAGCCCGCAACAAAGTCCACGCGGAAGGGACAAGTGGTGGTGCTCTCTGTCACCGATGCCGTCGAACTCAATCAACACTGCTGCGTGGGTCTCAGCATGGCTCAGGTTCTGGAAGTCGTCGCCACGTTGCCGACAATCCCCGTGCCCACTGCTCCCAGCTTTGTGTTGGGTCTTGCGTTCTGGCGCAATCAGCCCGTTCCGTTGCTGAATTTGGCCGAGCGATTTGGCTTGAACGGCGACATCAAGAATCGCCGACTCGTGATCGCACGCGGCACGGAATCCAGCGACCTCATCGCCTTCCCCGTGGAGAGTTCCATCCGCGCACTGAAGCTACCACTCGAAGCCAAGCCCTGCCTCGTTCCGGTAGGAGTCCGCCCTGATCTCGTGCGAGGCGCGTATGAGTTGCAGCAAGAAACTCTCGTCGTGCCTGATCTGCATCGAGTGCTGGCTTCGGTCTAGGTCTTGCGCAGCGCCGTCAGCAGTTCGGACCAGAAGCCAGGCGAGACGTTGCAGTGGTGGCGTTCGGCGACCTCTTTCAGGACTGACTCGGGAGAGGTATTGCGAACTCGAGCGACGGCTGCCGAGACGATGCACGGCGAGCGACTTAGTCCGGCGCCGCAGACGACCATTGTCGGACGACCGGCGCGAATGAGTTGCTCAACGGTCAGCACTGCGAGCTTCAGAAGTTCGTAGGGATTGCCCACTCCGTCCGAGATTGGAATGCGGCAGTAAACCATGTCGCGTCCCAAAGTCGCGGGCGGTTCAGAAGCTGCGAAGTCCACGACTGCTTCGACACCAAGGTCATACAACCGCCGCAAATCACGAGACTCGTGGACGACTCCCACCCACAACTTCTCTGGCAGCACCTCGGTCATGTCAGCTCTTTCGGAAGTGGTTTCGCTCTGGAACTCAATCAGTCCGACAGATGGCTGCTGACGATTCTCCCTCGTCAGCCATCGTTGGCCTGATGAAATCGAGCGGCAGGTTAGACGAGCGATCCGTTGAAGATCACTCGTCCGAACCTGCGACACTTCGATGTAGCGAATCTTCCAAATGTGGATGCCATCTCAGAGCGACCAATCGATTCACTCCGCTGGAAACGGCACGGCGATGTCTTTCATCTCGAAGGGGAACGCCTTCGGTTCACCCGTTCGATCGGTCATCTTGATGCGAATCGATTTGATCGATCGACCGTTCGGCAACGCTGCGAAGCCAAAGGTCTGGCTCGAACTGCTCGACTGATTGCGATTCGCTTTGCCTTGAGGTGCGTTGCCAAAGCCAGCTCCACCACCAAAACCACTGCCACTGGAACTACCACCTGCCGAGCCGCCGCCGACGGAAGGATGAATGCCACCGGCATCGTCTTCGATCGTGACGTCAAACGCGCCGAAGGAGTCGGTCAGCACTTTGAATTGTTCTTCAAACGTGCGTGCTCGCTTCTGTCGAGTCGTCTGCGGCAAGCTCACCGCGACCTGAATGCCGTTGGGACCTTGAGTCACAGACTCGATGCCGAACGACTCGCCGTCGACCTTTTGGCTTTGCTTCTGAGTCCCTTGGAACTCAGCCACCAACATACGACCTGGCGTCACGAGGAGCTCGCCTTTGAGCGACGCCAACTTCGCGACCTGTTGCAATTCTTCCAGGTAGACCGTCGACGTTCCGGGTGTTGAGGCTTCAAATTCAAGACACCGAAGATTGATCGGGTTATCGGCCTGATGTTCGATCTGCTGGCCGTTCTCGCCAGTGGCGATGAGCTTCGGACTGATCTCCACGATGCCACTCACGGCACTCCCGTTGACTCGATTGGTCGATGACTTGCCTTTGCCAACTGAGGCCACGCGACCGCCCGTTGGTTCGATGTCGAAGGCCAAAGCCAGAGTCGGATTGAAAGCTCGACCGCCCGTTGAAGTACCGCCGCTGGTGAATGTGCCCCCGCCAGAGTTGCTGAAGCCACCGGCGTTGCCGAAGCCATTTGCCAAGCCTCCACCAATTCCATTTCCGAACGGCGTGACCTGGGTCGTGACTTGAGGTTGCCCGTTGCTGCCGGAGCGCGACGACTGCGTCACCATCTGGCCGTTGCCTTTGGCGAACAGCCGACCGGGGTCCATCTTGATCGACTTCTCCATGCGAGCGACGCCGTCCGCCTTCCTGAGCGTGATCGTGTAATCGCCCGCCGTTGCTACATACGGAGAAGTCTTGGCCGCAGCGGGTTTGCCAGCTTTGGCATCATCAGCCTGCACCGCCGGGACAGCCTCTTCGGGCTTCGCAACGGGATCAGGCTTGGCGTTCTTGGCTTCAACGCTCGGACGTTTGGTCGGACGACGATTGTCGGCAACGAGCACTTCACTCGAAGCCTTCACAACGGGATGCTCGGGTGCGGACTCTGAGTTTTGAGTCTGTCCCAATTGAGCCATCAACAACGAACTGCCTGCCAGCGCGGCGACGATTAGAGACGCGGACATGACGAACCTCCGAGAGAAGTGAAAGCGCGAACGCGCAGACGGACGAACGATGAACTCGGGCAGCGCGGCCAATCGCGGCTGCTCGACATGAGCCAAACATTGCTGCAACACCACGGCGACTTCCGCCGCCGATTGAAACCGTGCGACTGGCTGCTTCGCGAGCAGTCGTGACAGCACGACTTCCAGCCACGAGGGCATCTCGGGATTGAGATCTCTGAGCGGTGGCGGCGAGTGATCAATGACTTTGCGAATGGCTCCGTAACCCGTCGCGGCGCGGAACGGAGATCGGCCCGTGCAAGCTTCGTAAAGCACACTGCCCAAGCTGAAGAGGTCCGTGCGATAGTCAAGCGGCTCATCACGCGCTTGCTCGGGCGACATGTATTCGGGAGTGCCCAGCAACGTGTCCGAACCAGTGAGCCGAATGTCGTCGACAGCGCGAGCCAAACCGAAGTCAGTGATCTTCACGCGTTCGACTTCAGACTCGAGCAAGATGTTGGCAGGCTTGATGTCGCGATGCATCAGGCCCTGCGCGTGAGCGGCCGCCAAGCCTTGAGCGACTTGCAGACCGATCCGCAAAACTTCGCGCAGTGACAACGCCCCGCGTTGAGCGATCCGCTTCTGCAAAGACTCGCCACGCACAAAGGTCATCACCAGGTACGGCATGCCCTGCCATTCCGAGATCGCATGAATGCCCACCACGTTTTCGTGCAGAACTGCGGCAGAGGATCGAGCTTCGCGGACGAACCGCTGCTTCGCCGCACCCGAGGCCAAATACAGCGGCGCGAGCAGCTTGATTGCGACGTACCGATTGAGCGGTGCGTCGAACCCCTTGAAGACGATCCCCATGCCGCCGCGTCCCAACAGACCGACGATCTCGTAAGTCCCAATTCGACCCAACATGCGCGGGTCATCACTGGGCCCCAGCAACTTTTGATAGCACTCCAAATCATGCCGCATCGAAGCTCGCGCAGGACTCACTTCGAGCTCATCACCGTTGCTCAATGACGACTGCAACTCGCTCCACTCATCAGGACTAGCCGCTTGCCGATCCAGCTCCGCTCGGCATCGAGCGCACTCATCCAAATGAGACTCGAACGCATGACATTCAAAGTCGCCCAACGTGCCTGCGATGAAGTCGGCGACGCGTTGCGGATCACACGCAGTCGTTCGCGCGGTCATGACTCGTCCTCCAACAATTCTTCCACCTTCGCACGAATGCGCTGCATGACTCTCGTGCGAGCAATGTAGACCGCACCGATGCTTTTGCCCGTTCGAGCCGCCGCAACTTCGGGCGATTGACCTTCCACTGCTGTCAGCCAAAACGCATCCCACGTGGCCGGTTGAAACTCATCGCGAACTTGTTGAGCAGCCCAGTGCAACGTCTCGCGCCGCCACTCGCGATCGAAGGCTTCCGAGTCTCTCTGCGGTAACTCGGAAAGCACTTCGAACGCGGCAGTGCCACCAACGGCAGCATCTCTCGGAGTACGAGTCAGAGCATTCAGAGTCGCATTACGAACGACTCGCTGCAGCCACGTGCGAAACCGAGCTCGCTTCTCATCCTGCTGCCAGCGCTTGATGTTCTTAGCCACGGACATCAGCACCTTCTGAGCAAGATCTTCAGCATCTTCAGCCTGTAATCCTTTTGCCACCGCCAACCGCACGATGACCGGCCGGTAGATGGCCGAGAACTCGTCCCACGCCTCCGCATCCGTCCCGGCCTGCACTCGCCGAATCAAACTCGGTCGTGTCTCCGGGTTGATGGACATTGCAAGCCGCTCCGAATTCTGAAGGCAAACAACACGCTTAGCAGTCGTACCAACAAGATTGATCGAGACAAGCTCACGTCGTTGATCGCACGACTCGAAAATAGAGTCGAACCAGACCGCCGACGCGGGAAGCTCGCATCTGATTGAAGATTGCTCGGGAGATCCACACGCCGCGAGCCGATTTCTTTCACGACTTTCTGAGAGTTGTGACCATGACTCGCAAATCTGCCTTCGCCGCTTGCTCGCTCGTTGCAGGACAACCTAAGAATTCCGAAGCTTTCGAAACTGCCATTGGCCGCCACATTCCTCTCGGGAACTCAAATCCATCAGTGCTCGCTCAAGCCGTAGCACTCCCCGACCCTTCGCCGACTTTTGACTCTCACTAAGAGCACTCCCATGAATCATCCCGAGCAATCTTTGATCGACGCGACACGGCGACAGTTCTTTGCGAACGCCGGCTTTTCGATTGGTTCGATCGGGCTCGCGTCGATGCTCGCGCGAGGTTCGGCCAACGCTGCAACGACGGATGCCAATCCTCGCGCGACGAATCCGTTAGCCCCGCTCAAAGGACATCACACTCCCAAAGCCAAGCAAGCGGTCTTCCTGTTTATGGCCGGAGGACCATCTCATTTGGAGCTATTCGATGAAAAGCCCAAGCTGAAGGAACTCGACGGCCAAGTCATTCCCAAGTCCTATGTCGAAGGCAAGCGGTTCGCCTTCATCAAGCAAGACGCGAAGCTGTTGGGATCGAGGCGAAAGTTCTTCCGCTGTGGTCAATCCGGCGCCGCAATTTCCGAATGCTTGCCCGCGTTGCAGAAGATCGCCGACGACATCTGCATCATCCGCAGCATGAAGACCGAGGTCTTTAATCACGGCCCAGCCAAGCTCTACATGAACACGGGCTTTGAACGATTCATGGGGCGACCATCAATGGGCTCATGGATCACTTATGGCATCGGCAGCGAAGCTGATGACCTGCCCGGTTTCGTGGTGTTGCACTCGGGTCCGCGCGGACCGCGCGGAGGCACACCGTTGTGGGCCAGCGGCTTCCTCCCAACGACTTATCAAGGTGTACCACTTCTTCCAGGAGCGGACCCCATTCTCAATCTCTCCACCCCGCCCGGCATCAGCGCCGAGCAACAGACAGACTTCGTCAGCACGATTAAGGACCTCAACGCTTTGAGGCTGCAACAAGTCGGAGATCCTGAAATCGCCACTCGCATTGCAAGTTACGAGATGGCTTATCGCATGCAGTCGAGTGCTCCCGAGCTCATGGATCTATCGGGCGAGACCAAAGAAACGTTAGCGATGTATGGCATTCAAGATGTGTCCAAACCGAGCTTCGCGCGGAACTGTCTGTTGGCTCGACGATTGATCGAACGAGGTTGCCGCTTCGTGCAGCTCTATCACACGGACTGGGATCATCACGGCAATCCCGGCACGGAACTCGGCAAGTCGCTCGACAAGATCTGCGGTGAAGTCGACCAACCCTCGGCAGCACTGGTGCAAGACCTCAAAGCTCGCGGTCTGCTCGACGAAACGATGGTCGTCTGGGGTGGAGAATTCGGACGCACGCCTCAAGGCGAACCGCGCGATTTGATTGGTCGCGATCATCACATCGATGCGTTCTCAATGTGGGTGGCTGGCGGCGGATTTAAAGTCGGCCAAACGATCGGGCAAACCGACGAGCTCGGTTACTACACCGTCGAAGATCAAGTCCACGTCCACGACTTGCAGGCCACTGTGCTGCATCAATTAGGACTCGATCACCTCAAGCTGACCTTCCGCTTCCAAGGCCGCGACTACCGCCTAACGGACGTCGGAGGCAACGTCGTAGCGAAGCTGATCTGAGTGCGAGTAGCGTCTCATGCACTTTCTGAAATGAGCTCACGCAGAGGCGCGGGGATCGCAGTGGTAAATCGAGAGTTGGCTCTTCTCCGCGACCTCTGCGCCTCTGCGTGAGAATGTCTTCCCGCGTTACTCCGCAACCCGCACAAAGCGACGGCCTTTGAGTTCGAAGCGCGGCAACGTGCCCGGAGCAACAAGCTCGACGTCAGGCACGAAGTTCAGTCGATCTTTGATGGTCTGAGTGATCCTCGTTCGCAGTGCCGCAGCATCGTCGCCGACAAGCTCTGACTGCGGCTCGATCACGAGCTTCATCTGCGACATCGCTCGCTCAGTTCGCACTTCAATGCGGTACTCGACGATGTCATCAAACCCGCGCAGCACCGCCTCGACGCTGGCAGGAAAAACGTTGTTGCCACGAATGATGACCATGTCGTCCACACGACTGAGAATGCCACCCTTCAATCTCATCAGCGAACGACCGCACGAGCACTGCTCGGCATCCGTCGTCACGAGGTCTCCAGTTCGATAACGAATCAACGGCGAGCCCACGCGACCAAGGTTTGTGATCACCAGCTCGCCATGCCGAACTCCGGCCACATCTGGAACAACCGGCTGCAACGAAATCGGGTCAATGATTTCGGCGATACACTCGGTCTCCAGCACATGCATGCCACCGGGATTGTGCTCGCATTCGATCGCGAGTGGCCCAAGTTCCGTCATGCCCCAATGGTCACAGACTCGAGCCCCCCACGCTGCTTCAATGCGACGTCGAGTCTCCTCCACACTGCCACCAGGCTCACCCGCAGTCAGGATCATGCGCACGGAACTCGCCGCGAGATCGATGCCGTCGCTTATGGCCGTCTCCGCCAAACGCAGTGCATAAGTCGGAGTCGCACAGACGATGGTGATGTCGTTATCGAGCATCATTCGCAGCCGCGCTTGCGACGTCATCCCGCCACCCGCCAAGCAGAAATTGCCGAGTCGATTGGCGCCTTCAAACCCGGCCCAGAAGCCCAGAAATGGACCGAACGAAAACGGGAAAAACAGACGGTCGTCCGGCTTTAATCCAGCAATGCGAAAGAGCTGCTCCCAACAGCTCATGATCCATTTCCAACTGGCTGGAGTATCGAGCCAGCGCATCGGCATCCCCGTCGTCGTGCCTGATGTTTGGTGTAATCGCGAGTACTTCGAGCGGTCTTCGGTCAGGTTCGATCCATAGGGTGGATGCGCCGCTTGATCGGTCACCAAATCGGACTTGGTCGTAAACGGCAGAGCCGCCAAGAGCGTTTCAAAATCCAGTTGCTCCAGTCGCTCAAGACTCAACCCAGCCGACTCCAAGCGCCCGGTCACGAAGGCGTTGCGACCGATCGTTGATCGCAACAAGTCCAGCAGCGATCGATGTTGGCGATCGCGGATGTTTGCTCGGTCGGAGTTCTCGATGAAGTGCATGACTTGAAGGATCACGAGTGATTCTGTTCGCAGGCCGACTCACACGAGCCGCAACCTTGGTGGTTGCCATGTAGCTCGAACGACTCATCGCGAAAACCCAACGCGGACCGTCTTAGTAGTCGACATCGGCAATTGAACCTTCAATCAAAGAACCGATCTGCGACACGTTGCCCTTTCGCCACATCGTGGTGCGGAAGCATCGTCAACGTTGCCTTCTCACCACAAAACGCAGGCCATCGCTAAGGCTGCCGCTCAAAGATTGAAGCAGTCGTTTTGATTCTGAATGAGCAGCGCAAGCCTATGAAACATTGAGTTCCATTCGCTCAACCCACGCTGCGATCAGGCTGACATCGTTAGCCGTTCGAGAAGCGCGCATCGATCAGAAGCGCTCTCGGCATGGTGATTGCGATTCGGTGCTCTCGGGCTGTTTCCGAGTTCCGCATCCCGACTGCTAAGGAATCTTCATGCTCTCTGTCGCCGAATTCCGATCGCTCGACGAGCTGGCCAATGTACGTCTCACTTGGAAGTCACTCTGGGAACAAACTCCCGATGCCAACTACTTCCAATCCTATGACTGGCTCCGCAGCTTCTGGCGGTTTTATGGAGAAGGCTTGAAGCTGAAGGTCTTGTTGGTATCGATGGCGGCCAAGCCCATTGGCCTAGTGCCACTTGTCATCAAGCACTAACGCACGCAGATCGGTGTCGCCAGCGTCTTGACGTTTCCCGTGGGTGAATGGGGTGCCTTCTACGGCCAAGTTGGCCCCAATCCTGTCGCCACCTTTCAAGGCGCGATGCCACACATCTTCCGCAAGCGAGCTGACTGGAACGTCATCGAACTGCCCTGCGTCGAAAACACAGAAGAGAATCGCCGACTGAAAGAGGCGATGAACGAGTGCGGGCTGCAAACGAGCCTCTCGGGAGCAATTCGGCATCCCAAGATCCGACTACAAGAAGGCTGGGATGAGTACCTCGCCGATCTCGCTCCACCGATGCGTCTCAAGCTCTCTCAAGCCGAACATGCTTTGCGTCGAGTCGGCCCGTTGTCCTTCCATCGCTGGCGACCAACCGGAGCATCCGACGGCAAGACCGTCCGACGTTGGGATCTCTTGCAACATGTCGCCGAGCTAAAGCGAGCTTCTGACCAATATTCGAGCCGTGCCGATATTGAATTGGCATTTATCCGCGACGCACATCCCGGAGCAGTTGATCTCGCCGCAGTTGATCTCTGCACGCTCAATATCGGCCGCCGGACAATTGCTGCAGCGTACTCGTACGTTTCGAACGGGATCTTGACCCCGGTGCTTTTTGTCACCGACCCCCAATATGCCGCTCATGCCAGCGACGTCTTGATGGGCTATCTGGTACGTGACGGATTCATGCGACAAGACTCAGAAATCGTCTTCCGCTCCGAGCATCAAGACCTCGCCGCCGGTTGGACGAACGACGCCGCGACCGCGCTGACTTACGGCTACTACGCCTGGATGTCACCGCAGGCTCAGATGCTGCGGCTCAAGCAAAACCGGAAGAAGAAACTCAACACGGCTCGCGGATCAATTCCCACCAGCGGAGTCAGTGATACCGCCACAACGATCCAACTCTTCTCGCCGTCGTAGTTGCGGAACCGCTTTGAAAGCCATCTCTGGCACCCCAATCCCGAGCTGCGACTGCGGAAGCGCCGATCTACAACGTCGCGCCCAGTTTCGCAGCCAGCTCATTGATCTGCCGCCAGGTCTCATCAGGAATCGCAACACCTTCCGAACGTCGCTGACGTTCGCGCCGCAATTCGATCTCGCCCGGCATCAAGATCTCAGTGACGCCCGGAGCCTTTTTCGAAGTCTTGAGAGACTCGACATATCGAGCCAACAACTCGTCGAACTCAGCCCGCGTGGTGAACTGCTCGATGTCGACGAAGTACATCCAGACGCCATTGCTCCCTCGCGGCAGATCCGTCCGACAAACGCCGCTGCCCGACAACATTCCGCCGAAGACATCGATCATCACGCTAAGCCCAAATCCCTTGAAGCCCATCAAGCCACCCAAAGGCAGGATCGCACCGCCGGGCTCGCCGTAGAACTTCGCTGGGTCGGTCGTCGGATTGCCAGCCGAGTCGATGATGAGACCCTCTGGCACTTGCTCGCCCTTCTGAAACGCAACTCGCAACTTGCCTTCCGCCGTCGCACTGGTCGTCATGTCGAGCACCAAAGCCGACTGCCCCCAAGGAGCTGACATCGAAATGGGGTTTGTCCCCAACTTCTTCTCAATACCACCATAGGGAGCAACGCCACCGGGCCCCGGAGCATTCACCGACATCATGCTCGCAAAGCCCCGCTCGGCTGCCTTCTGGGAGTAAGACCCCAAACGTCCGACGTGATTGCAATTACGAATCATCACAGTCGCCGTGCCCATCGCCTTTGCTTGAGCAAGACCGCATTCCAACCCCTTCATCGCCGCGACCTGACCGAAGTTGAAATTGGCGTCGAGGACCGTGAATGACCCACCTTGCTTCACGATCTCAATGGGAGTCCCCAGCTTGAAGAAGCCCTTCTGAATGCCGTCAACATACTGCATCAGGCGCATGACTCCGTGGCTGTCATGTCCCACGGCATTGGCATCGGCAAGTTCTTGTGCCACTACCGCCGCATCGGCAGCCGGAACTCCCGCTGCAGTTAAGACTTTGGTGGCGATTCCACGCAGTTGATCGATCGTGAAAGTCGGCATCAGCTAATTCCTCTCAGTTCAAAGTGCTGCTCTCGAACTCGTCGCGTTTGCTTGATGACGCTTTCAATGGCCAGAAAGCCCCAACGCAGCGCTCTCTCCGGACAGTTCTGCTTCAGCCGCGAGAATCGGTTTTAGAAGCGTCTCAATTTCCGTCATCTCTGCAGCCGTGAGTTGTCGCTGTGGGGCTCGAGCTGGTCCGAAATCAAGTCCCGTGATTTTGACAGCATGCTTGAGCATCGAAATATTTAAACTGTCGCCTTGCCGAGCGCGATAATCCTCAATCGGAATTATCAACTGCTGGTAGCGCATCCCTTCCGAGTATTCACCAGCAGCCAAAGCCGTGTGCATGGCCATCGTCAAGTGCGGACAGACATTACCAGCGCCGCTCGTGTATCCCCGAGATCCTGCCAGCATGTAGTACGGAGCGAACCGTTCTGCAGACCCACAGAGCCACTCAATTCCCTCTCGATCTGCTAAGACAGTCGAACGAAACTCGTGCATTTGGTTCCAAGCGTACTTCACCCCAACAACCGACGGATGCTTTGCCAACTCCAGCAGTAAGGCGTTACTCGGCAAAGGGTCTTTCTTATAGACCAAAGCCGGCGCCTTAACGGCATCCAAAACAGTCATGTAATAATCGCGCATTCCCACATCGCACAGATAAGGATGTGATAACGGCATAAACATGATTCCGTCTGCCCCTGCAGCTATCGAGCGACGGCCTGATTCGATGGCATGCGCCAACTGCAATCCCACTGGCGAGAAAATCACGGCATCCGACCCAGATGCTTCACGCGTAACTCGCACGAGCGCGACAATCTCGTCTGCTGAGAGCGAATGAAACTCGCTTGTCCCAGCTGCCGGAAGAAAACAACGAATCCCGGCAGCATAAAGTCGCCGCGTCAAAGCCGCTTGAGCTTCCAGATTCAACGTCCCGTCGGCCTTGAATGCAGTTAGCGGTACGAGATGGACTGTATGCAGCGACGCTAAATCGAACTCTCTTGCCACAATTGCTTCTCCAGTTTGCCCCGAATCCAAAACAACCAGCGAATTCAACTGGGATCATTAACTCGCCGCAATCGACTCTCCTTTTGTCGTTAGCGGTAAGAGAGCGCCCATCGACCGCACCAGACTCGCAATCTTCACTCGCAAGCTTCAGAACTCCCGATCTCAATCTGTGGTCTCCCTCTCCAGAAACCAGAGCTGATCATGCCCTCGAATCGCCCCGAGACACTTCCGTTCCGTCTCATCATCGCGTCAAGCATTCTCTTTTCGCTGACGGTCCTCGGCATGGTTGCCGCAGCATTTGCTCCACCGGAATCTGAACTCACCAACTTCTTTGATCGGTATGCCCTAAAGCTGTTGGGTGGTGAAGTCTTGGCGATTGTCGGTTTCGTGATTCTGGCCATGGTCTCGGACCGGCCGAGCGAACCAACTGATGGATCGCGATCGCCAGACAATCGAACCCCGGACTCCTCGGATCCTGAGTCCCTCACCCAATTTGGCTCAAATGATTGATCACGTAACCCAAAACAGCATCAACAACTGCAAACCCGACAAGTGCTTCGGCCTAAGACAACCCCACTCTCAGAGGAGCGACTTGGCGCCGTCAGCCGCCTTGACCTAGCATCCTCCCCAACCACTCACAATGGACTTGCGGCAGACGTGAGTCTGCTTCGCGCAGTAGGACTTTCTGGCTCTGGGGCCGCTTCGAATGAGTTATCACCCCGTCGTCATTTACGTGTTGGTGCTGTTGGGATTCGTCGTCACGAATCTCATCCTCGCCCATGTCATCGGACCGAAGAAGAAGACCGCCGTCAAACAGATGCCTTACGAATCTGGAATGGATCCGGTCGGAGATGCTCGGCAGCCATTCGACGTTAAGTTCTACTTGGTTGCAATTCTGTTTCTGGTCTTCGACGTTGAACTGCTATTCCTATATCCGTGGTCGGTCAGTGCTTACACCGACCAACATATTATTCCGGCGGAGCTGAGCGATACCGTTTTCGGTGTCATGCTGGTCTTCATGACCACATTGGCCATCGCCTTTGTTTACGCCTGGAGAAAAGGAGTGTTTCGATGGCGGTAGGTCTGCCAGAGAACGTCTTCCTGACGAAACTCGACGTAGCCGCGAATTGGGTGCGCTCTAACAGCTTGTGGCCTATGCCCTTCGCAACTGCATGCTGCGGCATCGAGTTGATGGCTACTGCATCTTCGCGGTTTGACTTGGCTCGTTTCGGCGCTGAAGTCATGCGATTTAGCCCGCGACAGTGTGACCTGCTGATTGTCGCTGGCCGCGTTGTGATGAAAATGCTCCCAGTACTTCAAAGAATCTGGCTCCAAATGCCAGAACCGAAGTGGTGCATTTCGATGGGCGCTTGCGCCTGTTCTGGCGGAGTCTTTGATACTTACGCCGTCGTTCAAGGCATCGATCGCTTCATTCCGGTAGATCTCTATGTTCCTGGATGCCCACCGAGGCCCGAACAATTGATTGCCGGGATCATTGAGCTTCAAGATCGCATCAAGAAAACTGGCACTCTGGACGGTCGAGAATTCGTAACACGCACAGCCGCGACGGGACCGCAACCTCTTGAACTCGATGAGATCCGACGACTCAGGGAAGCAACTCCTGTTGCGGGTTTGGAAATTTTTAGCACACCAGACATTAAGACCTAGTCAGCGAACTCCAAAAAACTGCGGACTTCAAATCTCAATCGATCAGCTCCTCTAGCACATATTGCTGACCAAAATGATTGAAGAATCAACTCTTAAACAACAATTCGGCGATGGAATCTGGATCAGCGAATTCCGTGATAATCGTCGGGTCGTTGTCAGCGCCGAGCAAGTTCACCATCTGTTGGCACACCTCAAGAATCAACTTGGTTTCGACTTCTTGGTTGATATCACAGCTGTGGATTACCTCGAATACGAGAATTCCACTGACCGATTCGGAGTCGTCTATTGCCTCCTCAACATGCAAACTGGCGAGCGGCTCGTTGTTAAGACCTTCGTGAACGACCCGAACCCCTCGCTGCCGACCGTGTATAGCCTTTGGCGAGGATCTGACTGGATGGAACGCGAAGTCTACGACATGTTTGGGATTACATTTACCGGTCATCCAGATCTTCGGCGGATCCTCTCTCCGGATGAGTTTAGTTCTTATCCACTACGCAAAGATTATCCCCTGAAAGGTCGTGGCGAGCGTCACAACTTCCCAGTCATAACCAGAGCAGAGAGCTAGAAAACGATCTCCGACGAAGTCACTTCCCCATCCGACTACAAGAGCAACAAGCTCTCTCACACGTAATAACCTATGCCTCTTCAAGTAGCTGATACACTCGCTCCTGATACTCCAGACAAAGAGTACCTCTGGACGTTGAACTTCGGTCCGCAGCATCCAGCGACCCACACAACGTTGCGTCTCGTGCTCACGCTCGACGGCGAAAAGGTTGTCAACGCGGTGCCGCATATCGGCTACCTTCATAGCGGCTTTGAGAAGCTCGGCGAACATCTTGATTTCAATCAGTATGTGACCATCGTCGACCGCATGAATTACCTCTCACCGCTCGCCAATGAAATTGCGTGGCATCACGCGGTCGAGAAGCTCCTGGGGATTGAACTCACCCCACGCTGCAAATACATCCGGACAATCTTCTCCGAACTCCTGCGCATCCAAGATCACCTGCTCAATGTGGGCACATCAGCGCTCGACCTCGGGGCCTTCACCGCGTTCCTCTACTGCTTCACTCAACGGGAGAAGATTTACGACATCATCGAATTGGCCTCGGGGCAACGCTTCCACTCCAGCTACACCCGAGTCGGTGGAGTGATGTTCGATGTCAACGACTTATGGGTTCGCAAGGTGCGTGACTTCATCGACGGGCTCCCCAAAACTCACGATGAAGTCCATCGACTCCTCACTCGCAATCGCATTTTTATCGACCGTATCAAAGGTGTCGGCGTCCTCACTAAGGAAGACGCGATCAACTTCAGCGTATCAGGCCCAGTTGCTAGAGCTAGCGGAGTTGTTCGCGACATACGCAAGGACGAGCCGTATCTGTGCTACAAAGATTTCGACTTCAAAGTCATCTGTTCGCAGAATGGCGATTGCTATGCCCGTTATCTCGTCCGCATGGGTGAGATCATCGAGAGCTTGAAGATCATTCAACAGGCCCTGGAAAACATTCCAACCGGTCCCATCAACGTTGATGTGGATAGTCGCGTTGTGCTTCCTGCTAAGCCAGCCGTATACCGAAGTATTGAAGGTCTGATTCAACACTTCGAAGTCATTATGCCGAATCGGGGCTACTCCGCTCCGAAAGATGAAGTTTACGCAGCGGTCGAAGCTCCGAATGGAGAGTTGGGCTTCTACTTGGTATCAGACGGTACGAATCGGGCATACCGAGCCCGCACTCGCCCACCATCGTTTATTCACTTCTCCGTGTTTCCGCACATGATCAAAGGCCACATGCTCAGCGACGTAGTCGCAGTGCTTGGCAGCCTTAATATTATTGCTGCGGAGTTGGATCGCTAATTGTATTTGTTACCCGGTGGTAATACCGATGTCCGCCTTATCCGAAGTCATTCGCGACAAGATCCGCGAGCAGTTTCCAAAGTATCCCAATAAGCGAGCTGTCACTCTGCCCGCTCTGCACATCGTGCATGACGAGTACCGACAAGTTTCGATTGAGGCGATCAAGGAAATCGCAGAACTCCTCGAACTGCATCCCTCAGAGGTGCATGACACGATGAGATTCTATCAGTTCTTTCGCACTGAACAGAACCCACTCGGAAAGCAGCGAGTATGGGTCTGTCGCTCAATCGCGTGCATGCTGCGTGGCGGCGAAGAGTTACTCGGGGAACTGTGCCATCGCCTGCACCTGAAGCCTGGCGAGACTACACCCGACGGGAAAATCACATTGGAATTCGCCGAGTGCCTTGGCGGCTGTGATGGTGCACCATGCATGCTGATAAACGATGAGTGTGAAATGAATATGACGCCGGACTCGGCGATAAAACTGATAGATGAATTGAAGGCAAAATAACGTGGCTCAGTTCGAACCAACATTACTCGCTCGCATCCACAAGGCAGATAGCGCGACACTCGCCAGCTATCGCGCCGATGGTGGCTATCAAGCGCTGCAGAAGGCGCTTGGGATGGCCCCAGTAGATGTCATCAACGAAGTGAAGAACTCTGGGCTCCGCGGTCGCGGCGGCGCAGGCTTTCCAACTGGGCTCAAATGGACTTTCTTGCCGAAAGACCACCCCGGGCCGATTTATCTCGCAGTGAATGCAGATGAGTCCGAACCGGCTACCTTCAACAATCGAATCCTGATGGAAAAGGATCCGCATCAGCTTCTCGAAGGTATCGCCATTGCTTGTCACGCCATTAAGTCGAACGCAGCTTACATCTACGTCCGTTATGAATATGGTCGCAGTTATCGAGCACTCCAAAGCGCAATCGATGAGTGTTATGCGAATGGGATACTTGGCAAGAACGTTCTAGGCTCCGATTTATCACTCGATATTCGCTTACACCGAGGCGCTGCGGCATATATCTGCGGTGAAGAAACTGGACTCATCGAAAGCCTTGAGGGTAAGCGAGCCTGGCCGCGAATTAAGCCACCATTCCCAGCAATTGAAGGACTCTTCCGGAAACCGACGATTGTCAACAACGTCGAAACTTTGTGTTGCGTCAAGCAGATACTTCAGCGGGGGGGTGAGTGGTTTAAGTCAGTCGGCGTCCCGCCTGACCCGAATAATCCCCGCGATGCCGGAAGCTATGGTCCGAAGCTATATTGCATTAGCGGTCACGTAACTAAGCCGTGCTGCGTCGAACTACCGATGGGGATCACCGCACGCCAGTTGATCGACCAGCACGGTGGCGGCGTATGGAAGGGGCGACAAGCAAAGGCAGTCGTACCGGGCGGCATCAGCATGGGATTTATGTCCGCCGCTGAAATGGATACTCCCCTCGACTTCAACGGCCCTGGCAAGGTCGGTTGTTTGGGCCTTGGCACAGCTGCCGTCACAGTGATCGACGATCAAACCAGTATGGTTGATGTCCTCTTCAACTGTGCTCGTTTCTTCGCCCATGAATCATGTGGACAATGCACTCCTTGCCGCGAAGGCACCGCTTGGATGCACAAAATTCTTAATCGAATTCGTGCCGGACACGGCGAGATCCGCGACCTAGATCTCTTAGCTGAAGTGGCCGGTTCGATGGGTATCATTCCTGGAACTACGATCTGCGGATTGTCAGACGGAGCCGCATGGCCGATCAAGAACGCGATCAAGAAGTTCCGTCCTGAGTTTGAAGAATACATCAAGAGCGGCCGCAAATCGGTTGACCCGATCCCTGCGGGGGCTCACTAGCGTGATTTTATACTGTCCTCGCTTTGAATTGGCGGTTCGACCGCATCGACAATAAAGCAAGCCTATGGCCACAGTTTACGTTAACGACCAACCCGTAACGATCGGCGACAGCGAGCGTCTGAATTGCATTCAGGCCGCCGCTCGGTCAAAGGTTGATATTCCCCACTATTGCTGGCACCCACAATTGTCGGTCGTCGCCAGTTGCCGCATGTGCCTAGTTGAAGTCGGCGACAAAAAGCCTGATGGCACAGTTGCCATGCAGCCAAAGGTGGTGCCAGGCTGTCAGACCCCGGTCAAAGATGGGACTGTAATCGTCACGAGCAGCCAAAAGGTACGAGACGCCCAGAAGGCGACCCTCGAATACCTACTGCTTAATCACCCCCTCGACTGCCCAGTCTGTGACCAAGCTGGTGAATGCGGATTGCAGGATTACAGCTACAAATATGGACGTGGCTATAGCCGACTTCAAGAACCTAAGAACATTAAGCCGGATAAAGATCACATCGGCGACCAGATCACGCTCTTCACCGACCGATGCATAATGTGTACTCGCTGTGTTCGCTTCACGCGCGAGGTTAGTGGCACGGCTGAAATGCAAGTAGTGAGTCGCGGCAGTATTGAAGAGATCGACATTTTCCCGGGTATTCCTTGTAACAACAAGTTGGCCGGAAATGTTGTAGACCTCTGCCCCGTCGGCGCCCTCTGTAGCAAAGACTTCTTGTACGAGCAACGCGTTTGGTTCCTGCAGAACACAAAATCTGTCTGCCCGGGATGCAACACGGGTTGTAGTATTAATGTCGACCAAAACAAAGACGTGCTCTATCGCCTAAAACCACGTGTAAATGAGCAGGCTCAAGGGCATTTCATGTGCGACGAAGGTCGGTTTGGTTGGAAATACATCCACGCCGAAAATCGTCTGACGACTCCCGAGTTACGACAGAACGGTGTCCCGACATCCCGCAATTGGGATGTCGTACTACCAACCCTCCGGAAATCGCTCGAAGAGAAAGTCGCAACTAATCCAAAGGGCGTGGCCGCCGTGATTTCACCGTGGGCCACCGTTGAAGAAGCATACTTACTAGCGAGCTTTCTCAAGAGTCTTTCTGCCGACATCACATTAGCAATCGGGCCGGTAAGGACCGTCGGGGAAGATGATCATTATCCGAAGGACGTCCATGGCCAGCCGGCTTCGAAAGTCCGTTTCACAATTCGAGCGGAAAAGGCTCCTAACCGAGCTGGTGTCTCAAAGATTCTAGAGCACTTCCAAGGCTCCGTAGTTCCGCATTCCGATGTCATCTCCAAAGCAAAAAGTGGGTCAGTTGAGACCATATACGTTCTAGGTGGGGACCCTGAGCCCTCTTGGACTAACGACGATATTTCCGCACTCAAGACTGTCAAACTCTTAGTCGCTCAGGACTTGCTTGCTTCGCACCTCACGCAAGCAGCATCAGTCGTCCTCGCCGGGTCTTCCTTTGCGGAAAAGGATGGCACCTACATCAATCATGCTGGTTTGGCCCAAGGAATCCGTCGAGCAATCCATGGACCTGATGACGCACGTCCCGACGGACGAATCCTTTGGGATCTCGCAGGCCGGAAGGGGCTGTTTCATGCTGGCAATCTCCGAAAGGAAATCGCCCAAAAGATCCCGACGTTGTCGTCACTGATTTGCGGTGACATCGGCGATCTTGGTGTAATGACCAATCAACCTGACGGTGTTGCAGCCACTTAGACTTTCGAGCCTTGCTAAAATCACTTTATCGAAGACACGAATAGCACAACCTACCCAACGTCCGGTTGAAACAATCAGCGAACCAAACCTGATAATATGATTGAATTAATTACCACACTCATCACCATCGGAGCCGTTCTGGGGGGAACTCTAGGCACTTGCTCGTATCTTATTTACGTCGAACGCAAGCTATCAGCGTTTATGCAAGACCGCGTCGGTCCCAATCGAGTTGGCCCATACGGCTTGTTTCAGCCACTGGCTGATGGTCTCAAGTTCCTGCTCAAAGAAGACATCATTCCCGATCACGTCAACAAGGTGATGTTTCTCATTGCCCCGACGATCTCGGTCTTCACAACGCTGCTCGCGTTCTCAGTCGTGCCGTTTGGAGACGTTAATACTTCGTTCAAATGGCAAGATCTCCCAATCATCAGCTCATTTGTGCCGGAGTCTTGGCAGACGGCGGACGTTCTAAGATTCTTGGTCGCTCCAAACGTCGACATCGGAATTGTCTTCATATTCGCCATCACGAGCTTAGCAGTGTATGGCATAATCCTCGGTGGATGGGCTTCGAATAATAAGTATTCCGCTCTGGGATCGTTGCGGGCAAGTGCTCAAGTTGTGAGCTACGAAATCCCGCTCGGTATGTCCGTACTCGGCATTGCGTTGATGGCAGGCACGCTCAACCTGGAGTCTGTCATGGGCAAGCAGACAAGCAGCATATTTGCATGGAATATCTGGTATCAGCCGCTTGCTTGTTTGATTTTCTTTACTGCGGCTTTGGCGGAATCAAACCGGATGCCATTTGACTTGCCGGAGTGCGAGCAGGAGCTCGTCGGTGGATATCACACCGAATACTCAGCGTTGAAGTTCGCTCTGTTCTTCCTGGGCGAATACACACACGTGGTGACTGTGAGTTTCCTGACGGTGATCCTGTTCTTTGGCGGGTGGCACCTGCCATTTATCGCTGAAGCTAATCTTGACGCCAATTCGACTTCAATCTTGATGATTCTTGTGAAGCTCGGCGTGCTGATGTTGAAGGTGTTCCTGGTCATCGTCTTTATCATGTTGTTGCGATGGACGATCCCGCGATTTCGCTTTGACCAACTGATGGGATTGGCTTGGAAGGTGATGATCCCTCTCTCGATGGCAAATGTTGTCGTTGTCATGACTATCAAACAGTTTGGAATCAGCCAATGGTGGTTGCTACCGATCTCCCTCGCACTCTTCGGTGCAGCTGGAGCAATAGGTGTTGCGACTAAACAGGCTGAGTTAAATCAGCGATCGGTAACCACGCACTAACCATCTTAGAAACGGTAGTGATACAACGCATCCGCTAGCAGAAAACTGGACATCGGGCGTTTACCCGTTTGATCCATTTCGAGGTCCAAATGCCTATTGAATCTAAAGACGTCGTTTGGGTTGAAGAGCCTACGATCGGCTTTTGGGAAGCCAGCTTCCTTCCTGCCATCGTTGCCGGCCTAAAAACGACCATCAGTCACGTTACTAATTACAAATCCGTCACCCAACAGTATCCCGAAGAACAACCCGAACTCCCGTTGCACTATCGAGGACTACATAGGCTCAACAAGGACGATCAAGGACGAGTGAAGTGCGTTGCGTGCTTCATGTGTTCGACAGCATGTCCGGCACATTGCATTGATATTGTCGCCCAGGATACCCCGGCCGAATGGTCGGATCGGGACAAGATGCCAAATACGTTCGTCATCGACGAACTCCGGTGTATCTACTGTGGAATGTGCGAGGAAGCCTGTCCGTGTGATGCCATCGAATTAACGCATATCTACGACCATACTGGGTTAACTCGCGACGACATGCGTTTCGACAAAGAGAAACTATTGGACGTCTTTGAGAAAACCAAGAACGATCCGAAGGATCCTGTGCGAACTCATCGTGGTCGTCTAGGCGTAGCATCGGACTTCATTGAGTTACCAACGTTGGCCCCCGCCACCTCAGTGGCTAACAACGACCGTGCAGCGCAAGCTGTCACAGCCGGTGTGATAAAGAGGTAATTAAGAATGGGCACTCCGTTACTTGAGATTCTTTTGCCGCTACCGGTGGGCGCCGCAGCCGTTATCTGGTTGCTCCCATCGGCTCGCCGAAAACCAAAAATAGTTGCAGGGATTCTCGGCGTCATTTCATTGTTTCTACTAGGCCGAGTGACGCACTCATCCGGAAGCATCGAACGAGACGTGATGTTCGATGTGTTTGCTGCAGTGGCGTTGGTTTCTGGTGCGATGATGGTAACTGATAAGAGCCCCGCTTATTCGGCCTTATGGTTCGCATTAGTGACGTTGGCCGTGTGTGGCTTATTCTTCCTACAGTCAGCCCCGTTCCTCGCTGCCGCCAGCGTGATTGTCTACGCCGGGGCGATCATCGTAACGTTCTTGTTTGTATTAATGCTCGCATCTCAATCTGGCGGCTCGAACTACGACCAGTTTCCAAGTCACGGTGTTTATGCCACGGTCGCAGCATTTACTCTCTTGGGAATTATGACCTGCTCAATTCATCGATGGAGCCCCGATACGAAAACTGATGCTATACCGGGGCAACTCCAGACTAAAGCTATGGTTGGCACGGCTAATCCACTGAGCCGCGCGAACGACACACCAACCGGGTCACTGCATGAGCTCGGCAGATCGTTGTTTGGTGATTATCTCTATGCAGTTGAATTGGCCGGTACGCTGTTGCTCGTTGCTACAATTGGAGCAATTGGCATAGCACCCCGGAGGTCACAAGGAACGCTATGAGTCCTGATTACGAACGGTTTCTTGTCGTGGGAGCAGCTCTCTTCGCACTAGGTGCGATTGGGTTTCTCTCGCGCCGAAATCTTATTTTAATGGTACTGTCCGCAGAAATGATGCTGCACGGGGTCGGTCTGTCGCTAGTCACTTTTTCGCGGCTTCATCAGAGTCTCGAAGGCCAGGCATTCACGGTCTTCGTGCTAACAGTCGCCGCGTGTGAAGCAGGTTTGGCGCTATCATTGATTCTCTTGCTTTACCAATCCAAGAAGTCTTTGGATATCAACGTGTGGACCGAAGCTCGGGAAGCGGACTTACCACCACCCGTCGAGGTTAGTGGAGTGCCTTCCAAGGATGAGCCGCAAGTCTTTCCGAAACTTACACCGGCAGGTTTGCCACCAGATCCATCGCGTTTTAGCTCGCAGCCTACTCGCGACATCAACGCCTCCCCGAAGAAGGGAGGGCAGTCATGAACTTGATCCCAAACTTAGTAGCTAATGCAGCGACACCGGCGGCAGAAGGATTCCTGACTCCCGAAGTAGTGCTTACGTTAATACCGGCAGCTCCGCTTTTGGCGGCGGCTGTTATTGCCGTCTTGGGTAAGCCATTACTCAAGGAACGAAGTCACCTGGTGACAGTCGCGGCGTTTCTGGTCTCCTTTGCGATGTCGCTCGTCCTGATGTTTCAGGACTTACCAGCGGTTGCCACTCAGACCGCACCAGACGTTGTCACATCAGCGATCGACCACGACCATCAGCTGACTTACGGTCCAGCGGTTGTTGCACCGATTTTCCAGTGGGTTGATATCGGCAACGTCAATGTCCGCGTCGACCTTCGAGCCGATGCGATCAGTGCCATGATGCTTGTCATGGTTACTGGAGTGAGCTTGCTCGTAGCGCTCTTCGCCAGTGGCTACATGCACGGAGATCCGGGATATCCTCGTTTCTTCGGTGCAGTATCCCTATTCGTGTTTTCCATGACGATGTTGGTGCTGGCACCAAGCTTCCTAATGCTTTTTGTGTTCTGGGAAGCCGTTGGACTATGCAGCTATCTGTTGATTGGATTCTGGTTCAAGAAGCCAAGTGCTGCTGCTGCTGCCAAGAAAGCCTTCGTTGTTAATCGCATTGGTGACTTCGGTTTCATTTTAGGAATCTTCCTGATTTGGAAGAACATCGGATCGCTGACCTTTGCAGATGTGTTAGGTCGTCCCGACAAGCTCGAAGCACTGGCAACTCAAAGCCCAGAATTGGTGACAGCGATCTGCTTGTTGCTGTTCCTGGGAGCCATGGGCAAGTCCGCTCAGTTCCCGCTACACGTGTGGTTGCCTGACGCGATGGAAGGTCCTACCCCTGTCAGCGCGTTGATTCACGCGGCGACGATGGTCACCGCCGGTGTCTACATGGTGGCTCGATGCACGCCACTCTTTGTACTGGCCCCACAAGCTCAAGTCGTTGTGAGTTCGATCGGCGCGATCACCGCCCTAGTCGCCGCACTTACGGCATTAACACAATACGACTTGAAGCGAGTTATGGCTTATTCCACCGTCAGCCAACTCGGGTATATGTTTATGGCCCTGGGTGCAGCTGGCGCCGGTAAAGACCACGCCACGTTCGCCGTCACTGCCGCGATGTTTCATCTTTTCACACACGCCTACTTCAAAGCTTTGCTGTTCCTCGCTTCTGGCAGTGTGATGCACGCCATGGGTGATGTAATTGATATGCGACGCTTCAGCGGTCTGAAGCACGCACTGCCAATCACCCACTGGACCTTCCTATGCGGCGCCGGAGCATTGGCTGGTCTACCGCTGCTAGCAGGGTTTTGGAGCAAGGACGACATCCTAGCCGCCCTTCAAACAGCCGCTGAGCACAGCCCTTACCCACAAGTCTACAAGCTCATTTTCGTGGTCGCCGCAGTGACCGCGCTGCTCACAGCCTTCTACACCTTCCGAGCCTACTTCCTGACTTTTCATGGACCAGAGAAGTTTCCGGAAGAAGCTGGCCATCATCCGCATGAAGCCACCCCAGTCATGGCGTGGCCACTACGAATTCTTGCGGTGTGTGCTCTTGGCATCGGGTTATTAGTTGGGCCATTAACGCATTGGTTCCCCGACAACTTGGCACAAACTCCTGGGCTACCCCATCACGAAGCGCATGGGATGCACTTTGGGTTGATGGCAATCAGTGCGATTATCGCTCTCGTTGGAGTCGGTGTTGCATTCGCCGTCTACGTCAAAGGACGCAGTTCAATCGATGGGCTACCTGGCAAGTTTGGACCATTGCACAAGCTGTCGCTCAATAAATTCTATTTCGATGAAATCTTCACCGGCGCCATCGTGCTGCCGTTGAGAGGTCTTGCGAAGTTGTCTTTCGCCTTTGATCAACTCTTGATTGATCCCATCGTGGATTTGTTCGGAGCCATTCCGCGATGGTTCAGTTCAATTCCGCGGGTGCTCCATAACGGCCTGGTATCATCGTATGCGATCGTGATGTTTACCGGATTGTTGGTGATCGTGTTGTTCGCGTTGCAGGTGCTGGCAGGATAGATCCATGACCGTCGAGTTATTGCTGCTGTTGGCTTGCCCCGTCGCGACTGCGGTCATCGTGTTGATGTTCCGGTCGAGTTCAGAGCATACCGTGTCTCGTTGGATCGCCCTTATGGGCGCGATCCTGACATTGCTGCTGTCGCTGAAAGTCGCTGGAGACTTCGGACCTGCTTCAGAAGTGTCACGGTTCAACGAAAATTCGAGCCTTGAAGCTCCCGTCAATCCTGTCGTGATCCTAAGACAAGAATGGATGACGTTTGGGAGGAATGACACTGGTAATGTGAGCTTGGAATTCTTCCTCGGCTTGGACGGTATCAGCGTCGCCTTGATTTTGCTGACGACTGTCCTGACTGTGTCTGCAGTGTTGGTGTCTTGGGAGTCTGTGAAGGACCGAGCTGCCGAGTTCTACGCCTGCGTCCTCTTCTTGGAGGCGGCACTGATCGGCGTCTTTTGTGCGTTTGACCTGCTGCTGTTTTATGTGTTCTTTGAATTCACCCTGCTTCCGCTGTTCTTCATTGTCGGTATCTGGGGTGGGCCTCAGCGGAAGTACGCCGCGGTCAAGTTCTTCCTCTACACACTCGCAGGCGGATTGATCTCGCTGCTCGGAATCGTTGCTCTCGTTCAAAACCTTGGGGGATTGAATCCAGCAATTTTGAACGGCCACTGGTTCTCAATCCCGGACGTTGCGCGCTTCTTGACTCAGCATCCACTCGACCTGCATCTGCAGTTTTGGCTGTTCTTGGCGATCTCGGCTGGGTTCATGGTCAAAGTCCCGCTGTTTCCATTCCACACATGGCTACCGCTCGCCCACGTTGAAGCCCCGACGGCTGGTAGCGTGTTGTTGGCCGGTGTGTTGCTGAAGCTCGGTACGTATGGGTTCTTACGACTCTGCTTGCCACTCGTCCCAGCAGCATGTCTTGATTACGGCGTGCCACTCATCGCTCTCTTGTCGGTCATCGGCATTGTCTACGGATCTCTGTGTGCCTTGGCTCAACGCGATATCAAGAAGCTCGTGGCTTATAGCTCTGTCGCTCACTTGGGCTTCTGCATGTTGGGATTGTTCGCCCTGAACGTCGAAGGAATCACGGGCGGTGTGTTGCAAATGATTAATCACGGTCTTTCAACAGGCGCTTTGTTCTTAATTGTTGGCATGATCTACGAGCGATACCACACTCGGCAGTTGGACGACTTAGGCGGCTTGGCGAATCGGTTGCCACTCTTCGGCGTCGTAATGGTCTTTGTGGCGATGTCGAGCATTGGTCTGCCGGGTTTGAACGGCTTCGTCGGAGAAGCCCTCGCTCTCGTGGGAATGTTCAAAGCTCAGCCGATCTACGCGGTAATTGGAGCGACCGGAGTTGTGCTGGGTGCTTGGTACTTGTTGACGATGGTGCAACACGGTTTCTTCGGCCCATTGCGTGAGCCGAAGCAACACGGACACGGCCATGATCATCATCCCATCACAGACATGACAGCTCGAGAGTTCTGTGCCTTAGCACCTCTCGCTGCGTTGTGCTTGTGGATTGGTGTTACTCCCCAGCCCACGATTGACCTGATGAGACCAGATATCGAAGCCATCGCCAAGCTCTACGACAACGACGGACCGCCACGACCTAAGGGCAAGCAAATCCCAGTTGCTGGAGCAACAGCAGCTGCGAGTTCTGTTGAGCCAACCGAAGACAAATAATTCTTCGTAATCAACTGCGAGCCCGTAAAAGACGGCAGTAACAATTCACCGTATTACCTTATGAATATGAAGAAACTCGGAGTCTGAACTTGGACGCCGCCTTACAAGCTATCAATGGAGCGATTCAGTTAATCGTTCCCGAAGTCATCCTGATTGCCACCGTTTGCGTGGCGTTTGCAATCAGTCCGTTCCTTGTGAATGACCGAGGGCAATCTAACCCTGGCTTGCGAAATCGTTGGGGAGTGATCGCGCTCTTTGGTGTTCTGTCGGCAGCCTTAGTGTGGTGGAATACTCCCCACACGACTGTGACCAACGGGCCATTTCGAATCGATGAGCTTGTCTGGTACACCCGCCTGCTTACATTCGGCATCGGTACCGTTCTCGTGCTTGTGCTCTGGGGACAAGTTGAAGACAGCGTCTCAGGCGAGTGCATGGCTTGCTTGTTATCGATTCTGGCCGGTGCCAATTTGGTCGCGGCGGCCAATGACTTGATTAGCCTGTTTCTCGCTTTGGAGTTGGTCAGCATTCCAACTTACGTGTTGCTGTATCTGCCCCGACGCGACAACGCGAGCCGTGAAGCCACCATCAAGTACTTCCTGTTGAGCATCTTCTCATCAGGTCTGATGTTGTTTGGAATGGCGTACCTGTTCGGTGTCGGCGGCACGACCAACTTGGTCGGCATTCAGGCAAAGTTGGCTTCGGGACTCGGTGATGCCGCTCCACTTGTGATCGTGGCTCTGGGAATGATCATCGCTGGTCTTGGCTTCCGAATTACGGCAGTCCCCTTCCACTTCTACGCACCGGACGTATTTCAGGGCACTGCACCGGCAGCAGCAGGAATGCTGTCAATCATGCCGAAGATTGTCGGATTGGTGGCGTTGTTCCGAATCGCTCAAACCGTCTCTTGGTTCACATCATCGATCGGATCTACGTCGATTGCCACAGTTGCAGGTTTAGCCGTTATCACGATGTTTGTTGGCAATCTGCTCGCGCTGCGACAACGCAACATTGCTCGCATGATGGCGTATTCGAGCATCGCTCACGCTGGCTACATGCTCGCAGGGTTTGCGGTGATTGTTCCCGGAGCCTTAGCCAACGGCTGGGGAGCTGTTCTCTTCTATTTGACGACTTATGGATTCGCGACGGTTGGCGTGTTTGGAATCTTGGTGGCTGTGAGTGACTCTCGTAAGCCGAGCATGACCATTGATGACTTTGCTGGCCTCAGCAAGTCGCATCCCGTGGCAGCATTGTTGATGGCCATCGTGCTGTTTGGCCTGACGGGCCTGCCGCCGACAGCCGGATTCTTGGGCAAGCTGAGCTTGTTCATCGCGGCTTGGTCGCAAGGAACCGAGCTTGGTCCATGGTTGGCAATCCTCATGGCCCTCAATGCCGCGATCTCTGCTTGGTACTACTTGCGACTCATCGCGACGATGTACCTGCAACCAAACAGCCAACTCGGAAGCAGCCAACTGCAAGTGCCCGCGCTAGTGGGTTCGGCTCTTTGTGCCGTTGTGACGTTGGCTACCTTCGTAGCTCCTCAATGGATTTGGCGTATGGCAGAGAGCGTTGGAAAGCTCGTTGGATAGAGCATGCAGGTATCCGATTCGAAGCTTGCAACTTTCAAGAAGCCTACGGTCGGCAAGCTTATGCCACACTGATGTGCTCACGGCTGTCGTTTCCGTCAGTGAGAATACGGATTGAAATCCTCACGGTGCAGCGCCTGTCGTGAACTCACCATGTGACCCGACGGAATGGTATATGGCGCGGCTTCGCAGCTCATTCTTTGTCGCTCTCACTTGTGGTCACGACGAGTGAGGAGTCTCAGCGGTTAGCCATTTAGAGCCTCTTGAGTAAGTCATTTTCTGCTGACTAAGAGTGGGTCGCTGTTGTTGTCCCCTGCTTGAAGTATCGGGCGAGTTTGCCGATGTTGTATTCAAGTTCTATGAAGCGCGAATCGCGACAACCGCACTCTGTGTCCAAAGACCCCATGGAACTCTTTCGGTGCTGTAACATGCCCTGTCATCCGCGACCAAATTGAAGTCGACTAGCAAAAGCAGACACCACTCCGTCGAGGTGAACGTGATGCCGCTTCCCGTGATGCAACGCTGTAAAGACCTGATGAGAGTGTCGTTTCTCGTTACGTTGATCCCCGTCTTCATGCATCTGTCGATTGGTTTCGCGGAAGACTCCGAATCCAAGACCCACAAAGAGAGTGAACCGAAACGCGAGATCTACTCAGGCAAGGTCGTGCTTGCTCAAGAGGCCCTCAAGAAGCGCGGGATTAAGGTTGCGGATGAGATGAAGTCGCAGGCGGTGCTTGAGCTGGAGTCGGGTGAGCTGCTGCCGATCGCGGCGGACTGGCGCGGCCGAGCGTTCTATCAAGACGAGAGATTGCGTCATCGCAAAGTTGAACTCGTGGGCTATCGACGACCCGGCATCCCTTACCTGCAAGTGCTCAACGTCTTCACGTTCAACGATAAGAACGAGCGACAAGATACCGACTACTGGTGCGACATCTGCTCCATCCCGATGTACGAGATCAAGGAGTGCGAGTGCTGTCAGGGACCAATCCGCTTAAGGTTCCGACCGGGTAAGTTGCCAAGCTACGCGGTGCCATCCAAATAGAACCACTGCTTGTCGTGGCTGCTAGCGCCTGGAACGACCAAGACCGAATGGACTAACGGAACCGCAGCATGAGTGTCGCTAATCGTGAGCCTTACCTAATGCGATTGGCGCAACGGCTTACGACCGGACTTACTCGCATGGAGGCTGCGCGGCGCGAGCGACACCAGCAATTCATCCGCAGCAAGCAACAAAGAGATGGCGGGTTCGGCGGGCGAGATGGCGACTCGGACCTGTACTACACCAGCTTTGCAGTTCGCGGCTTAGCCATGCTCGGCGGACTGACTCTCGCAGAATGCGAGTCCGTTGGCGGCTTCCTTAAGACGTACGATTGGCGGAAGCTTGGCGTGATCGACCTCATGAATTGGCTTTATTCCGTACTTGCTGTGCAAGCGTTCGGAGGAGCTGATCTCCTTGCCGAGGCCGAACCCGACTGGCCTGATCGAATCGCGACGAAACTCGAAGCCGTGCGTACCAAGGACGGCGGCTATGCAAAGTCCACTGAGGGAGCAGCCGGAAGCACCTACCACTCCTTCTTGGTAACGCTGACTTACGAACTGCTCGGAAAGCTGCCGCCCAACCCACGATCACTCATTCAATTCATCTATGACCGACAACGTGACGATGGCGGCTTTGTCGAAATTGCGCCAATGAAGAACAGTGGCACCAATCCTACTGCTGCGGCTGTAGGAGTTCTGTCAGTCATCGGTGGCATTGATGACGAACTTCGAAGTGACGTCGGCGACTTCCTCAAAAACACTTGGACGGCAGAAGGCGGCTTCCAGGCCAACACTCGCATTCCGTTTCCAGATGCGCTTTCAACCTTCACCGGTTTGCTGACCGTTCAAGATCTGAAGATCGACAACCTTATCAGCGAACGTGCGATTGAAAGGTTGTTGGTCGAGTGGCTCGAATTCCCGACCGGAGGTTTTCGAGCTGCCAGTTGGGATAGCGAAGCGGATGTCGAATATACGTTTTATGGACTCGGCTGCTTAGCCTTGCTGTGGTCGGCGAAAGAGGCAGCAACGTGACGATTGCCGCCCTTCGAACTCCGCGTTCGGTCTACGTGCATGTGCCCTTTTGCGTGCATCGCTGCGGATACTGCGACTTCACGCTCGTCGCTGGTCGAGATGATTTGCAAGACGCTTACCTACAAGCGCTCGAATGCGAGTTAGCAGCAGTTGCTGACTGCCCCGCCGTCGACACCGTGTTCTTGGGCGGCGGCACTCCAACTCAACTTACAGCTCCGCGATTGGAGCGGCTTCTCAAGCTGTTGCATGACCGCTTTGATTGGCAAGACGGCGGTGAATTCAGCGTCGAATGCAATCCCATCGGGCTGACCAATGACAAGCTCGAGGTCATGCACAATCTCGGCATCAATCGATTGAGCTTGGGAATTCAATCTTTCGATGCAGAGGTTCTTACGACGTTGGAACGCGACCATCGTGAAGCCGACATCGTTGATTGCGTCGAGCGTTGCCGACGTCTGTTTGACAACATCGCACTGGATCTGATTTTCGCGGTGCCCGGCCAATCACTCGAACTGTGGCGACAGACGCTGCAGCGAGCAGTCGCTCTCGAAACGAAGCATCTTTCGACTTACGGCCTGACGTTCGAAAAGGGGACGTCGTTTTGGACGCGACGTTCAAAAGGCCAACTGATCGAAGCTGACAACGAGCTGGAACTTTCGATGTACGAAGCCTCGATGCAGCAGCTTGCCGAAGCTGGGTTCGAGCAATACGAGATCTCGAACTTCGCGCGGTCTGGTTACGCGAGTCGCCATAACCAAGTCTATTGGTCTGGTTTGCCATATTGGGGTTTCGGCCCGGGCGCCGCTAGTTATCTCGATGGGGAACGGCGACTGAATCACCGCAGCACAACAACATGGATTCAACGTGTCCTCGGGGGTGGATCATTCATTTACGAAACCGAACGACTGGATCCCGAAGATCGAGCGCGCGAGTTGATCGTTCTGCGACTTCGCACAACCGCCGGGGTGAATCGCGCCGAGTTTCGAACGGACTCAGGCTTCGAACTCGATGAGCTGGTTGAGAGCGAGTTGCTGCAGCTAGTGAAACGTAATCTGGTGACCGATGACGGAGACGTCGTGAAGTTGACGCATGATGGCAAATGCTTGGCAGACTCGGTCGCCGGTGAGTTGCTACGAGTGTGACGTCTGCCAATCACGAATTTCCTCGCTAGATTTCGGCATGACTTCTTTCGACTCATCCTCATGGAGCATGTGATGGCCGACATCAACTTCGTGGCACCAGAAGCAATCGGACTCGACCTCGAACGTTGGTCGCGAGCATGCGGCTTGATGACACGTTGGTGCGAGAAGGGACTCATCCCGTCGGCAGGCATCTGCGTTGGTCGCGATGGTCAAGTTGTTGCACCCAAACTCTTCGGTCATCAACGACTCGATGGCAGTCAATCGATTCGACAAGACGCCGTCTTTCTCATTGCCTCGATCACGAAACCGATTGTGTGTGCGGCAGTCTTGCAGCTGATTGAGCGCGGTGAGTTCTCCTTGTCTGATCGAGTCATCGACATCGTTCCAGAGTTCGGCAAACACGGGAAAAACGGCGTCACGATCAGGAACTTGATGACGCATTCATCGGGCTTGCCGGACATGGTTGCCAACAATGTCGAGCTGCGTACGAAGCATGCGACGATGTCTGAATTCGTCGCTGCGATCTACGAGGAATCCTTGGCATTTGGCCCCGGCAAGGGCGTTAGTTATCAAAGCACCGGCATCGCCATCTTGGGCGAGATCATCCTGCGCGTGACGGGCCAAAGCTGTCAGGCGTATTGCCGCAAAGAGATCTTTGAACCACTCGGCATGCAGGATAGTTGGCTGGGCGTTCCGAGCCATTGGTTTGAAGGTGCTGACCCGGCTGCGAATCGCATCGCCGAATTACGAGTCCCCGAGGCGCAAGCGAAGGACGACTGGAACTGGAATAGTCGTTACTGGCGAATGCTCGGTGCGCCGTGGGGTGGATTACTTACCACACCCGCCGACCTCGCACGCTTCTGCTTGATGATGCTCAACGCAGGACGAGGCAACGATCGGCAGATCCTCTCTCCGGCAGCTGTAGAAGCCGCGACGCGAAACCAATTGGAGTTCATGCCGGATGTCCTGGAGACCGATCGTCGTTGCAAGCCGTGGGGACTTGGATGGCGACTGAATTGGCCGGCTCACAGTGCGAACTTCGGTGACTTCTTGGGTGCTCGCACCTACGGACATTGGGGGGCGACGGGCACCGTGATGTGGATTGATCCCGACAAGAAATCATTCTGCATCTTGTTGACGACTCAGCCGCAAGAACCCAACGGTTCGTACTTGTCGCAGTTGTCGAACGCGATCGCGGCGAGTTGGAAGTGAGCTACATCAGCCGCCCGGAACATGAGCTAGTACATTGGTCGTGAATTTGATCGCTGCTCGGTTCTTACTACGTTCGCTTAGTGGCCTTCTGTTCGAAGCGTCTTCAACAAGACTTGGAACAGGAGAGAACTGAGGAAACAGAGACAGACAAACATAGCGTTCGAAGTCTCGTTCAAGTAAGTGCTTACCGTTGACTCAAATGGTTCCGGAGGACGGACGGCTCATGGCTACGGCCATTGTCCCTCTTGGGACGATGCAAACTCGCCTACGCACGTCGTTCGATTGTCGCCGCGAATTGCTTGATGGCTTCGACTCCGACCAGAGGCTGTTGGCACGCTCCGAGTTGGCAGGGATAGACCGTCGGCTCGTTGTTGATCGCGACCTTACCAGCAGTAACTTCGGCGATGTTCCTACGCGCGGTCGCAGCATGAATCAGCAGCTTGTTGGGAATGAAGCTCGCTTGCAGTGCATTCAACGCCGACGTGTTCGCGTCGATGTTGGAACCTTCCGCGAAGACGAACTCGAAGGTCGGACCGATCATGAAATCGAGTGCCATCAAACCCTGACCGCTAGCCATCGCCGAGCGTGCTAGTTGCCCAGATATAGCTCGCAAGGTTCGTTCGCCGTACGTCGCGAGATCCGTTCGACCGGTCAGCCGACCAAGCCTCAAGAACGCACAGGCGGCCATGCCGTTGCCTGACGGAGTTGCGTTGTCTTGAGCGTCCTTGGTTCGCGCAATGAGCTGCTCGTGGTCGTCCGAGGTGTAATAAAAACCGCCTTCATCACCGTCGTGAAACTGATCGACTAACCGTGAAGCCAGCTCGATAGCAAAGTCCACAAATCGCTCATCAGCAGTCGCTTGGTAGAGATCAATCAAGCCATCGATCAAGCACGCGTAATCGTCCAAGTAGGCGTTGAACCTCGCGCGGCCGTCCTTGTACGCGTGCAGCAACCGACCCTCGTCATCGCGCATGTGAGTCAGAATGAAGTTCGCGGCGTCTGCTGCTGCGGAAACATATCTGGGCTCATTAAGTAACGAGCCCGCTTGAGACATGGCTGAGATCATCATGCCGTTCCATGAGACCAGCACTTTGTCATCGCGCCCAGGAGCAACTCGTTTCGCTCGCTCGGAAAAGAGAGTCTGTCGACATCGAGCGAGCAATTCGGCCAGTTGATCAGCCGACATTCCCAACATCCCCGCTGCTTGAGCGAGAGACTTTGGTCGATTGAGGATGTTGTGACCTTCCCAATTGCCAGTCATTGAGACGTCGTAGCAGTACGAAAAGATGCGCGCGTCGTCCTTCCCTAAGAGCTTTTGGATTTCCTCTTCAGTCCAGACGAAGAACTTGCCCTCTTCGCCTTCACTGTCGGCATCTTGAGTGCTGTAGAAGCCACCTTGCGGCTGAGTCATCTCGCGAAGCACATAGTCCAGCGTCTCGCGAACAACTCGGATGTAGTCCACGTTACAGGTTGCCTGAAATGCTTCGAGGTAACAGGGCACGAGCAATGCATTGTCGTAAAGCATCTTCTCGAAGTGCGGGACCAACCACGTCGAATCTGTGGCATAGCGATGAAAGCCGCCGCCTAAATGGTCATAGATCCCGCCGTGCGACATCTTGTCGAGCGTCAGGGTCACAACGCTGAGAGCTTCTGCATTTCCAAAGCGCTGCCAGGTGCGAAGCAACACTCGCAGATCCATCGGATGCGGAAACTTCGGCGAGCCTCCGAATCCACCGTTCGTTCGATCGGCTGCTCGTAGCAAACTTCGCTCGGCTTGACGCAGCAAGGAATCGTTCAACGGAGCGAGTTCATTGAGCATGCCGCTGTAGTCACGAATGCGGTCTGTAAGCTCGGTCGCGTTTTCTTCCAACCCTGCTCGCCGATCACGCCAAGCTTCTTGAATCGCCATCAACACTTGTCTGAAACCTGGCATCCTCATCCGAGGCTCTGGCGGCCAATACGTTCCTCCGTAGAACGGCTTTAGGTCAGGAGTCAGAAACACGGACATTGGCCAGCCACCATGACCCGTCATGATTTGCACCGAGGTCATGTAGATCTGATCGAGATCAGGACGTTCTTCACGATCCACTTTGATGCACACGAAGTGCTCGTTCATGACGGCTGCGATGTCGGGGTTCTCGAAGCTCTCATGCTCCATCACGTGACACCAATGACATGCGCTGTAACCAATCGAAAGAAAGATCGGTCGATCAAGTTCGCGAGCACGTGCCAACGCTTCCTCTCCCCAGGGATACCAATCAACTGGGTTGAAGGCATGCTGCTGGAGATACGGGCTCGTCTCTTCGAGCAATCGATTGGGCTGGCCGGCGTGAGTCACAGGAGACTTTCTTTGTCTGTCGAAGACGGATCGCTAACAGCCCGCTGAGCAAGCTGCCGTCACGTCTTACCTCACCTGTTTCAACGGCCGAGCGTCGATTCAAATCGCTCTGTCGAAAACTCGTTGGAACTTGGTGGGATCCTGATGATGGCTCGATCGGTTAGTAACACAACCTCTCGACTCGCCGATTTAGACCACATTCACCAACGCTCTACGAACGACCCATCAACGAGCCATCAACAGCTTTTAAACAGCGGTTCGAGTCGTTTGTTTGGCCCTAAGTTCTGGCCTATTATTCGCTTCCAAAAAACGCTCGACGACAATCGACAGCACGCGGCCGCGCCCAACTAATACTGCTGTCTTTTATTTTCTTTATCTCAGTTTCACGGATGACGACTCCATGTTGCTTAAGTGCCATCGCCCCACTTTGACAGCCGCATTACTCACCGTGAGTGGTGTTGTGCCTTCTCGTACTCCCAAAGACATCCTCAAGAACATCAAGCTGACGGTGAATGCTGGGAAGACGGTGCTCATCGGCACTGACCAAGAGATTGGCATCCGGCAAGACGTCGTGAATGTTGAAACTGAATCGACTGGAGAAGTTTTACTGCCTGCCGCTCGTGTTGTGTCGATCCTTCGCGAGATGCCAGATGAGCATGTCGAGTTGCATGCCACAGAACGAGCACTCGTCTTGAAGGGTGCTCACAGCGATTTCAACCTCTCCACCGAAGACCCTACCGAGTTCCCGTCGGTCGCTGCGTTTGAAGACGCCAGTTACTTCACCATCGCAGCCAACACGCTCAAGACGATGATTCGTCGCACGATCTTCGCGACGGACACTGAGAGTGCTCGTTACGCACTGGGCGGCATTCTGGTTGAAGCAGGACCAGATCGAATGACTTTGGCTGCCACAGACAGCCGACGCCTCTCTGTGATGAGCGGAGTGTGTCAGGCGATTGGCGATGCCAAGTCCGAGAACGCGATGCCGGTCGTGCCATCTAAGGCCATGGGACTCATCGAGCGCTCGTTGCCCGACAGTGAAGAACCGGTGCTGCTTTCAATCCATGCCAATCATGTGCTGGTGAAGTGCGGCGGCACGACGATCTACAGCCGCTTGGTTGAAGGTCGCTTCCCACGTTATGCCGACGTGATTCCATCGAGCTTCAATTCATCGGTCGACATGGTTGTCGGTCCGTTCTATGCCGCCGTGCGACAGTCTCAGATCGTCACCAACGAAGAGAGTCGCGGCGTCGACTTCATCTTCGAAGATGGCAAGTTGATGCTCAGCAGCCGAGCCGCTGACATTGGCCAGTCGCGCATCGAACTTCCGATCTCGTATGACGGCCCGCACTTGTCGATCACGTTCGATCCCAAGTTCGTCGCAGACTTCTTGCGGATTCTCGACAACGGTTCGGCGATGAAGCTCAATTTGATCGACGGCGAAAGCCCAGCCGTGCTCACAACGGAAGACGGTTACAAGTACGTCGTCATGCCGTTGAGTCGGGATCAATAAGCGATCTCCGCGATTCTCTTTGGAAGCAAGCCGTCGTTTTAGGGGTCGAACGTCATGCAGCAGACCACTCGACCCGCAGCAGCCATCGTAGGCTTGGGGATCGCGGGAATAGGGCTTTTTGGGGCGATTGTTGGCATCGGCAGATGGCGTTTAGAAATCTTTATGGCAGTCGTTGGTCTGGCGAGTTGTGGATATCAACTCATGCAACACCGCCGGGGCTGTTAGGTCGCTGCCAGCAGATACGTTTTTCCGACGGGATGAACCCGACGGAGCAGAGGCAATCAATGTCCGACCCCACTCCGTTGTCTGCTGTGCTCGCTGAGCTGATCGCGCGGCGCGGATTTGCTCGGACTCAAGGGGTCGCTCAGTTGGCTGTCGCTTGGCGAGAAGTCGCAGGTGAGAAGATTGCGTCGATGACCAAAGTCATCTGTTTGCAACGCGGAGTCTTCGAAGTCGGTGTGGCGAATTCAGCTCTATTGAGTGAGCTAACGACGTTTCATCGAGCGACGCTGTTGCCGAAGCTGCAGGCCAAGTATCCCGAGCAGAAGATTCGAGATCTGAAGTTCAAACTTCGGAGCGATCTGCAGAAGAAAGAATGACCGAAATCAGCAACCCCCACTGACCTTGTGTCGGTGGTGATCTGCCTGGTGGCTACTGATAGCTCAAAGGCATGGAACCATCGGGGTACGCTCGATGGGGACTAACGACATCTCTCAGGAAGGAATCTCATGAGTTCTGAAAACCCCGGTCAACCAGTGGCTCAGGATGAGTACACACAGGACTCCATTCGCGCGCTCAAGGGCATCGAAGGCATTCGCACTCGACCGGCCATGTATATCGGCGACACTACCGCGCGAGGCTTGCATCACCTCGTTTACGAAGTCGTCGATAACAGCATCGACGAGGCCGTTAACGGGCATGCCAAGTTCGTGCTTGTGAAGATCAATCCCGATGGCAGCGTGACCGTGCTCGATGACGGTCGAGGCATTCCCGTCGGTGAGATGAAGGACATGGATAATCGCTCGGCTTTGGAAGTCGTGCTGACTGAGATCCATGCGGGCGGCAAGTTCGATCGCAAAGGTGGTTACAAGACCGGTACCGGTGGTTTGCATGGCGTAGGCATTACGGCGGTCAATGCTTTGAGCGAATGGTTGGAAGCGGAAGTCCGTCGCGAAGGTCATGTTTGGACGATGGACTTTGCTCGCGGCGCGATGAAGCACGGCTTACAGCGACTGGGAAGCAGCGACACGACCGGCACGAAGATCACCTTCAAGCCGGACATGCAGATCTTCCCGGACACCAAGTTTGTCTATGACGTCTTGGCGAAGCGCTTGCAGGAACTTGCGTTTTTGAATGCTGGTATTCGCATCACGATCCAAGATGACCGCACCGGGCAGTCCGACGAGTTTTGTTATTCCGAGGGGCTCACAGAGTTTGTGAAGCACCTCAATCGCTCTGATACGGCCTTGTTCCCGCAAGTTATTCGTATTCAAGGTCGGGACGAGCAGCACGGCGTCGAGGTCGACTTGGCGGTGCAATACACCGATCGAGACAGTGAGTTAGTTCGAAGCTTCGCCAACAACATCAACAACATCGAAGGTGGTACCCACCTCAGTGGCTTCCGCTCGGCATTGACGCGATCGGTCAATAACTACGGCAAGAAGGCTGAAGTCTTCAAAGACTACGTTCCGACGGGCGATGACTTGCGCGAAGGGTTGACCGTCGTCATCGCTGTGCGAGTTCCCGATCCTCAATTCGAAGGTCAGACCAAAACAAAGCTGGGCAACAGCGAAGTCGAAGGCGTCGTTAACTCGATCGCTCACGAACAACTGACGAAGTTCTTCGAAGAGAATCCACAAGTTGCCAAGGTGATTTGCAGCAAGGCGGTGCTCGCAGCGGAAGCTCGTGAAGCCGCTCGCAAAGCGCGAGAACTGGTTCGTCGTAAAGGCACGCTTACTTCAGGTGGCTTGCCAGACAAGCTGCGAGACTGCCGCAGTAAGTCGCTTGATGACACCGAGCTGTATCTCGTCGAAGGTGACTCGGCAGGCGGCTCTGCTGATACGGGTCGCGACTCGAACACCCAGGCGATCATGCCATTGCGTGGCAAGATTCTGAATGTCGAGAAAGCACAGCTCGTCAAGGTGCTCGACAATGCCGAGATCTCCAACATCTTCAAAGCGATTGGAGTTCCGCCCGGTGCAGAGTTGGAAGACATCAACAAGCGGCGTTACGGCAAGCTGATTCTGATGACCGACGCCGACGTCGACGGCAGTCACATCCGCACGCTGTTGCTGACGTTTCTCTTCCGGCACATGCGGGGTCTCGTGGAAAACGGCTGCATCTACATCGCTCAGCCGCCGCTGTATCGAGTGCAGCAGAAGAGCAAGGTTCGATACGTCGACACGCACGACACCATGATGAACCAACTTCTTGAGTTGGGCTTAGATGGCAGCTCGGTGAATGTTGACGACGGCACTGTTTTTGAAGGCGACCATATGCGTAAGCTGGTCGACCTAATTCGCCTACTTGAAGAACCACTCGAAGCGATGGAGCGTCGCGGCATTGATCTGCGACAAGTGGTGACTCGCTTTGCCACCGCTGACGGTTACTTGCCGCGTTACCGGTTGTTACTCGGTCGCGAGCAGCATTGGTTCTCGACAAAGGAAGAAGTCGAAGCCTTCATCTCGGCTGAAGAGAAGAAGCGTGGTGCCGAACTGAAGGTGGCTACTGAAGCAACAGCTTCAGTCGATGGTGATAAGACCGCTCAGGAAGCCGAGGATCATCTGGCAGTTCTCGATCTTCATGAAGTGCGGACCATCAACGACGTCTTGCAGCAGTTGCGATCTTACGGTGTGAAACTCAAAGACTTGCTGCCAGCCGGTAATCGCAACGGCGAGCCGTACTACCCGTTCTCAATCGTCAACGAGGACGGAGTGACAAAGTTGGGATCGTTGCGTGACCTTGGCCCTCAGTTGCGGAAGTTGGGCGAGAAGGGATTGCGGATCACTCGCTTCAAAGGCTTGGGAGAAATGGATCCCGAGGAGCTGTGGGAAACGAGCATGGATCGCGAGAAGCGACTCTTGCTGCAAGTGACGATGGAAGACGCTGCCGCTGCCGACGAAATGTTCCGACTGTTGATGGGTGATACCGTCGAACCGCGGCGTGAGTTCATTGAGAAGCACGCACTCGATGTCACCGACTTGGATGTCTAACCGCAGTGGCTTAGGACCGTGAAAGGGACGTTGCCATGTCTTTGATCTCAACGAGAAATCTCAGTCCCTTTTCGAATCCTGCAGCACTCCGAGAGCTGCTGCGTTCGATGGCAATGTTGGATGCGATTCTCTGCCCAGAGTGGGAGTATCGGTATTACTCGTTCGATGCAGCTTGGAGTGACGGCGAACAGATGGCATCGATGCGCGACGGCGAAGGAGATGACTTCTTCGCCGTGTTCAACGCTCAAGGTTGCTTCTTTAAGGGCTTCGTTCACGACTGCCCTGTTGCCGCAGCCGACGTTGATCCGGCCAAACACTATGACGCTCTTCCGCCCGAGTACTCCTATTGCATCCTCGAACCAGCCATCTCGCCCGCAGATGTCACGTTCTGTCTGTGGCGAGGATTCAAAGATTCGGCATGGCATCACAACTCGGTGCGAGTACCTAACGAAGACGATGATCCCGATGGTTCCGAGTACCTGCTTTCGGCACTCGATGGAAACCCAGAGACCTATCGCGAGTGGGCCGAGGAGTACTACGAAGTGTCAGTTTCCTTGCAGGCTGTCAAAGCGATCTTCGATCAGCAGCCTCTGACCGACGAACTCATCAGCGCTTTGAATCCCGAGCTACGACTGAAGCTTTTGAGAGACGAGATTCGCGAGATCAAGTACCCGACTCAAAGTTAAGAACTCAAATCGACTTCGGTACTTTGGCGAGCTTGTTGTGCGATGACTTGGATTTCATTTCGAAGAGTTTCTCGATGTCGTCTTTTCAACTTGTCACTGAATTCGCAATTGGTGGTGACCAGCCAGCTGCAATTCAAAAACTTGTGAAGGGCGTCAGAGACAACAAACGCAGCCCAGTGTTGTTGGGCGTTACTGGCTCCGGAAAAACCTTCACGATGGCCAACGTCATCGCTCAGGTTCAACGGCCGACGTTGGTTTTGTCGCACAACAAGACGTTGGCGGCTCAGCTCTATGGTGAGTTCAAAGAGTTCTTCCCGAACAACCAAGTTGCGTACTTCGTCAGCTATTACGACTACTACCAACCTGAGGCGTACATCCCGGCGCGCGATATCTACATCGAGAAGGACTCTTCGATTAACGAAGAGATCGACCGCTTGAGACTGCTCGCAACCAGTGCCCTAGCGACTCGGCGGGATGTAATCGTGGTTGCCAGTGTGAGCTGCATCTATGGCCTCGGTTCGCCGAAGGACTACTACGAGATGGTGGTCGCTTTGGAAGTCGGCGAAGAGGTATTTCGCGACAAAGTGCTCTTGAAGCTGATCGATATCCAATACGACCGGAACGATTTCGAATTAGCTCGGGCAAAGTTCCGTGCTCGTGGCGACGTAATCGAAGTGTGGCCAGCGTATGAAGAGTTCGCTTATCGCATCGAACTGTGGGGTGATGAAGTCGAGAAGATCTCGGTCATCAATCCGTTGACGGGTGAGGAACTTCGCAAGGTCAGCAACATCTACATCTATCCGGCGAAGCACTTTGTGATGCCTCAAAATCGCATCGAGGCTGCTGCTCTCGAAATTGAAAAAGAGCTTCATGCTCGACTCGAAGAGTTCAAAAGAGCCGGGAAGCTTTTGGAGGCTCAGCGCCTTCAAGCACGGACTCGGTATGACATCGAGTTGCTTCGAGAAACCGGATTCTGTCCCGGTATTGAAAACTACAGTCGAGCCCTTGCTGGCCGACCGCCAGGTTCTCCGCCGGACACGTTATTCAACTTCTTTCCTGAAGACAGCATGTTGATTGTCGACGAGTCCCATGTGACTGTCCCACAAATCAAAGCCATGTGGGCCGGGGACAATTCGCGTAAGACGACCCTCGTGGAGCATGGCTTTCGGTTGCCAATGGCTCTGGATAATCGGCCCCTCAAGTTTGACGAGTGGAACGAACGACGCGGGCAAACCATCTTCGTCAGTGCGACTCCGGCGGATTGGGAACTGGAGCAAGCCGAAGGCGAGATCGTTGAGCAGATCATTCGTCCGACGGGACTGGTCGATCCGCAGATTGAAGTCGTACCGGCTCGGGGTCAGGTTCAGCATTTGATGACCGAGATCCGCAAGCGAACGGCTGCCGGCGAACGTTCGCTCGTGACGACTCTGACCAAGCGCTTGGCCGAGGACTTATCGACTTACTTCACTGAGGAAGGCATTAAGTGCAAGTGGTTGCACTCGGAGTTGGATGCCATCGAACGAGTGGAGATTCTTCGAGAACTGCGCGAAGGCAAGTTCGATGTGGTCGTTGGCGTCAACCTACTTCGTGAAGGGCTCGATCTGCCGGAAGTGTCTTTGGTGGCGATCATGGATGCCGACAAGGAAGGCTTCCTTCGCAGTGCAACGAGTCTCATTCAGACGATTGGTCGATCTGCTCGAAACGTCAACGCGATGGTCATTCTGTATGCAGACTCGATGACCGATTCGATGAATACAGCCATCGAAGAAACGCGTCGTCGTCGGTCGATTCAAATGGCCTACAACGCCGAGCATGGGATTACTCCCGAGACCATCAAGAAGGCGATTCGACGAGGCATTGAAGAAGAGATTGCTGCTCGGCACGTCGTGCAAAACGCGGCTGGCATAAAGGACGATAGGACTTACATCACTCAAGAGTTCATCGCGGAGTTAGAAACAGAAATGTTGGCCGCTGCCGAACAACTGGAATTCGAACGAGCAGCACAACTTCGAGATCGCATCGTCCAACTGAAGAAGCAGGTCGGAAACGAGGTTTCCTTGAGCGATCACGAACCCGCGAAGCAGCAGAAGAAAAAGCAGCGCGGTCGGAAGGGACGGCGATAAGGCGCAGCCGCCTTCATGGAGTTTTAGCTACTCAGCCAAGCCCGCGAGTTTCATGAGCAGCAACTCAACTTGAACTCGTTCATTCAGCGAGCTGGCTCCCTTCAATCCCGCGTCCGTATCAATGAGTCGACGCGTTAACTGAGACGCCTTGGCGTAGCCCAATCGCTTGAGATAGCTCTGAGCGGCTTGAACTTCATTGGCCCAACAACCGGCTTGAGTCAGCGCTTCTCCCAATGGCGTGCCTTGCTTGGCTAGCTCGGTTCCAGTGGCGTATTTCTTGAACGTGTAAGTCAATCCGCCGAGCAACATGACGGGATGACTTCCAGAGTTCAGAAGCTTGTCGAGTGCATGCAGGGCATCGCCCATTCGAGCATCGCGCGTGGCGTCGTTCATTTGCCACGTCGTCTCGGTCTTCCAATCGCCGACGAGCTTCCGCACCGATTCCGCGTCGATCGTTTGAGTCTCTCCGGCATACGAAGCGAGCTTGCCAATCTCTTGTTCGAGATGCCCGAGATGCTCGCCCACCAGTTCCACGAGTAACGCGGACGCATTTGGTGCGATCGACTTCCCGTACTCGTTCTTGACGAACTCTTGCAGCCACTTGGTCAAAGCCGCGCCCTTCAACGGGCTGCAATCAACGACCGCTCCGTTCTTGTTAATGATCTTGTAGATCTTCTGATTCGCAGGCAGCGACTTCAGGTCAAGAATCAGAACGGACTTCTTGGAAGGCTTCTCACAATAGGCTTCTAAGGCAGCGCGGTTGTCGGTCAGAAACTCGTTCGCGTCCTCAATGACGATGACTCGTTTTCCCCCCCACATCGGCACCGTCAGCAACTCGGATTTAACAGTCTGCCATTCGGTGTCTTTGCTCGGATACTTGGTTGGAGTCTCTCCATCCGAGAGCGCTGCTTTTCCAATCGCTTCGATCACCGACAACTTCAGCGAGCGTTCTTCACCTGTCAGCGCAGCAACCACTGGAGCGTTGATGGCAACATCTTTCGCTTTGAGGAATTCGGTGGCGTGCATCTGCTTTAGTGCCCGTATTGACCGTCATTTTTTGAGCGGAATAGAGTCCCGCCGTCCGTGAGCCCGGATCGTGACCGGGGCTTAGAAGTGCGTCAAACGGCTCGTGCGTTGCTCTCAAATTCCCACGAAAGTCACTCGGCATGGAAGCCGTTTTCACACAACCGTTGCCTGTCTTGCTTCCGCCAGAGGCTCAATTTCGCTGCCCGGACGAGCCGCACACGATCACTCGATCGGTGCATCTGGCTCGGTTAGCTGCCTTCTATCCCAAGTGCCGACATTGCCAACATCGACATGACACCGGTCACTTGCCACCAACAGTCGTTGAGCAAATTCAAGACGTCGAGCGGCAGCGAGCTCCCCAACGTTCCTTGTTCCAAACCGATGGGGTGCGAGGTGTCTTTCACAACGAACTGACTCCTGCCATCGCAGGCCGCATGGCCGGAGCATTGGCGAGTCTCTTGTGGGAAGCCGTTCCGCTAACGGCTCGACGGTCATCGTCAGGCTCAGTCGTGAAACGGTCTGGTCCAATGGTGGGGATTGGCTACGACGAACGACCTGCTTCTCCCGTGTTGTTCGCAATGGTGGCGGACTCGTTGAGAATGATGGGTTGCGAAGTCGTCGATCTTGGGCAGTTGTCTCGAGCGTGCTTCATCTTTGCTGTCGATCATTTGCAAGCCGCCGGTGGAGTGCTTGTTACAGGTGCAGGTTGCGACGCCTCTTGGAATGGTCTTGACCTTGTGAGTGACGGTGCCATGCCGTTGTCGTTTGGCACCGGGTTAGAAGAGGGCGAAAGACGACTTCAAGACGGGTACTCGCGACCGACTCGACGAGCTGGATTTCAACGAGCGTATCAACCACTTGTGCCTTACGAGCCAAGTCTGTGGAAGCACTTTCATGCGTTGCGGCCACTCAAGATCGTCGCTGCGATTCGGCCTCGGACTACTCGCGAAACTCTTCGACGACTGGCCTCAAAACTACCGTGCGAGTTCACCGAAATTGAAACGATGGCCGGAAGCCATGCACCGATTAGACATTCGGCTCTCTTAGCCAGCATCACTCAGCGGGTCTCCCGAAGCGCCGCGCACCTGGGCGTCCTCATCGACGACGATGGCTGTCGTTGTCAGTTCCTAGATGAGAAAGGTCGATTGATCGAGGCAGCTCGCCTGGGCGCCTTCTTGGCGAGTTCGCTCATCGCTGGTAACCCACATGCGACGATCGCCGTGAAGTCAGCCGACCTGGAAGACCAAATGCGGCGGTTGAAATCCGGCAATCTGATTGATGCTGGTGAGACAACTGGAAGCCTTGCTCAAGCAATGAGAAACAGTGGCGCGGTCCTAGGCATCGCTAGCAACGACACGTGCTGGTGGCGGGAATCCTGTCCGACACCGGACGCTATTCTGACTCTCGCGCGAGTGCTCCAAGCTTTGAGTCGCAGCGACGCTCCATTTTCGGCTGTCCTGCCCAAACACTAAGACCAACACTTTCAAGTCGTGTTTCCACATGAGTCAGGGAAGATGCTGGAAGGGAGACAGAATCCCCGTTCTTTCTTTGCTCAGACGATTGAAGGCTGCCAGGCGGCGCAGCACATCAGGAACGTCATGCCTCGTAACTACTTCGATTTGCTCAAGACCAATTTGACGGACGACATCGACGCTCGCGCGGTGTTTGAACCTATTGGCTTTGGCGATTGGGAAAAGGCTCGGGAGCGGCTGGTTGGACTGGCGAAGGATGGTCGATGTCGCGACGCGTTGGCTGAATGCATGCCGATGCTGTTGAGTGTCCTGAGCAATGTCGCGGCCCCTGATAGCTCGCTGCTGAACTTCGAACGCTTCGTGCAGAGTGTGTCCGATCCGTTGTCGCTGTTGCTGTTCCTGCGGGACAACCCGCGCGCGGTTGAGGTGCTGATAAAGCTATTCACGGGGAGCCAGTTTCTCACCGACATCCTGCTGCGGAATCCCGGTTATCTTCGCCAACTGACGGAGCATAAGCGGCTGGCAGAATTCAAAGCTCGGGAAGAGTTTGTTGATGAAGCGTTGAGCGGTTTGATCCGGGAAGAATCCTTACATGGAAAGCTGGACGCGTTGCGTCGGTTCCAACATTGGGAGCTTCTGAGGATTGGGGCCTGCGACACTTTCGGACTGATGGACTTCAAGTCGGTTACGTTGCAGTTATCGCTGTTAGCAGATGGAGTGACTCAGACTGCATTATATGTCGTGGCAGAAGAGTTACATGTTTCGACAGACGAATTCTGCGTGCTGGCGTTTGGCAAACTCGGTGGCGAGGAGCTCAATTACAGCTCGGACATCGATCTAGTTTTTGTGTGCCGAGACAACGCCGCGAAGTACTGGGGACTCGGACAAAAGCTGATTCGAGCTCTCATGGATACGACCGCCGAAGGCTTCTTGTATCGAGTCGATATGCGGCTGCGTCCGTGGGGAAAATCTGGAGCGTTGGTTTGCACCGTCGACTCGTATCTCGAGTACCTCAGAAGCAGTGGCCAACTTTGGGAGAAGCAAGCACTGCTTAAGGCTCGACCAATTGCAGGCACGCTGTCCTTGGGATTGGAGTTGCTGAAGCGAGTTGAGCCGTTTGTCTTTGAGACCAGCGAAGAAGACGCGCGGCTGAATGTCCGCTCGATGAAGAACAAGATCGAAGCGGAACTCGCGAAGAAAGGCCGACTGTTTGGCGATGTGAAGTCTGGTCGAGGGTCGATTCGCGACATCGAGTTTCTGACACAGTTCTTACAGCTCAAATACGGTCGCTCACAACGAGCGGTTCGCAGTGCTAACACTCTCGATGGTTTGATTCGATTGGCAGACTTCGACTGCATCTTGCCGGGCGAGTACCGACGACTGACCGCTGCCTATGTCTTGTTTCGGACGATCGAGCACTCGCTGCAATTGCTACATTACGAGCAGGAGCATTCGCTGCCGACCGACGAGCGCGAGTTGGCATTCCTCGCGGGTCGACTGGACTTCCCGAGCGCGACGGCATTTCTGGAGGCTTATCAACAGCACCGTGATGACGTTCGTCGGATCTATGAGCGCTACATTGAAGTCGTTGAAGTTGAGCCGGAGGTCGATCAGGCGGCGTCCAAACTTCCGCCTCACGCCGAGTTGATGGAGCCGTCTTACGCCAAGGTCTTTTTACCCGAGCAGATTGAACGGCACGCCGTGCTGCTCTCGCGGTTAAGCCCTGATAATCCTATTGAGATCGACATCGTGCCGACGCTTGGAGACCGCGTGCAGCTAACGGTCTGCGGCTTCGATCAAAAGGGCGACCTCTCGATGATGTGCGGTCTGTTGTTTGCCTATGGCTTCAACATTGTGCTCGCGAATGTCTTCACTGCAGAGCAAGTACGCGAGGCCGATTTGATGACGAGCGGCTCATCAAAACGCCGCGCGACTAATCAAGATGCTCGACGATTCGTAAATGTGTTCGTGCTGAAGCCAACGCTGTTCAACCCGCAACCGGGCCAGCCCGCCGAAGAGGTGTGGCCTCGGTATCAGGCAGAACTAGCGGACGTCTTGCGATTGGCTGCAGGTGGTCAAATGCGTGAAGCCCAAGGCCGCGTTGCCAGTCGCGTTGCGTCTGTCATGCGCGGGCTGACAACCAGCTCAACAGCCGCGTTGCCGCCTATCAACATCGACATCAACAACGAGCAGTCTGAGCGATACACCGTTCTGCACATCAGCGCTGAGGACACTCCAGGGTTCTTGTACGAGCTGACGAATGCGCTCTCGTTGGTTGGGTTCGATATTCAGCGTGTCATCGCGGCGTCACTGGGTAGTCGAGCATTCGATACAATCTACATCCTCGATCCGCATGGCGAGCGCGTCACCAAATCGGCTGAGCAGGCGCGGTTACGAGCCGCGATTGCGTTCGTCAAACACTTCACACACTTGCTTCCGCGATCGCCCAATCCGGAAGCGGCGCTGCTGCACTTTGGCCGGTTCGTCGAGCGACTTTTCGACCAACCTGATTGGGCTTCTCAATTGGCGTCATTGGATCACAGTGATGTGTTGGATGCTCTCGCGCGGCTCTTGGGATTCAGCGACTTCTTGTGGGAAGACTTCTTACGGCTGCAGTACGACAACTTGATTCCGGTGCTGCGAGACGTATCAGGTTTGGAAGTTCGCAAGTCCCGAGCGGAGTTGGTGGAAGAACTCTCTCCCCTGCTGGTCAACTCAAAGGGCGCGTTGAATCCGAACATGGAAGCTCGATCCATCATCAATGCGTTCAAAGATCGCGAGATGTTCCGTGTCGATATGCGACACATCATTGGGCACTGCCCCGAGTTCAATGACTTCTCGTCAGAGCTTTCGGACGTGGCCGAGACTGTGGTCGCTGCAATGTTCGAGCATTGCTTCGCTCAATTGTCAGCCAAGCATGGTGTGCCTCTGGCCGATGGGGATGCTGACTCTCGGCCCGTTCGAGTGACGGTGCTCGCACTGGGAAAGGCGGGTGGTCGCGAGTTGGGGTTTGCTTCCGACATCGAACTGATGTTTGTCTATGAGCAAGCCGGTCGAACGAGTGGGCCTGACGTGATTGGTGCCGCTGAGTTCTTTGTGCGATTGGTGGAAGACTTCGCCAACTCGATTGAGGCGCGACGGCAAGGCATCTTCCAGATTGATTTGCGTCTGCGGCCGTATGGCAATGCCGGTTCGCTGGCGGTGTCGCTGGATGCGTTTGAGAGTTACTTCGGTCCGACGGGACCAGCGTGGCCGTATGAGCGACAAGCTTTGGTGAAGCTGCGGCCAATTGCCGGTGACGAGCAGCTGGGGCAACGGGTCAGCGAGTTACGTGATCGCTTCGTCTATACCGGCCAACGATTTGATTTGGCTGCGATGCGAGCAATGCGTGAGCGGCAGTTGCGGCAACTTGTTGAGCGTGATTCGCTGAATGCCAAACTGAGTGCGGGAGGCTTGGTCGATTGCGAGTATCTCGTTCAAGGCTTGCAGATCACCTTTGGTCTCGAACATCCCGAGTTGCGAACACCGAATACTTGCCGCGCGATTGATGCTCTGTATGCGGCCCAGTTGCTGTCTGAAGACGAGCATCAGGCGTTACTGCGAGCTTACGGTCTGTTGCGACGGGTCATTGATGCGCTACGCATGGTGCGCGGCGATGCTCGTGACTTAACTCTTCCATCACCGGAGTCTCAGGAGTTCCGTTCGTTGGCCCTGCGATTGGGATACGGCTCGAATTGGCAGTCGTTCCAAAGTGATGTCGATGCGACGACGAGCAGCGTGTTGGCGTTGTCTCGCGTTCTCAGCGAACGAGTCTGGGCCTGATTTCGAGCGGCTCTGTTGGACGCGCTGAAAGAGACTGGTGAGGTCTCGTAAAACGAAAAAGTCCGTAGTCAGACAGATTGCTGACTACGGACTTAGATTTCAGACAACAGAACTTAATTGCCGCAGCTCGTGCATCCGGGCATTGGAGCTGGTCCACATGTCGGAGTTGGGCAGCAGGTTTGAACTGGGACGCAGCGAGTCACGCAACGTGGCACGCAGACGGTCTCGCAGTACGGAACCTGACGTGGCACGCAGCGAGTGTTGTTGACGTACTTGGTCTCACAGACTTGCTTGGTGACCGTGTAAGGCACTTTGCGAGTGTGGCATTCTTTGATCATCGTGCAGGTGGTGTAAGGCACCTTCACCGAGACTTGCTGAGGCTCGTACGAGCAGACCGTGTATGGCACTTGGCGAGTACGAACTTCGCAGCGAGTCTGGCAGACGTTGTAAGGAATCCGACGATGTCGGACTTCTTGTTGAGTCGTGCAGACCGTGTAAGGCACCTTCTTCGTGCGGCACTCTTTCACGACGTGGCAAGTGGTGTATGGCACACGGCGAGTCTGAGTGATCGGAACCGTCTTGCAGACTTGGTATGGCACTCGGCAGGTCTTGACTTCTTGGACCATACGAGTCGTCATGACAGTCTTCTTCTCGTTGCGTGGCACCCACACTTGCTTACAAGAGATGGGTCCGGGGCAAGAGACTTGTTCGTTACGAGTGCAGCCGGGTCGATAGACCTGAGTGCAACGATTGCAATCCCACTCCCAGCGGCCAGGCGTCTGAACGCAGCGGTTGCAGCAAGAAGCCGGACCTTGTTGGACGACGGTCTTCCACTCGCCGCCGCAGCAATCAACTTGCTGGCATTCCACGACTGGGCGGCAAACCGTGTAGCAGACATCTTTGTAATGCGTCTCGTTGCATTGCTTGTAAGTGGTGTAGCACTCGTCGCGATAGCACGTCTGATAGACCGGCTTGCAGACGGTGTAGCACTCGTCGCGATAGCACGTCTGATAGACCGGCTTGCAAACGGTGTAGCACTCGTCGCGATAGCACGTCTGCGTGTAAGGCACTTGCACGGTGTATTGCTCACATCGCCAAGCGGTCTTTTGAACCGGCTTGCAGACGGTGTGGCAAACATCGCGATAGCAGGTCTGATAGACCGGCTTGCAAGTCTCGTAAGCCTCGTCGCGGAAGTGAGTCTCGCAGACGTTGCGAGTGCATTGGACCGGAGTTTGTTCGCAGACGGTGTCATAGACCGTGCGATACTTGGTCACAGTGCATTTGTCGTAAACGACATCCTGTACCATCTTGTAAGAGGTGCAACAGGACCGGGCCGAGCAGAAATCTCCGCTCGGAGAACACGCTGGTGTGGGGCAGCATGAATAGCTTCCCGCACCGCAATAGCTGGCGAACGCTGATTGTCCCAGTCCTGCAATCAGGAAGGCCGCCAGGACCGCAATCCATGGTGCCGGTTTCATCGGACGACTCCTCGCAATCCAATTGGTCCCAAAGGGCCGCCTCCTGCGGTTGATGAGGTCTCGTACCTCAAACAAAGGCAATCGTTGCCTTGTGCCCACTCTCCAGAGTGAGGCGCTTTGTGAGTTGCAACGGCCGATCAATGATCGACCGATCGAAAGCCCTCGCTGTCGGCAGAATCTGCTCAGCACGAAAACTCTTCGCTTTTTGTTCGTCATTCGCGATTCGCCGCTTGAAACAACGTCGAAATGTGCCTGGTCGGAATGACTGAAAGTCCTCACGCGGATTACGCCATCGGCCTGTTCGCTACAGGTTGCCCATTCGGAGTGGGCTGCTTTGGACGCGATAAGGAAACTTGAGCAGAAGACTTCCCGCTGCGGGATTTTTCGGGAGCGGCGAAGACCATCCATGCTCAGCGGATCGAGGCTTGCTAGAGTGGCGTCGTCGGTCGAAGCACAGAGGCAGAGGTTTGTTCTCTAGTTTTGGCTGACACTCTTTAGTTCTTGTTCTTGAGTGAGTCCGCATCATGTTCGCAGCGCAATCTTCGTCCGCGTTTCATCCGTCGAGTGGCGATCGTTTTCCTTCGCGGCGAGACATGCTGGCTCAGAGTGGGACGGGCTTTGGCGCGCTAGCTTTGGCGGCTCTTATGGATCGCGAGTCACAGGGCGCAGAGAGCAATTCGAACAAAGGTTTTAAGGCTCTATTGGGACATCGCATCGCGACGGCTAAGTCAATTTTGTTCCTCTTTATGGAAGGAGGACCGTCGCACTTGGACCTATTCGACAAAAAAACGGAGCTTGATCGACTGGCCGGCAAATCGCTGCCTGCGTCGTTCAAACCGGTCATCACTCCGATGGGCGAATACAACTCGCCATTGCTGCCGACACGCAAGAAGTTCCGGCAGTACGGCGACAGCGGGACGTGGGTTTCGGACTGGTTGCCCCATACCGCTCAATGCGTGGACGACCTTTGCATCCTGCGTGGCTGCTGGACCAATGGCATCAATCACTCTGGCGGCGTCTGCCAGATGAATACCGGAGTCTTCACTGCCGGTCGGCCTTCACTGGGTGCTTGGGTGAGTTACGGACTGGGGACCGAAAACGATGACCTGCCATCGTTCGTGGTGATTCCCGACAGTCCGTCGGATCCGGTCAATGGGCCTCGCAACTGGGGTTCCGGGTTCATGTCGGCGTTGTATCAAGGGACTCGCTTTCAATCGGGGTCAGATCCGATTGCGAACTTGTCACTGCCGAAGGGGATGTCGGAAGACCGACAACGTCACAAGTTGAGCTTCCTTGATGAGCTGAATCGCCGACATGCAGCATCGCGGCCAGAGCAGTCGGAACTCGAAGCCCGCATTGCGAGTTACGAACTCGCCTTCCGGATGCAGGCCGCGGCTCCGGCGGCGGTCGATCTCTCGCAGGAGACAGCCGAAACTCAGGCGCTATATGGCATCGGTGACAAGCAGACTGACACGTTCGGCAAGAATTGTTTGTTGGCTCGGCGGTTGATCGAGCGAGGTGTGAGGTTCGTGCAGCTTTATCACGGCACGGGCAGCAAGTGGGACGCTCACGCCAACATCGACAAGAACCACACCGACATGTGTGGGCAAAGCGACAAGCCAATTGCTGGCTTGTTGCAGGACTTGAAGCGGCGCGGGCTGCTTGATTCAACACTGGTGGTCTGGGGCGGCGAGTTCGGTCGCACTCCCATGAGCGAGAAGGGAGATGGCCGCGACCACAACGCCACTGGCTTCACGATGTGGCTAGCAGGTGGAGGCGTCAAAGGCGGACAAGTGATCGGAGCAACGGACGAAGTCGGACTGCACGCCGTGGAAGATCGCATGCACGTACACGACATCCACGCGACGCTGCTCTATCTCATGGGCCTCGATCACCTGAAGTTGACCTATCGCTACAAAGGCCGTCCCGAGCGCCCGACGCTCAACGAAGGCGAGCCCTGCCTCAAGGTGCTTGGCTAGTCACCGATCAAACTTCGTGGGGCACGTTTTCAACGTGCCAGTTACTTAGTTATGTCGTACGAGACCATTGTGAAATCTGATGCACCCCTCTACTTGTTGCCCGGCATGACACCCGACGACCACGTTTTCTCGCGACTTCTACCGTTGTTGCCAAATTGCACTGTCATAAATTGGCTTGATCCCAATCCCAACGAGCCGATTACCGCATATGCTCAACGGCTCGCCCAGACAATTCCCACATCCGAGTGCTTCATTGGTGGTGTCTCGTTTGGCGGCATTGTTGCGATTGAATTGTCGCGAATCATTCAGCCTCACGGTTGCTTCCTCATATCCAGCATCCGTGATCAAGATCAATTGCCGCCCTGGTTTCGAATATGGCGATTCATTGCCGGAAACCATTGCCAACAAATCCTCAATGCGATTGGCCATTTCGCTATCGCTGTTCCGAAACGGGTTCGCACGAGGTCAACAACTCGAATCACAAAGCTTGCAGGCCCTGCAGGAGCCTGGCATCGATGGGCGACATCTGCCGTACTGCAATGGAAACCAGATCGAGTGCCACTTTCAGTCCCTGTCTGTCACATTCACGGCGATCGAGACACAACATTTCCTGTTCGCTACACGGATCCCGATGTCATTATTCGTGACGGCGGGCATGTGTTGCCGCTCACGCATCCGACTGAAGTTGCAAATGTGATGTTGGCTGTAATGAATAGGAGCACATGACTTCGTCATCTCGAGCACGGATCCATCGTGTTTCGAGCATTATGGCTGGTGCTTTACGTACCCCCCCAGGCTGGATGTTCTATTTCATTTGGTTCGAACGGCAACATTCAATCAGCCGGAACAGCATTACCGATCTTCCATTCTTCGAGTGATATGAAATACCCACGGTAGCTTTCACCGGGTAGTTTGATGTCGATCACAATTTCGACTGAGTCCTCAGCATGCTCGCCGATATGAACAGAAAGTCGTTCGGACATTGCCGCTCCAACATCGTTGGTTGTTCGAAGGCGCTCGTGAACAGTGATGATTCGGGAGGCAATCTCAGGCCAAAGAGATTCATACCGATTCTTCAATCCCCTTAATCGCAGTCGCTGTTTTTCAGTCGGACCATTTTCTCGTGCCCATAAATGGATTGCGAAGAATTGTGTGTTCTTATGTGGGAAGCTGAATTGCACTCGGCAATCCCAAGCGTCGATTCCGTTGTATTCCATTACTCCGAAGTCGAGATCTGGTCTTTTCATAAGAGGCACGTCTTCGTAGTTGCGGCAGGGGAGAGGAACACGTTGATTAGGACGGCTTGAATACAGCACGGGCGAACCACCGAACCACCTTGAATGGCAGACGCCGAGCAATACGGAAGCTCTACCGTGCTCGGGACTGCAGCAAAGAGGGGACAGAGCCATTCGAAAGGATGCGCCTACCAGTTTGAATTGTTCTGCTTTTGGTCCTGCTGCATGGAAACCAACTTCAGGTTGAACCGGCGCGACGGATCGAGCGGATCTATTGGCTAATGGCGATTGGGCGTCGCTGGGTTAGCCTTGGTCTTATACCGTTCGCAGCTCGATGGGGAGTTGGTCGATCTTGGCGGCGCAGATGAAGTCATTCTCGGACAGGCCGCCGATGGCGTGGGTCCAGAGTTCGATGGTCACGTGGCGGTAGCGCTCAAGGTGCAGGTCCGGGTGATGAGCTTCGTCTTCGCTGACTTTGGCAACCAGTTCGAAGAAGCGCATCGCGGCCGTGAAGTTCTTCACGACCCAAGTCTTGCGGATGCGATCGCTGTTGGCGGTTAGCTCCCAGCCATGAAGTTGTTGAAGCTGCTGTTGCGCTTCCTCGCGAGAGAACTTGGCCACTCCGCCTTCGCAGGGCAGGCACTTTTTCTGTGTCAGTTGGTCGCACGATTGGATTTGCATGAGGGGGCTTTCTGCGAGTTGAGAATGTGGGATTCAGCGAGTGCTTGACGCATCGGGCTTCGCTTTCGCGAGTAGGTTGATGAGCCTACCTTCCACCGCGTCGTCGCTCGATTGCTGTCGTGATTCGCGCGACAAGCTGATTCACTCGGGGCAGCTCTATTTAAGAGGGCTCAATCGCGATCGACGACCCCGAGACGCATCGCTCTTCGCGTCGCGTGTCGGCTCACTTTTAATTCTCTCTCTCGGAGTGCTTTCATGAAGCGATGGTTGGCAGGTTTGTCGGCGGCGTTGGTGGGAACTGCCCTGCTTGGCAGTGCGACCGCTGCGGAAAAGTATGCAGGTGATCGTGACAACGTTCCGCCGGAAGGCTTCACGGCGTTGTTCAATGGCAAGGACATCAACGGCTGGCGCGCGCTGCCTCACTTCGATCCTCGCAAGATCAAGGAGATGAAGCAGGAAGAAGCGGATGCCATGTGGGCCAAGAATTGGGAAGACGCCGTCAAGCACTGGACCGTGCAAGAAGGAGATCTCGTCAATGACGGCTTCGGCACGTACCTGACCACGGGCAAGGACTACGGCAGCTACGAGTTCATGATCGACTACAAGACGGTCGCCAAGGCCGATAGCGGCATCTATCTGAAGGCCACTCCTCAGGTGCAAATCTGGGACTTCACCAAAGAAGGCGGCAAGTGGAACCTCGGTGCCGACAAGGGGTCGGGCGGCTTGTGGAATAATTCTGCCGGTGCCAAAGGCAAAGATCCTCTGGTGTTGGCCGACAAGCCGTTCGGCGAATGGAACAAGTTCAAGATCAAGCAAATCGGAGCCCGCACCTGGGTGTGGTTGAACGACAAGCTCGTCGTGGATGACGCCGTGTTGGATAACTTCTGGGACCGCAAGGCTCCACTGTTTGCGACGGGTCCGATCCAACTGCAAACGCATGGTGGCGAGATCCGCTGGCGCAACATCTTCATTCGTGAAATCGGAGCAGAAGAAGCTGCGAAGACTTTGAGCGGCAGCGACGAAGGCTTCACGTCGGTCTTCAATGGCAAGGACTTCACGGGCTGGGGCGGTCCGGTTGATCAATACGACGTGGTTGACGGCGCCGTGCGTTGCAAGAAGGGCAAGGGCGGAACGATCTACTTCAACGAGACTCTGAGCGACTTCCAGGTGAAGCTCGAGATCAGGATTCCTGAAGGTGGCAACAACGGTCTTGCCATTCGTTACCCCGGCCAGGGCGATACGGCTTATGTCGGCATGTGCGAGCTGCAAGTGCTCGACAACGAATCTCCGAAGTACGCGAAGCTCGATACTCGGCAGTATCACGGCTCTGCTTACGGCATGGCCGCTGCGGCTCGTGGCTATCACCGACCAACTGGTGAGTGGAACTATCAGGAAGTCACGGTGAAGGGTTCGACGATCAAGGTCGAACTCAACGGCTCGACGATTCTGGATACGGACCTCAGCAAGATCACCGAGTACATGGCCAAGAGTCCGCATCCCGGCAAAGAGCGAACAGAAGGCTTCTTCGGATTTGCCGGACACGGTGACGCCGTTGAGTTCCGCAATATCCGCATCAAGAAGTTGAAGTAGCGGAATGTCGGTCTTCAGAGAATCGCGACCTTAAGCGAGACTGAAAGACGGTCGAAGGGACCATCGCCTGACGTGATGAAGAAACTCGTCACGCCGGGCGATCGGTCCCTTTTTGTTGGATATGTTGGTGCCCGCTGTATTCCAAATCACATACTCAATCGAACTCGAACGATGTTGCTCACGCAGAGGTACAGAGAACGCGGAGAAGACCAAGTTGCTTAAGTTTGAATCTCTGCGACCCCTGCGCCTCTGCGTGAGACTGATCTCTGACTGGCGTTTCTAGTTCGTCAGTGGAACTGCCATTCAACGACCAAGGACGACTGACTACGGACCAAGGACTTCGCTTCCATGCCCCTTCGCAAAAGACCGCCGGTTAAGTCTGCCAATGCTCCGCGTCGCAATTGGGTCGTGGCTCAAGTCGTTCCGTTCTTGCAGTACCTCGAAGCGGAATGCGGTCTCGCGAAGAACAGCATCAAGGCGTACGGCTCGGACTTAGAACAGTTCGCGGTGTGGTATCAGGACAAAGGCCCGGCCAACCCGAACGAGGTCACACTGGGCACATTGAGCGAATATCTCCAGAACCTGCATGACCGGAACCTCGCAGCGACGACGATCGCTCGGCACATGGTCGCGATCAAAATGCTGTTTCGGTACCTCGTGCTGGAGAGCATCCTCGAACAGTCGGTCGCCGACTTGATGAATTCACCGAAGTTGTGGGAGTACTTGCCGAAGGTTTTAAGCCCCGATGCGGTTGATCGATTGCTGCTTGCTCCCACTGTCGGTGATCGTCGACCGTTGCGAGATCGAGCGGTGTTGTGCCTGCTGTATGCAACGGGTTGTCGCGCTTCCGAAGTTTGCAACTTGAAGCTGAATGGCGTGTTTCTCAAAGAGCGTTACGCGCGGTGCATCGGCAAGGGAAGCAAAGAACGAATTGTGGGGCTTAACCCTGTCGCCGTGTCGGCGGTCGAGGCTTACATCGATCACGAACGTCGCAAGCTGGTGGGTGATGGCGACTCACCGTGGTTGTTCGTGAATGCGCGAGGCAAGCAGCTTGATCGCATCGGCGTGTGGAAGATCGTGAAGAAATACGCTTCTCGAACAGGTTGCGCCAAAGAGGTCAGCCCCCATACCTTGAGGCATAGCTTTGCCACTCACATGTTGGCTGGCGGTGCTGAAATTCGAGCTTTGCAAGAGATGTTGGGCCACGCGAGCATTCAAACAACTCAGATCTACACTCACGTAGAACATAGCCGTCTAAAGGCCATCCACTCCCGCTGCCATCCGCGCGGGTAAGTCAGCTTCTTGGGAGCACTTACTATGTCAGTAGCATCGGCTGTTCGAACCTTGGACTCCGTGTGCGATGAGGCAATTGAAAGTCGAGCCCCTGTCGTCATCGAACGAGACGGTTATCCGGATGTGGTTGTTGTCCGCGCTGATGAATGGCGCAGTCTGCAAGAGACTGCATACCTCATGAGTTCCCCTGCTAACGCCCGTCGGTTGCTGTCGGCTTTGGAGATGAGCCATCGGAATGAGGGTGATTCGTGCTCGGTTGATGAACTTCGCCGGGAGTTAGATCTTGCCTCCAATTCCTGAGCGGCAGCGTGAGTCCGTTTTTCAAGCAACGTTTCGCGAGGATTTAGAGCACTGGGTTAAAACCGATCGCCGGACTGCATTGAAGATTCTGGAGTTGGTGGAAGCGGTGATGCGCGATCCATTTGGAGGCATCGGAAAACCAGAGCCACTGTCGAACAATCTCGCAGGTTGTAGGTCTCGCAGAATTAACTCTGAGCACCGGTTGGTCTACCGCGTAGAGGCGACACGCATCGACTTTCTTCAGGCGCGGTTTCATTACGAATGAATCCGGCGAACTCACTTACTCATCAACCGCGATGCGAAAGAGGTCAAATCGGCCGGCGTGCTCGCTGACGACGATCAATGACTTCCCGTCAGGAGCCCAGCAAGCGCAGTCATCTTGCTCGGGTCGATTGGTCAATCGCTTTTGGTCTGTGCCATCTGCCTTCATCAGGTAGATCTCGTAATTGCCATCCCGGTTGCTCGTAAACGCGATGCGTTTGCCGTCGGGAGAAAACCTTGGTCGCAAGTCTTGCTTCGAGCTGTCTGTCAGTCGCTTCTGTCCGGTGCCGTCAGCGTTCATGACATAGATCTCGAAGTCATCATCGCGCGACGAACCAAAGACCACGCGCTGACCGTCAGGCGAAAAGTCCGGCCAATTGTTGATGCCTTCGGAATCGACGAGTCGCTTCTTGTTCTCGGCGAGAACAGAACACTCAAAGAGATGCTGTCGGCCTTCCTCGGGATAGCTGTAAAGCACGCGCGAGCTATTCGGCGAGATCGCCGGTGAGTGCATCCCTGAAAAGCCGCCGCCGGGGGGAATCTCGGTTTGCTTGTTCTCGACAAGATCCTGAATGACGAGCGCAAGACTTAGGTTGCCTCGGTTCTGCACGAAGGCCAGAAACCGGCCGTCTCGGGAGACAGCGGGTTCAAACTCCGATCGAGTTTCATCGGGATGCACTGTCGAAACAGAACCGTCCTTGAGCGACAGCTTCATCAGTCGTAGTTGGTTGGGCTTTTCCAGCAGCACGTAGATCAGTTCCGAACCATCTGGCTTGGAGATAACAGGATCTCGCTTCAGTCGTCCGTCAGTGGTTAATTGCTGTGGAGGTGCTGCTAACGCAACGTGGCATAGGCATATCGCCAACAAACTCGCGGCGAGAGACTTCATGTAACGATCCTTTTTGGCGGTCGTTCTTATTGAGTCATTCAGACTTGTGATTGATGCCCAACTAAAGCATGCGGTGTGTTCGAACTATTCCACAATCGGCAACGCGATCGAGAAGCGGGTGCCTTTCCCGAGTTCGCTTTCACACGTGATTGTCCCGCCGTGGGCTTCGACGATTTTGCGAACGGTCGGCAAGCCGAGTCCGCTGCCGTTGGGTTTGGTGGAATAGAAGACGTGGAACAGCTTCGATCGAGTCTTCTCCTCCATGCCGGTACCGGTATCGATGAATTCCAAACGGACCTTGGAATCTCGCGAGAACGTTTGCAGTTCGAGAAGTCCTCCCGAAGGCATGGCTTGCAGTGCGTTCTGAGCGAGGTTCTGTAAGACCTGGCGCATCAATGACCGATCGAGTCGCACGGGCGGTAAGTTCGCTTCCAGATGAGGGCTGATATCGATGCGGTGTTCGGCGGCCGTCGGGCGATAGAAGTCGACGAAGTCTCGCACGACAGAGTTCAGGTCGGCATCAACGAGCTGAATCTCACCCGCTCGCGCGAACTGCAAGAACGCATTGACGATGTCGTTGAGATGCCCGCATTCGGCTTGCACCTTGCGAAGCTTCCCCAGCATTCGACGATCGCGGGGCGTCTCACTCGCTTCGACGTCCTCAATCAGTAGTTCGAGATTGAGCGTGATGGTCGAGAGCGGATTGCGAATTTCGTGGGCCAACCCACCGGCTAGAGATGCGATCTCGGCATACTGAGCCAAGAGTCGTTGTCGTTCTTGATCTTCCACAAACTCACCGGTGCTGGAGTGATGAAAACAAACGGAATGGGCCGTACTCGCAATGGTCATCTTCAACGATCTGCGAGTTCAATTGACGGTTGGAATTCTCCGTCGCTGTGCATGATGACGTTTCCGATTCCGTCGCTGTAGCAGGTGGGTGCTGGATGCTTGCGAGTCTGGGTTGCCAGGCCATCTTCAACGGACCAAAGTCACCTCAGTAGCGCTACCTGGTTGCGATGACTTTGGAACCAAACGCATGTCGCTGTTTTCATTTGGTGCTGGCGATTCAACGATTGATCCGACCGACTCAGAGGAGACGTATTTCAAACGTCTGCAAGTTCGGAAAGTCTTTCCATATACCAGCATTGCTGAAGTCATCATGTTGATTTCAGGCCCGGCTGCGATCTTTTCTTATGGTGATCTTCAAAGCCATGAGTTGGGGTATGTCTTCTTCGCGACTGCTGTCGCATCGATGAATTTGAAGCTGCTCTGCCAGTCTTGGCTTGAGCAACGTCGTCATGTCGACGCCATCACGTCGTTGTTTTCGATGCTCTATTTGATTCCCGCAGCAGCCAGCACAATGGTGCGACCCGACGAAGAAGCGGGGCGAGCCATCGTCGTTGTGGGAGTGGCATGCAGTTCGTACTGCTTCACCTTATCGGCAGTCATCGTCTTGCAAGTCGCTCAAGCAATCGCTTCGGTCGTGGCATGGTCGTTGGCTGATAGGCCATATGGAGTGGACGAGTTTTTAATCTTCTTTGTCGCTGTGCCAGCTGTAGGCTTCATCGTTTACGAGAGCCAACTGATGAGCTTGCGTCGTGCGTTTCGGTCTCAACGGGAGTCTTTTCAACGGCAACGTGAACTCGAAGTTGCTCTTCAACAGCTCACGACAGAGACCGAGTGGCGGCTTGAAGAAGAACGATTGCGGCGCGAGAGCGAAGCCAGCTTGAAGGAGCAGCAGGACCAACTAGTACATGTCAGCCGACTAACAACGATGGGTGAGCTAGTTGCCGGAATCGCTCATGAGCTGCATCAACCTCTGCATGCGACTTCCATGTATGCCGGAGTCTTGGATGCTCTGACCGAATCGAATGAGCCCGTGGTTTGTGGTCGATTGCACGAGCTAACAGGCAAGATCGTGGGACTCACTCAACAGAGTGCAGCCACCGTTCGTCGGTTGCAGAACTTTGTTCGGCGCGGTCCGCGCGTCAGAGTGCAGTCGGATCTGAAGGAACTCATCCGAGATGCCTTGGAACTGATGACAACAGATGTCAGACACATGGCCGTTCGAGTGACTTTGAAGCTGCCCGAGACCGGTTGCTTCATTTGTGTTGACCCCGTGCAGATTCAACAAGTGATCGTGAACTTGGTCCGCAATGCGTGCGAAGCGATGGCTAATGTTCCACAAAATCAGCGAGAGATTGAGATCACGATTACCGCGAGTCCCGACGGTTACGAGATGCGGCTATCAGATACTGGAATTGGAATTGCACCTGAGAAGCTCTCGAAGGTGTTTGCTCCGTTTGAATCGACGAAGAGTGAAGGAATGGGGATGGGCCTAGCGATCAGCCGGTCAATCTTGGAGGACCACGGGGGTCTCATTGAGGTCTCGCAGACCGGTCAGACAGGAACAACCTTTCGACTCTGGCTGCCGATGGCTGAAGCGAGGACGTCGGTATGACGACGACTTCAAACATCGTCTACATCATCGAAGACGATGCCGACGGCCGCCTGGCGACTCAGATGCTGCTGGAGTTGAGTGGTTGGAAAGTAACCGCATTCGTCAGCGCCGAAGAGTTCCTAGCGGCGTTTGCAGACCTGCAGCCGGGATGTTTGCTGATCGACTATCGGATGCCGGGAATGTCCGGGATGCAACTCGTGCAGTTGTTGCGCGAGCGTGGAGTCCACTGGCCAGTGGTCATGTTGAGCGGTCATGCCGAACCACCAACGATCGAAGCCGCGCTCGCTGCTGGCGTGTCGGAGTTCTTACTCAAGCCCGTTATCTCCGCAGACCTTCGCAACAGCGTCCGACGGCAGTTCGATGCTCACTTCGCGAAAGCATCGCGCGATTGAATCTCGTTCCCACGCTCTGCCTCGGAACGAGTTGGAGTCGTCAAACGTCTCGTCAAACCAGTGTCACTCTTCAAAGAAATCTCCTTCATGACAGCTCTCGAACATCCACGTGACGAACTCCTTCGCTTCATGGACCGCATCTATCGATTGAGGATGACGACCACCTCTGGCGGCAACTTGTCGATTCGTGAAGACAACGGCGATGTGTGGATCACTCCGGCTCGGCTCGATAAGGGAGCGTTGCGTCGAGACGATGTCGTGTTGGTCAAAGCGGATGGCACGATTGAAGGTCGACATCGGCCTTCGTCCGAGTTGCCGTTTCATCAAGCGATCTATGCGGCTCGACCGGATATTCGGTCGATCGTGCATGCGCATCCGGTCGCGCTGGTGGCCTTCAGCATTTGCCGACAAGTGCCTGATGTCCGAGTTCTCAATCAGTCGGCTCGTATCTGCGGTGAGGTTGGGTTTGCTCCGTACGCGTTGCCGGGTAGCAGTGCGTTAGGACGCAACATCGCCGAGACATTTGCCAAGGGGCATCACTGCGTGGTGCTTGAGAATCATGGAGTCGTAACCGGCGGCGATTGTTTGCAGTCTGCCTTTGACCGCTTTGAGACGTTGGAGTTCGCCGCCAAGACGGTGATCAAGGCATCGCATTTAGGAGCCGTTCGCTACTTGGGCGACTCGCAGATCGGTGCTCCGGCGTCGGTTGGTCGGAGAGGTTCGTTTGGTGGAGCGCCGACGACTCGGGCGGTCGGCAGTCGCGAGAAAGAATTGCGACGTCAGATCGTCGACTTTGTTCGTCGTAGCTACCAACAGCGTTTGATGATTAGCACTCAAGGTGCGCTGTCCGCGCGACTCAGCGAAACGGAGTTCCTCATCACTCCACATCGAGTCGACCGCAATCACTTGGCCGCCGAGGACATTGTGCTGATTACCAACGGGGAGCCTGAATCAGGTCAGACTCCAAGCAGTTCCACGGCCAGTCATCGAGCGATCTATCAGCAACAGCCGGGAGTTGAAGCGGTCATCAATGCGTATCCCGTTAACGCGACGGCCTTCAGTGTGACGGATTCGGATCTCGATACGCGGACCATTCCCGAGAGCTACATCTTCTTGCGGGACGTGCAACGTTCGCCGTTTGGATCGCGAGTGGGCGACGGACGCGAACTGGCCGATCGCATGCGGATCGATCAGCCCATCATGCTGCTCGACAACGATGGAGTGATGGTGGTTGGCACGAGCGTGTTGGATGCTTTCGATCGCTTGGAAGTTTTGGAATCAACCGCCGAGGCAATGATCAACAGCCGCGCGTTGGGACCTTTGGTGCCAATGTCTGATGCGGTCATCGACGAACTCAAGGCCGCGTTCTTCAAGTAACACCTGAGTCATCACGCAGTGGTCGCAGAGAAGACTGTGTTCTGTGCTATTCAAACTCTGTGATCCCCGCCTCCGCGTGAGACTTCTTTGCTGGATTCCGTCGATCTCGTGTGTGTTGAGTCCTACACGACGCGCTGGGGATTTGGTCTTATCAGTGTTTCATTCGTGGCGACGGAGCTTTCACGACTTCACAACGTTGTGGTTACTGACGCTCGATCAATGTCGCGAGTCTGCGAAGACCAAACAAAAAAAGGGGCACGTCAAAAACGTGCCCCTCGATTGGCCGATGATCGGACCAGCGAAGCCTTACTTCTCGTCGGATGCGCAAACCCAACCGCTGAGAGTTGGCTCGTAAGAGACCAACTCTTCGGGCTTGAAGTAGATCGCGATTTCGCGAGCTGAAGCGTCGGTGCTGTCGCTGCCATGTACGAGATTCATCTGACGGCTGACTCCGAAGTCGCCGCGAATGGTGCCCGGAGCAGCGGCGCGACCGTTCGTCGGTCCCATCATGCCGCGCACGACCGAGACTGCTTCTGGTCCTTCCAGACACAAAGCGACGATCGGGCCGGATGTGATGAATTCTTCCAGCATGGGATAGAACGGCTTCGAGACGTGCTCGGCGTAATGCTGCTTCGACAGTTCGGGAGTGACCTTCAACAGCTTGAGGCCAACAACCTTGAGCCCCTTGCGCTCAAAGCGCGAGTAAAGCTCGCCGACCAATCGACGTTGAACGGCATCGGGCTTGAAGAGGACGAGAGTGCGTTCCGTGGCCATGACTTAAACTTGCTCCTGAAGAGATAACGTGACGGTAGCTGTGGCATTGTGATTGAGCCTTCTCATGCTGAGCCGCTACCAAAAACTGCGGAAAAGGGGCGGGAAGTTAGTCCAACCTCCAAGGTCGATCAAACCGCTTGAGTGGCCCGTCTTGTGGGCTCAAGATCCGGCCTCTTTCCCTGCTTCGAACATCAGCCATTGGACCCACATGCCGGATTCACTCGCCAATCAACCTGCTGGCACGTCGGCGTTTCGCGATCGTTCGTTTTGGGGGCTGACCTCTGGCCAATTCCTCGGAGCCTTCAACGACAACCTCTTTAAGCAGTTGGTGCTGTTGCTGTGCGTGGATGTTGCCGTTCGCGAAGGTCGTGAACCCAATGCTTATCAGTCGCTCGCTCAAATGACCTTCGCCTTGCCGTGGGTCTTGTTCTCTGGTCTGGCGGGGTTTGTCTCGGATCGCACCAGCAAGCAAGCCGGGATCGTGCTCTATAAGGCTCTGGAGATTGGCATCACTTTGTCGGGAGTGATCGCGTTTCGAACGTCGCTGTTGTGGCCGGTGTTTGTCGTGCTGTTTCTGCTGAGCTTGCACAGCACGTTCTTTGGGCCGTGCAAATACGGCGTGCTGCCCGAGCTGTTCCCAAAGCGAGACTTACCGCAGATCAACGGCGTGTTTCAGATGACGACCTTCGTGGCCATCATCCTCGGTCAAGCGGCTGCCGGGTTTGGCAAAGAGCGACTGGAAGGCGAGCACGCTCTGTGGAAGCTCAGCCTAGCCTCAGTGGTGATCGCTCTGTTTGGATTGATGTGCGTTTTACTACTCAGGAAGACCAAGCCTGCTCAGCCCGGATTGAAGTTTCAATGGGCGGCTTTGGGATTGAGCCCCGATACCTGGCGCATGTTGCGAGCCGACCGCTTCTTATTCGGAGTCCTACTGCTCACTTCCGTGTTTTGGTTCTTGGGCGGAGTCGTGAACTTGTCCGCCAATGTGTTGGGCAAGGTTGAGCTGAACTTGGCGGACGGTCGAACGAGTTTGTTGCTTTCCTTCTTGAGCGTAGGCATCGCGCTGGGATGCGTCGCGGCTGGGAAGTTATCGAGTCAGCCCATCAACTTTGGCGTGGTCCGACTCGGTGCATTTGGCATCGTCATTGGTTGTGCTTCGCTGGTGGGAATCAGCTTGTTGGCTCGATCCATGCCAAAGACGGTGGTGGCGCAAGAGTCGTTTAGCAGCATGTTGACGACCCTGAATTGGGCCGAGTTCCTCGCGCGACTCGCTATGGTCGAACTCGGGGCATCGGCCGGTTTGTTTGTCGTACCGCTGCAAGTGGTCCTGCAATCGAGCCCACCTGATGAATTCAAAGGTCGCATGATCGGGACGATGAATCTTGTGAATTGGCTGGGCATTCTGTTGTCGGCGGCCTTTGTCGGACTGGTCGGCAAACTGATTGCAGTCACGAATGGCTTCATCGTTGAGGACGCCTTCAAGCTGCCGCCTTCATCGGTCTTTGGTCTCTTAGCGTTGATGACTTTGCCCATCGCGTTGCTCTATCGACCTGCCGATCGCGAGTTGAAATGAGTAGCGCGTCTTCAAGGTTATGACTTTGAGTCGCCAATCTCAGTCGCGGAGCGACTGAGCTACGTAGGCGAGTCGCTCAGCGATTCGCATAACTCTTGGACGGCCGAAGGCGGCTATCTGACGAGTGCTCTTCATGGGTTTGACGTTCGAAATGGAAATGGGACGAGCCATCGTCCCGAGTGGAAACAACATGCAGCCTGATTATCTCGGCATCTGGGAACGCATCGCTCCGTATTGGGATGACTTCGTGGGCGACGATGGCAATCAGTTTCAACAGACTCTGATCATGCCTGCAACCGACCAATTGCTCGCGCTGCAACCCGGCGAGACCGTGCTGGATGTGGCGTGTGGTAACGGAAACTACTCGCGACGGATGGCTGCTGCCGGAGCGATCGTGACGGGCTTCGATGGGGCGCCTCACTTTATCGAACGAGCTCGTGAGCGAACGAAGTCAGTGGGGCTCAACGTCGACTACTTCGTGCAGGACGCGACCGATGAAGCAGGCTTGGAGCAGTTGGGCGAGCAGCGTTTCGATGCGGCTGTCTCGTCGATGGCGATCATGGATTTCGATCCGCTCGATCCCTTGCTGCGAGCGGTTCATCGAGCGCTGAAGCCGGGAGGTCGGTTTGTATTTTCCATTCCACATCCCTGCTTTAACTCGAACAGTCCCGTGATGACTGCTGAGCTAGAGGAACAAGACGGACGGCTCGAACACATCTACGGCGTGAAAGTGACGCGCTATAAGTCCGAAGGCTGGAGCTACACCCGTGGTCTGCTGCATCAGCCTGAGCCGCATTACTTGATGCACCGTACCTTTCAGACGCTCTTCAATGTCGCGTTCAAAGCGGGCTTTGTAGTGGATGGCTTCGAAGAGCCCTGCTTTCCGTGGCAGCAAAAGGGCAAGAACGTGTTCTCGTGGCCAAAGCGTCCCGACATTCCGCCGGCGGTCGTGGTCCGGCTGCGTCCAACAGTTCGCTGAAGTCATTCAGTGTTTCGAGAGAAATCTCGCGTGATATCTGGCCTCAATTTGCGTCCTTCGAGTTCAGTGAAGCACTTCAAAACTGAACTCGGAGAAGAATCATGAACGACTTGTTGGCCTGCGGTTATGGAAACTTGTTTGACTCGCTGTTTCGGGACCTCGTTCTTTTCACTGCGCTCGGGATTGGTGGCTTGTTCCTGTCGATCAAGCTCGTCGGGGTCGTCGTGGAAAGCGTGTTTGACTGACGTCGTCGCGGCCGTAATGCATGACAGACGCTCCCCAAACACTTCACCGAAAGACGAACCATGAACGACCTACTAGCCTGTATTCCCGGAGGCTCAGAACTGCCGCTACTCGGGGTTCTCGTGGGCGTCACCGTCGGACTGGTTGGGCTCGTGATGTTCGCTCGATTGCTTTCAACCTAGAACTGGCTCAATCAGGAGTCCGGCGAGCGCGCGATGAAAAGTGCTAAGTGCGGTTACGACAAAGTGCAGCTTGTCTGTCCCGATACCGGCCCAAATTGGAAGGCGTTTCCGGGAGATCGATTGCTCTCCGCCGTTCTCCTCTGTGTCCCCAGTGCCTCTGTGTTTCAGCGTATTTCGTCTGAGCAAGAGGGCTATGCCAAAGCCGTTGAAACACAGAGGCACCGAGAACACAGAGAATCCTGGGAGATGCTTACCAGATAAGAAACAGGCTGAAGTTGCCGACTAATCACTCTCGCGATTTGATTGCACTAACCAGGCACTTCGAAGATTCAAAACGGGCGACACGATGTTTCTAACGTCTGGAAGAAGACTGACAGTCGCCAATTCCGAATTTCCAAAGTGCCTAGGCCGTGTGGACATTAGAGAGGAGTATGGGATAGAGGTCGGTTTTCCACTCCTGCCACGGAAGGCTCAACATGTTGTCTCGCCACGCGATTTCGGATGTCGACTGGTTTCTTA